>NZ_SMME01000690.1 GCF_009711465.1 Parendozoicomonas verongulae | reverse complement strand
ACTTGATGATAATGTCCGTCGTGCTATAGCCGCGTCTGCGGGGCTGTTCACCTGTCAGGCCGACCATTCCTTTAGGAAAAGGGCTACCTGCCTGAAAAGTCACCAGGGGCGGGAATATCTTGGTGCGATACACAGCGAACTTGAGCTGCGCCAGGTCACTCTGCCAGAGGATATGAGTGTTCTGCAGAAATTAATGTATGAGGACAGGAAGGCGGAGAGCCTTCCAGATGACATCAAGACAAAAGTAGATAATGAGGTGAAGCGGCTCAGAGAATGCGGCATCCGACCGCC
This sequence comes from Parendozoicomonas verongulae, assembly GCF_009711465.1. Taxonomy (GTDB): domain Bacteria; phylum Pseudomonadota; class Gammaproteobacteria; order Pseudomonadales; family Endozoicomonadaceae; genus Sansalvadorimonas; species Sansalvadorimonas verongulae. The sequence continues at coordinate 4,364 of NZ_SMME01000690.1, read as the reverse complement.
TCTTGGGACACTCACGCAGAAAGTGCTGGCAAGCCCACTGGCAAGAAAACGGCTCAAGGACGATTATGGCCTTGAGGTTGTGGAGGAAAAACGTGTGTGTGGAATGAATAATGGTGTGCCACGCTACGATACATTTTTGGTGACTGCGAACCTTGCTCCGAAATAATGAAGTGAGTTACCGGACGCTTAACAGACATGCCCCCACAGTGAGGGCATGTCTGTTAAGCGTCACTTACCAATACAGAAGCTGGAAAATATACGCCCCAAAAGATCATCACTGGAGAACTCTCCAGTAATCTCCCCCAAAGCCTGCTGAGCCTGCCGAAGATCCTCAGCCAAAAGTTCACCGGCCCCCATCCCCATGAGTTGCTCTTTACCCTGATTTAAGCAAGCTCGAGCCTGCTCCAAAGCTTCAATATGACGACGACGAGCGCTGAAGCTGCCTTCAGTTGTCCCCGTGTAACCCATCAGTGTTTTCAAGTGCTGGCGCAGGTTATCCACACCTTTTCCCGTGCGGGCACAAAGGCGAATGACCGGAAACTCCCCTTCTGTGACACCGGCAACTTCTTCAGAGAGATCCACCTTGTTACGGATTACGGTAATCTTTTCCCCAGCCGGTAAACGATCCACAAACTCGGGCCAGATATGGTGGGGATTCGTGGCTGCGGTGGTTGTGCTATCCACCATCAAAAGAACCAGGTCTGCCTGTGCTATTTCATCAAAGGCACGCTTCACACCAATTTGTTCCACAACATCATCACTGTCCCGCAAACCGGCGGTATCGATAATATGCAGTGGCATACCATCAATGTGGATATGTTCACGAAGCACATCCCGGGTGGTGCCGGCAATATCAGTCACAATGGCACTGTCTCTGCCAGATAAGGCATTCAAAAGGCTGGATTTACCGGCATTCGGGCGTCCGGCGATAACCACAGTCATTCCATCCCGCACCAGAGAACCCTGACGAGCCTCCGCGAAGACTGTGGATAACTTGTCTATAACACCATCCAGATCCCCCCGAACCTTGCCGTCGGAAAGGAAATCGATCTCCTCTTCCGGGAAGTCGATAGCCGCTTCTACATAGATACGCAGGTGGATAAGTTCCTCCACCAATTCATTCACACGTTTGGAGAAAGCTCCCTGCAAGGAGCGTACAGCACTGCGGGCGGCTTCTTCGGAAGAGCTGTCAATCAGGTCGGCAATGGCTTCAGCCTGTGCCAGATCGAGCTTATCGTTCAAAAAGGCGCGCTCGGAGAACTCGCCGGGGCGAGCCAGACGAATACCATGGGAGGTGATCTCCTTCTGCAGCAGATCAAGAATGACCGGGCCGCCGTGCCCCTGAAGCTCCAGCACATCTTCCCCGGTAAAAGAGTTAGGGCCGGGAAAATAGAGCGCCAGCCCTTCATCGATCACAGTGCCGTTACGATCGAAAAATGGCAGGTAGTGGGCATAGCGTGGGTTGAGATCCTGCTTTAACAGGGCTCTGGCAATCTCCCCTGCCTTGGGGCCGGATACCCGTACGATGCCCACACTGCCCCTGCCGGGAGCTGTGGCCTGAGCAACGATGGTTTCTTGCTGTTGGGACGCTTGAGGTGTGGTCATGGCCAATCTGAATTCGAACTGGAAAGGCCGGTAGTCTAAAGAAGAGCACAAAAAAAGCGAGCCACTCGGGCTCGCTTTTGGGGGGGCGCTTTTTGGAGAAGCTTATAAAAAGGTTACCCTTCGGCTTCAATCTTCTTGGTCACATACCACTGCTGAGTGATAGACAACAGGTTGTTAGTGACCCAGTACAGTACCAGACCGGCCGGGAACCACAGGAAGAAGAAGGTGAAGATCACTGGCATCAGCTTCATCACTTTCGCCTGCATGGGGTCTGGAGGCGTTGGAGACAGCAGCTGCTGTGCGAACATGGACGCACCCATAATCAGTGGCAGGATGAAGTAAGGGTCCATCTGGGACAGATCCTGAATCCAGCCCAGCCATGGTGCCTGACGCAGCTCAACAGATTCCAACAGCACCCAGTACAGGGCGATGAACACTGGCATCTGAACAAGGATTGGCAGACAGCCACCCATTGGGTTGACCTTCTCTTCCTTGTACAGCTTCATCATGTCCTGAGAGAGGGCCTGACGGTCGTCGCCATGTTTCTCCTTCAGCGCCTGCATCTTTGGAGAGACTTTGCGCATCTTCGCCATAGAGCGATAGCTGGCCGCAGACAGCGGGAAGAACAGGCCTTTCACGATCATGGTCAGGGCGATGATGCTGAAGCCCCAGTTACCAATCACAGAGTGCAGGAAGCTCAGCAGCAGGAACAGAGGCTTCGCAAACCACCACAGGATGCCGTAGTCGATAGTCAGATCCAGACCTTGTGCCAGCTGACCCAGAACCTTCTGGTTCTTGGGGCCTGCGTACAGTGTTGCGCCCATCTGTGCAGTCTGACCTGGCGCTACAGTTACCTGAGGTTCAACCACGCTCAGGATATTGTCTCCATTGAACACGCGCGTCTGGAACTTGTTGGTCTGATCCTGCTTGGGAACCCACGCTGTCACAAAGTAGTGCTGAACAACAGCAGCGTAACCACCTGCAACACTCTCATTGAAAGGATCGGAGCTGAATTTGTCGAAAGCGCGCTTGTCGTAAGTCTTGGCGTTGCTGCGAACCGCGCCACCCAGATAGGTGCGCATACCGGAAGACTTGCTCATCTCCTGGCTTGGGTCGGCAGAGTTATCACGCTTCAGCTGGGCGTAGAAGTTACCGCTCCAGTTACTGTCACCAGCGTTGCGAACAATGTAATCCACACCCACCTGGTAGCTGCCCTTGGTCAGAGTGAAGCGTTTGGTGATATCCACACCGTCTTCAGTCTTCATGGACAGATCGACATTCATGGACTCGTTGTTACCGAGGCTGTATGAAGTCTTCTCCACGCTGTAAACAGGTTTGCCCAGGCGGTCTGGACCGTTAGGGCCGATCAGGCCACTTTGGGCGACAAACAGGCGGTTGGTGCTGTTTTCCAGCAGGGTGAACGGATCTGGTTCACCTTTCACCCGTGGGAACTTGGGAAGCTCTGCTCGAACAATATCACCGCCACGGGTATCAATCGTCAGAATCAAGGCATCCGTGGTAATGGTTACCAGTTGTGCGTGGGTTTCTGCTGGGGCTGGTGCCTGTGGAGCATTTGGCAGAGCAGGAGCATCAGTAGTAGCAGATGCAGAATGTGCGACAGGGACGTCTGGGTTGTTGCTGGCAGGGAGCTGGGTGGCGACCTGACTCACAGCCGGCGGCTGGTTATAGTCCTGGTTCCATTGCAGCACCATCAGGTAGCCGACAACAACCAGACCCGCGATTAAGAGGGAACGTTGCAAATCCATGATTTAGTGGCCATCGAAACGGTTGGGGGTGTCCGGGTCCGCCTGTTTCAATACCTTATGTGTCTGACTGCCGGGCACAGGGTCGTACCCCCCGTGATTCCAGGGGTTGCAGCGCAGTAAACGCAGGCATGAGAGATATCCGCCTTTGAGGAGGCCGTGTGTGGTAATGGCTTCCATGGCATAGGAGGAGCAGGAGGGGTAAAAGCGGCAGTGGTTCGCCATTAGAGGGCTGACTCCATATTGGTATCCTCTAATCAGTAACAGAACGATCGAACGTATGGGATTCATCATGTTCTGCTCCTGTTGGCGATCCCCTGAGGAGTGTTAATCAACAGGGGGGCGGGCTCTGTCAGAGTTTTTAAGCCTTGAGCGGGCACCTGACTTTTTTTGAGCGCGTAACCACTGCTTACCGAGCAGGCTGTGTAGTTGCCTGTTATCGAGTTCGCCCAGGCCTTTTCGTGCCAGAACAACGTAGTCCAGTCCCTGAAGGCTGTGCTGACTGTGGCGGAATGTCTCACGAATAACCCGTTTAATCCTGTTCCTGGATACCGCGGTGCGAACATTTTTCTTGGCGATGATCAAACCAAGCCGGGGAATATCCAGCTGGTTCTCTCGGGCCAGTATCAAAATGTTCTTGTCGGAAACCTTAACATCTGCCTTATCGAAAACCCGTTTGAACTCAGATGACTTCAGCAGCCTTAAACTCGGGCTGAATCCGAAGTTCATTGGCAGGCCCTGAAAGATCAGGCTGCCAGGCGCTTACGGCCCTTGGAACGACGACGAGCCAGAACGGCACGACCATTCTTGGTGGCCATACGAGCACGGAATCCGTGGGTACGCTTACGCTTCAGTACGCTTGGTTGAAAAGTTCTTTTCATGTCTATCTACTCTTGAGGGTTCCACTCGTCGCGAAACGAGAAAAAATAAAATGACGCGCAATTTTAGGGAATACCGTATATAGCGTCAATTTAAAAGATGTATAGGAAACAACCA
>NZ_SMME01000115.1 GCF_009711465.1 Parendozoicomonas verongulae | reverse complement strand
ATGACTCGAAATACACGACGAATCAGGATTCATATGAGTAGCAGCGTTCCTCACCAAAAGACTTACCTGGAGGTCGCAAGAAAACCGGTTCCAGAATAACCGGAACTATGCTGTTCCCGGCACGAAATAAATAATGGGGAAAGGGGGAATTGTGCCTGAAATTTGGAAAAGTCATTCTGCAGTGCGAAAAGAGCAGTAGTAACATCTGTTAATGTACAAAATTCATTCAGACAAGGCTCTTATTAGCCGGGTCATGCAATATGCGGG
>NZ_SMME01000851.1 GCF_009711465.1 Parendozoicomonas verongulae | reverse complement strand
TAAATATACATACGAGATTGTATGTAAAAGAGTTGGGAAAACAAAGACCTTTTAGCGCTAAAAAGGTATTCTTCCTCCAGTTTTTTATCTGACCTATATAAACCATGTCTCTGTTACGTTTTGATAACGTCTCCGTGGCCTACGGAGACAAACCTCTGCTTGACCACGCCAGCTTCCAGATCGCTCCCGGTGAACGGGTATGTTTAATTGGCCGCAACGGTGCAGGCAAGTCCACCTTGATGCGCCTGGCCTCTGGCCAGACTCTTCCAGATGATGGCGTTATACGCAGGGACGACGGCATCAAAGTGGGTATGCTGAATCAGGACCTTCCCGTTGCTGATGATCAGAGCGTATACGACGTTGTGGCCGGTGGCCTGGATAAAGTGGGCAAACTGCTGACACAGTGGCACACCCTCGCCAACCATATTGAAACAGATGCTGATATGCGTCGCTTCGAGCAGGTGCAGAGCAAGCTGGAAGCCATGGATGGCTGGCAGCTTCAACAGCGGGTTGAGCAGACTCTGGAACGTTTGCAGCTGCCTGCGGAAAAGACGATGGGCGAGCTGTCCGGTGGCTGGCGCCGTCGTGTTGAACTGGCTCGGGCACTGGTGAGCAACCCTGATGTTCTGCTTCTGGACGAGCCCACCAACCATCTGGATATCATTACTATCGCCTGGCTGGAAAAACAGATGAAGGATTTCCGTGGGGCGTTGCTGTTTATTACCCACGACCGTGCTTTCCTGAAATCCCTCGCTACCCGCATTATTGAACTGGACCGTGGCCAGCTCTCCAACTGGGAGTGCAACTACGAGGAATACCTGACCCGCAAGGCCCACTCTCTGGAAGTGGAACAGACCCAGAACGCGCTGTTTGATAAGAAGCTGGCTCAGGAAGAGGTGTGGATTCGTCAGGGCATCAAGGCTCGCCGCACCCGTAACGAAGGCCGGGTGCGTGCCCTGAAAAAACTCCGGGAAGAGCGCCTGGAGCGCCGCAACCTCCAGGGCAAAGCAGACTTCAAAGTAGAATCAGCAGAGCGTTCTGGCAAATTGGTGGTGGAAGCCACTGGCCTGACTCACGGCTATAGTGATGGTCTGCTGATGAAGGATCTGGACTTTACTCTGATGCGGGGCGATAAGGTTGGCCTGATCGGTGCTAACGGTGTAGGCAAGTCCACGCTGTTGAAAATCCTGCTGGGTGATCTGCAACCACAGAACGGTGATGTGAAGCGCGGCACCAAAATGGAAGTGGCCTATTTTGATCAGATGCGCGGCCAGCTCGATCTGGAAAAGACCGTGATTGATAACGTAGCGGAAGGCCGGGAGAAAATCTCCATCAACGGACGTGAACGCCATATCATCAGTTATCTGGAAGACTTCCTGTTTCCTCCCCAGCGTACCCGTGTGCCGGTGAAGGCACTGTCTGGTGGCGAGCGCAACCGCCTGCTGTTGGCCCGCCTGTTCAGCAAGCCTGCCAACGTACTGGTGCTTGACGAACCCACCAACGACCTTGATGTAGAAACTCTGGAACTGCTGGAAAGCATTCTGGTGGAATTTCCCGGTACGGTTCTGCTGGTGAGCCACGACCGGGACTTCCTCGATAATGTAGTAAGCAGCTCACTGGTGTTTGAAGGTGGAGGTGTTGTTCGTGAATACGTAGGCGGCTTTGAGGACTGGCTGCGCCAGGGTGGCAGTATCGACCGCTTAGCAGCAACTGGTGATGCCGATAAAGCGAAAGCCAAAGAGGAAACCAGGCCCGCTCCAGCAGTGGAACCCGCCCCGGCACCCGTTAAAAAGAAAAAGCTCAGCTACAAGCTGCAGCGCGAGCTGGAAGCCCTGCCCGGTGAGATCGAAAAGCTGGAAGAAGAGCTGGCTGCGCTGGAAGACGAGACCGGTTCCAACAGCTTCTATCAGCAGGATCAGGAGACCGTGCAAACGGCACTGGCACGCCTGACCGAACTGAATGAATTGTTAGAGCAGAAGATGGAGCGTTGGAGCGAACTGGAGGATATGCAGTAACGCTCCGAATAGCGTTACCCCATAGCATGCATGGATGCGTGGGCCAGCTTCTGAAGTACAATAGTCAGAGAGTCTGGCTCAGGCATCCACCAGAATCCTAATCCGCATAGAACTGCCATTACCGCTGAAGAGATAGGCGCGCGTTTTGAGAACAGCTTCATAGCGGTGCCAAACGACTTCTTCAGCCCCACCTCATCTTTGAACTTCAACGCGTAAATCTCATCCAGCAGCAGATGAGTGATAAATCCTCCGCCAGCAAATAAACCTGCCAGATAAGCTGTCTGGATAGACGTTTCCAGAAATTCCAGCGATGTGATCGATGCAATAACCGCTGTAAACAGAGCAGCAAGTAGTGAGTGGCAGTTTCCCCGGTGCACCATGTTCTTTTTAAACAAAGGAATCACAACAAGAGCAAGAGCGGCCAGTGTTCCGACAACGGCACCTAGCGTCCATAACAGCGGGTACTGCCGACCAAGGCGGGCAACAACAAACGCTGCGGAGCCCCCCATAAACAGCAGATTGAACAACCGCAGGGTCAGGGAGGATTTGGAATCAATATCTGGAAGCAGACCGCCCAGAGTGCCAAGAATCCATAGAGACAACGCCGTGGCAGGGCTGACAAGACCTGCATAAAGAGTAGTGACAGACAGGCTGCCGGTCACGGCTGCAGCAACAATCAGATGAGTTTTAAATTGAGCCATTCCGTAGGGCCGGTGAAGAACAAATAGACGATTCTAGTCGTTTACTCTTCAAGTGGGAATGCAGAAAAACGGCTTAACCCTATGAGATAGCAATAAATTTGGCTGTATTGTGAAAAGTGGGCTGATCCTTCAGCTCTCTTTTCATTGTAGAAGTGGTGTTAGAGGTTAGTGTTTACCTACGCGTACTGCCAGTACATCACAGGATGCGCCGTGCAGAATACTGGTGGACGTTGAGCCAAGAACCAGTGCCAGACCATGTCGGCCATGACTGCCAACAACAATCAGGTCAATATCAGACTCTTCTGCAATACGATGAACTTCCCGTTCGGGGCGGCCGTAGACAACGTGCTGCTCGCCTTTCTCAACATGAATTTTTTCTGCCAGGCGGGAGATCCGCTCCCGGGCCTGTTGGGTGATCTCATCCTGAAGAGTGGTGAGATCCAGAGGAATATCGCTGCCATAGGCAACACTGAGTGGCTCGACAACATGAACAAGGGTCAGCTTGGCATTATTGCCTTCGGCAATACTGCGAGCTTTTTTCAGGACCGCATCGGCTTCTTCGGTCAGGTCGATGGCAACCAGAATGTGTTGATACAGACTCATGTTTAGATTCCTTCAGGCTCGTTATTGTCACGTTCTTGAAATCTGACTCCAGTCTAAAACAAAATGACAGGGAATGTGTGACTTGCCTCATAATTTTGCGCGTTTCCCTCATACCTTCCAGAAATAACCTTTTCCTATTAATAAAAAACAGCTATTGCCGTGCCTTGGTAGTGTGTGAGGGAATAGTTTAGCCCCTCAGATAGGTATAAATGCGTTCGCCTGGCATCTTCATGTACGTATAAATCTTGACTTTGGGGTAGAATTGCCCGAAGGTGTCGCCTGATTCAAACGCCCGTATGAATTACACTTCAATGGGCCGGGGATTTAAACCCCAAGAACAAGATCGAATGAATAAGAATGTATGTTGTCGCTGAGGCATCCTTGTGTGGCAGCTTTTATAAAAGGCCCAGTATCCAAAACGCGTGGAGAAAAGTTGATGATCTATGACGGTAGCGCCATCACAGTCAAACTACTGGACGATGGTATTGCTCAGCTCGACTTCAACCTGCAGGGGGAGTCAGTCAACAAATTTAACCAGGCCACACTTCAGGAGCTCAAGCAAGCCACTGAAGCGCTGCAAGGCAATGAGCAGGTTAAAGGTGTTGTTGTTACCAGTTCCAAGGATGTGTTCATTGTTGGTGCTGACATTACCGAATTTACCCAGATGTTCGCACTGCCTGAAGAAGAACTGGTGGAAGGCACTGTTGCCACCAACACTATCTTCAGCGCCTTTGAAGATCTGCCTGTTCCTACCGCTGTTGCCATTAATGGTATTGCACTGGGCGGCGGTTTTGAGATGTGTCTGGCGGCGGACTACCGTGTGATGTCCACCAAGGCAAAAGTTGGCCTGCCAGAAGTGAAGCTGGGTATCTTCCCCGGTTTCGGCGGTACTGTGCGACTGAGCCGTCTGGTTGGTTGTGATAATGCCATCGAGTGGATCTGCATGGGTTCCGAGAATAAGCCCGAAGCTGCCCTGAAAGCAGGTGCTGTGGATGCGGTTGTTGAGCCTGAGAAACTGCTGGAAGCGGCTATTGACGTAGTAAAGCGTGCCGGTTCCGGCGAGCTGGACTACAAAGCTAAGCGACAGGAAAAACTCGACCCCATCAAACTGCCCATGATGGAGCAGATGATGGCGTTCAACTCCGCTATCGGTTTTGTCGCTGGCAAGGCTGGCCCTAACTACCCGGCTCCTGTTACCGCTATCAAAACCATCCAGAAGCACGCAGGCAAGAAGCGCGATGATGCGATTCGCATTGAAGCCAAGGGTTTTGCCAAAATGGCGAAGACCAGCGTTGCACAAAACCTGGTGGGCCTGTTCCTGAACGATCAGGCGCTGAAGAAAACCGCCAAAGAGTTCGAGAAGAAAGCAGGTAAGGTGGAGCAGGGCGCTGTACTGGGTGCGGGCATTATGGGCGGCGGCATCGCCTACCAGTCTGCGCTGAAGGGCACTCCCATCATCATGAAAGACATTAATCAGGCCGGTATCGACCTGGGTCTGAACGAAGCTAAAAAGCTGCTGGCTAAGCGTGTTGATCGCAAGAAGATGGACGCGGGCAAGATGGGTGATGTTCTCAACGCTATCAAGCCAACCCTGTCCTACGGTGACTTTGAATCCGTAGACGTGGTGGTTGAAGCGGTTGTTGAAAACGTGAAGGTTAAGCACGCTGTTCTCGCAGACGTTGAGAAACAGGTAAAGCCCGGTACTGTGCTGACTTCCAACACCTCCACAATCTCCATCACCAAGCTGGCGGAAGCCCTTGATCGTCCTGAAGATTTCTGCGGCATGCACTTCTTTAACCCCGTGCACATGATGCCTCTGGTGGAAGTGATCCGTGGTGAGAAGTCCAGTGAAGAAACCATCGCTACGACTGTGAAGTACGCCAAGCAGATGGGTAAGACCCCCGTTGTTGTGAACGACTGTCCAGGCTTCCTCGTTAACCGTGTTCTGTTCCCTTACTTCGGCGGTTTTGCTGGCCTGCTCCGTGACGGTGCTGACTTCCAGAAGGTTGATAAAGTGATGGAGAAGTTCGGCTGGCCTATGGGCCCTGCCTACCTGATGGACGTTGTCGGCATCGACACCGGCGTTCACGCAGAAGGTGTGATGGCAGAAGGCTTCCCGGAGCGTATGGGTCGTAACTTCAAGAGTGCCGTTGACGTGATGTTCGAGAACGACCGTTACGGCCAGAAGAACAATATTGGCTTCTACAAGTACGAAACTGACAAGCGCGGCAAGCCCAAGAAGGTTGTGGACGAGTCCACTTACGAGCTGATTGCTCCCGTGTGTGTAGAGCGCAAGGATTTTGAAGCGGACGACATTATCGCCCGTATGATGATTCCTATGTGCCTGGAAGTGGTGCGCTGCCTGGAAGACAACATTGTTGAAACCCCGGCAGATGCAGATATGGGCCTGATCTTCGGTGTTGGCTTCCCTCCCTTCCGTGGTGGTGCGATCCGTTACATCGAGGAAATGGGTCTGCAGAACTTCGTTGACCTGTGCGACAAATACGCTGATCTCGGCCCGCTGTACGCGCCCACCGAGAACCTGCGCAAAATGGCCGCTGAAGGCAAGACTTTCTACTCACAGTCTTGAAGAATTTAGGAGCAATAGAAATGAGTCTGAATCCAAGAGACGCGGTCATAGTTGATGCAGTGCGTACCCCTATGGGGCGCTCCAAGAACGGTATGTTCCGCAATGTGCGCGCCGAGAAGCTCTCTGCCGAGCTGATGGTTGCGCTGATGCAACGTAACGAAGCCCTGAATCCAGCTGATATCGAAGATGTGATCTGGGGCTGCGTAAACCAGACCAAAGAGCAAGGCATGAACGTTGCCCGTAACGCAGCCATGCTGGCGGGTATTCCTCGCACGGTGGCTGCGCAAACTGTGAACCGTCTGTGTGGTTCCTCCATGCAGGCTCTGCACACAGCTGCTCAAGGCATTATGACCGGCAACGGCGATGTGTTCGTAGTGGGCGGTGTTGAACACATGGGCCACGTAAAAATGGACCACGGCATAGACCTGAACCCCGAAGGCTCCAAGCACTATGCCAAAGCTTCCAACATGATGGGTCTGACAGCGGAAATGCTGGGGCAGATGAACGGCATCAGCCGTCAGATGCAGGATGAATTCGGCGTGCGTTCCCATCTGAAAGCCTGGGAAGCCACTCAGGAAGGTCGCTGGGACAACGAGATCATTGCTATCGAAGGTCACGATGCCAATGGTTTCAAGGTGAAGTGTTCCGTTGATGAAGTGATTCGCCCTGAAACCAGTCTGGAAGGTCTGCAGAGTTTGCGTCCTGTGTTTGATCCCAGGAACGGTACCGTAACGGCAGGTACGTCTTCTGCATTGTCCGATGGTGCTTCTGCACTGCTGGTGATGTCGGCTGAGCGTGCTCAGGCGCTGGGGCTGAATATCCGTGCGAAAGTTCGCAGTATGGCTGTGGCTGGCTGTGAAGCAGCGGTCATGGGACGCGGTCCTGTTCCTGCCACCCAGAAGGCACTGAAGCGTGCGGGTCTGGATATCAATGATATTGATATCTTTGAACTGAATGAAGCGTTCGCAGCTCAGGGGCTGGCAGTCATGAAGGAACTGAAGATCCTCGACCGTATGGAAGACAAGGTCAACCTGAACGGTGGTGCGATTGCATTGGGGCATCCACTGGGCTGTTCAGGCGCCCGTATCACCGGCACCTTGCTGAACGTGATGGAAGGTAAAGATGCACAGATTGGCCTGGCGACCATGTGTATCGGTCTGGGTCAGGGGATCGCAACTGTCATTGAACGCGTGTGATTGATTGAATAAACACGTCTCCGGTAAAATAGCCGGGGCGTGTTCTTTCCTGCCTGTTTTTTTTCATACACTACACTGTCTTAGCAGCGCTTTTGCATGTTTGTTATAAGCTGTGGAGTGTTCCCCTTGAGTGACGTGATTTCATCTGCAGGCCACAAGCTGGTGCTTGCTTCTCCCATGTCCGGTCAGATAGTTCCCGTTCCTGATATTCCCGATCCTGTTTTTGCAGAGAAGATGATGGGGGATGGATTAGCTATCGATCCGACTGACGGTGTTGTTTTATCTCCGGTGGATGGCACTGTGGCTCAATTCTTCAAAACCGGGCATGCCCTGACTCTGCGCACCTCTGATCAGACCGATATTCTGATTCATGTGGGGCTGGACACTGTCAGCCTTCAGGGGCAGGGGTTTACGCCTCTGGTTAAGGAAGGCGATACGGTAGAAGTCGGGCAACCGGTGCTTGAGTTTGATATGGATTATTTGTCCCGCCATGCTCGCAGCCTGATATCTCCGGTCATTATTACCCAACCGGAGGGTGTCCGACTCTCCGGGCTGGCATCTGGGTTTGTCTCTGGTGGCAAGAACACGCTGATGACGGTTGGGGGGGATTCCGATGGTGATACCGCTCCTGCCATTGATACGTCCGGACAACCCGATGCGACTGCTGATGTGGTCATTCCTAACCCGACCGGTCTCCATGCCCGACCGGCAGCACTGCTGGTGAAACATTGCAGGTCGTTCTCAGGTATTGAAGTGCGGTTGGCGTGCAATGGGGTGGAAGGGCCGGCTAACAGTGTCACTGGCATTATGAAGCTGAACACCCATCAGCGTGATGTGCTCACTATCAATGTATGGGGTCATGATGCATCCGGTGCAGTTAAGGCGTTGGCTAAGGCAGTAAAAGAAGGGCTGGGAGAGGATGTTTCTGACTTTAATCCTAATGCCTCAACCGCTGCAGTGCTTCAGCCGGACGAAGTGTCTTTGCTGCACAGTGAAAGCGATGACCCCAATCAGCTGAAGGGTGTGAAGGCGGCAGACGGTCGGGCCGTCGGTATCATTGTTCATATGGGGGATATCAATTTCACCTATGAGGAGCGTGGGGCTGGTGCAGATTATGAAACCTCACGGCTGGATAGCAGCCTTGCTTCAGCCCATCACACCCTGACAGGTTTGGTAAAAGGGCTTCAGGATGAAGATAAACGGGAGCAGAGCGAGATCTTCTCCGCTCATCTGGAGTTACTGGATGATCCAGCCCTCGCCAATGCCGCCAAAGAGAGCATTCAACAGGGATACAGCGCACCGGCGGGGTGGAATATGGCGGTTAAGGCTGAGGTGAATGCTCTGCGCGCCCTTGATAATCCTGTGCTGGCCGGTCGCGCTGCAGATATTGCCGATATTGGCAACCGGGTACTGGCCTATCTCACCGGTGCAGCGGTCACCACAGACAGCTGGCCCGATAATGCCATTCCTGTTTACAAGGATGTGTCGCCTTCCGATCTGCTTAGTCTTGATCTGAAAAAGGTGGTGGGCATTGCCAGCCTTGAAGGGGGGGCCAGCTCCCACGCGGCGATTATCTCCCGCTCTCTGGATTTGCCTTACATCGCTGGTGTGGATAGTGCTGTCAGCGAAGTGAAAAAAGGAACGCAGGTTATACTGAACGCCGACAAAGGCTTCATTCAGTTAAATCCCTCGCCTGAGGACATTGAGCACTGCCTCTCCCATCGTCAAAAAGAAGAAGCTGCTTACAAAGCTGCCCTTGCCACAGCCGCTGAGCCCGCTGTGATGACCGATGGTATTGCTGTAGAGGTGGCCGCCAATATTGGTAGTCTGGCGGATGCAAAAAAAGCCGTGAAACTGGGAGCGGAAGGTGTTGGCCTGCTACGCACTGAGTTTCTCTATATGGAACGGACGACAGCCCCTACTGAAGACGAACAGGCACAAATCTATACCGATATCCTCAAAGTGATGGGAGCTGATAAGCCAGTGATTATCCGCACTCTGGATGTCGGGGGCGATAAGCCTTTGTCGTACCTTCCTCTACCAGAGGAAGAAAATCCATTCCTTGGAGAGCGCGGTATACGCGTCGGTATCAATCGCCCCAGTATTCTGAAAACACAGATTCGAGCTCTACTGCGCAGTGCCCGTGCAGGAAAACTACGGGTGATGTTACCTATGATCGGGGCATTGGATGAGTTCCGGGTGGTAAAGCAATTGCTGGACACGGAAGCTGGAGCTATTGGGGCTGATGTGGAGCTGGGCATTATGGTGGAAGTTCCATCAGCAGTTTTGATGGCAAGAGAGCTGGCTAAGGAAGCTGCTTTCTTCTCCATCGGCACCAACGATCTTACTCAATATACTCTGGCGATTGATCGCGGCCACCCCCGAATGGCCAACCGTATTGATGGCCTGCACCCGGCCGTTCTGAAAATGATCGCCATGACCTGTGAAGGTGCCGCCTCAGAGAACAAGTGGACAGGTGTCTGCGGCGGCCTGGCCAGTGATCTGGATGCTGTGCCGCTGCTGATTGGCCTTGGAGTGAATGAACTGTCTGTCAGTGTTCCCAGCCTGCCTCTGGTGAAAGCGCTGGTACGCCGTCTGGACAGTCAACGGTGTCAGGAGTTGGCTCAAAAAGCACTGACCGCTGAAGATGGTGCTCAGGTGCGCTCTCTGATTAAAACGTGGCAGGAAGAGGTATAAGTCAAAATGTCTTTATTTCAAGTGGCTTTTGCCAACCTGCAGAAGGTGGGTAAGGCGTTAATGCTGCCTGTGGCGGTTCTGCCCGCCGCCGGTATTTTGCTGGGGCTTGGTTCCGCCGAGTTCTCGGTGATACCCGACATTGTCAATATGATAATGGCTCAGGCTGGAGGTGCTATTTTTGGCAATCTTCCGGTGATCTTTGCTATTGGAGTGGCGCTGGGCTTTACGGAAAATGATGGTGTGGCCGCGCTGGCGGCCTTTGTGGGCTATGCGGTGATGGTTGCCATTATGGGAGTGATTGCCGGGCACATGGGCATTTCCACCACAACCATAATGGGTGTTCCGTCTATCGATACCGGTGTGATGGGCGGGATTGTGATAGGTGCTGTTGCCAGCTGGCTGTTTAATCGCTATTACCGCATACAGCTGCCGGAGTATCTGGGCTTTTTCTCCGGTAAGCGCTTTGTCCCCATCATTACATCGGTCGTGGCGATTTTTGTCGCAGCCATTCTTGTGATTATCTGGCCACCTATTGGTAATGGTATTCAGGGCTTTTCGAACTGGGCCAGCCAGGGTAATCCGGAGCTTGCCTTTACCATTTACGGTGTGATTGAACGGTGCCTGCTGCCTTTTGGCCTGCATCATATCTGGAATGTGCCTTTCTTCTTTGAGGCAGGTTCCTTTATCGATCCGGATACCGGACAGGAGCTGACCGGGGAGATTGCCCGCTATGTGGCTGGTGACCCAACAGCCGGTAATATGGCAGGCGGTTATCTTTTCAAGATGTTTGGTTTGCCCGCAGCGGCCATTGCCATCTGGCACTGTGCACGGCCTGAGAATAAAAAGCGGGTGGGTTCCATTATGGTCTCGGCTGCGCTGACATCGTTTCTTACCGGGATCACAGAGCCTATTGAATTTTCATTTATGTTTGTCGCTCCTATCCTGTATGTCATTCATGCTGTTCTGGCAGGTGTTGCCTATTTCACTTGCATTGCACTTGGCGTAAAACATGGCATGACATTCTCCCACGGCTTTATTGATTTCACACTTCTCTATCCCCAGTCCACAAATGGGTGGGGAATCATTGTCTTGGGCCTGGTTTTTGCTGTGATTTATTACTCGCTGTTCCGGGTGCTGATTACCACGTTCGACCTGAAGACACCTGGGCGTGAAAGTGATGATACTGTTGAAGCGGTTATGGATAGTGATGATGATATGAGCAGGGAGTTGATTATTGCCTTTGGCGGACCTGCCAATATTAAAACACTGGATGCCTGCATCACTCGTCTACGGATTACTGTAGACGACCCGGCCAGAGTAAACGATGCTCGCCTCAAACACTTAGGGGCCAGTGGGGTTGTAAGAGTGGGAAACAGTGTACAGGCCATATTTGGGCCTCGCTCTGACAATCTGAAGACAGATATGAATATCTTTCTCAAGAGTCCGGCTAATGTGGCCGCTATGGAAGAAGCCATGAAATCAGCAGATGTGACTGATGCATCAACGCAACCGCTCTTGCACCAGGGTGAGGCAGACATGACAAAGGCTGTTGCAAAGTTGGATGACGCAAGAGTCACTCGTGTACTCAATGCTCTGGGTGGGCAAGGGAACCTTGAGCGGGTGGAAAACTGCGCCTTGAGTCGCCTTCGCATAGCCCTAAAGGATTTAAATATGCTGGATGAAAAAGCCCTCAATCAGGACGGGATTGGTATCGCCGTTCTTTCTTCACACAATGCCGTTCACCTTCTGGTTGGACAAGGCCAGCTAATGCAATGGGAGCGCGCACTGGCTGTTTAGTGTTTACAGCCAGAATGACTGCAGACACACCAGTGTGTTGTGTCTGCAGGTTTTCTTTGCCAGACAAACAATTCCATTCTTAACTGTGAATGTCAGGGATGAACTGGGCAGCAAAGGATATGAGCATTTTGGCAGGGATAAAAGATCACCTTTCTGGTGTGTATGATAAATACCGGCAAAGGCTTACTCATAACGCGAACAAACTTGCTGCAGCTATTAAACCATTGAGCAGCCAGAACCCTCTGCTTTTCAGACTCAGAGAGCTGAAATACGATGGAAAAATCCTCTGACTTCTTGTCTCAATTGAAAAGAGCTGTGTACCCTATAGGCAGACTATGTTGAAAGCAAGCATGAAGCCCAATACTCAAAAATAAGTGTATAACGGCCTTCAGGTGCTGTCTTTTACAACCTTTTGGCGGATTCTTGCAAAAGAATCTTGACCAGAGGCACACTAAAAAATATATAGTTGTGCAGTTTTTTCGATTCCCCCCTCTCGGACATTTGCCCGGACGGGTGACAATACAGGATGTGAGTTGATCGTTTATGGGTAAATCACTG
The DNA here is from genome assembly GCF_009711465.1 of Parendozoicomonas verongulae. Lineage (GTDB taxonomy): Bacteria > Pseudomonadota > Gammaproteobacteria > Pseudomonadales > Endozoicomonadaceae > Sansalvadorimonas > Sansalvadorimonas verongulae. Next base: position 37,463 of record NZ_SMME01000851.1, on the reverse strand, counting down.
GTTATTGTGGAGTCGCCTGCCAAGGCGAAAACCATCAATAAGTATCTCGGCAAGAATTTCGTGGTTAAGTCCAGTGTTGGACATATTCGCGACCTTCCTGTCAGTGGCAGTGGTCAGCGCAAGCCCGTTGATGCAAAAGCCAGAGCCAAAGCCGCTGCCGAAACCCGTAAACTGTCTCCGGAAGAGCGTGAGCGCAGGAAGAAGGAAAAGGCCAGACTACAGCTCATTGAGCGCATGGGGGTAGACCCCGAGAATGACTGGAAGGCCAAATACGAAGTTCTCCCCGGTAAGGAAAAGGTGGTAGATGAACTTCGGCGTCTGGCAGCCAATGCAGACACAGTCTATCTCGCAACGGATTTAGACCGTGAAGGGGAAGCCATTGCCTGGCACCTGCAGCAGACCATAGGTGAAGGTGTAGCCGAGTACCAGCGCGTGACTTTTAACGAAATCACCAAAGCTGCTATCACCGAGGCTTTCAAAGAGCCAAGTGAACTGAACATTGACCGTGTGAATGCTCAGCAGGCCCGTCGCTTTCTGGACCGTGTTGTAGGCTACATGGTTTCTCCGCTGCTGTGGGCAAAGATTGCCCGTGGGCTTTCGGCCGGGCGTGTACAGTCGGTAGCTGTACGTTTGATTGTTGAACGCGAGCGGGAAATCCGAAAGTTTGTTCCCGAAGAGTTCTGGGAGGTGTATGCGAATCTGAAAACAGACAAAAACAGTGTTCGTTTTCAGGTAGAAAAGCAGGGCGGTGAGAAATTCCGCCCGGGTAATGGTGAACAGACCGATGCAGCCGTAAGCTTGCTTCAGGCTGCCTCCTTCAATGTGCTGAAGAGGGAAGATCGTCCGACTTCCACCAAAGCACCCGCACCTTTTATCACTTCCACTTTGCAACAGGCTGCCAGTACCCGTCTCGGCTTCTCCGTAAAGAAGACTATGACTCTGGCTCAGCGCCTCTATGAAGCTGGTCATATTACCTACATGCGTACTGACTCTACCAACCTGAGTGCTGAGGCTGTCGCATCCGTCCGTGACTTTATTGATGAGCATATTGGTAAGGATTACCTTCCTGAAAAACCACTGGTCTATTCCAGCAAGGACGGCGCTCAGGAAGCTCACGAAGCGATTCGCCCTTCCGACGTGAATGCCGAACCTCGTAAAGTGAAAGGCCTGGAGAGAGATGCAGAGCGTCTGTACGAACTGATCTGGCGCCAGTTTGTGGCTTGTCAGATGCCTGCTGCCCGTTACCTGAGTACCAGCGTGACAGTTAAGGCCGGTGACTTTGAACTGAAAACCCGTGGCCGTACCCTGAAGTTTGATGGTTTTACCAAGGTGCTGCCTCCGGTATCCGGCAAGGCTGAAGACGTGATTCTTCCGGAGATGAAAGAAGGTCAGGCACTGGACCTGGATACTCTTGATCCTCGCCAGCTGTTCACCAAACCCCCTGCACGCTTTTCCGAAGCGGCACTGGTGCGTGAGCTGGAGAAAAAGGGCATCGGCCGTCCATCCACTTATGCGTCCATTATCTCAACTATTCAGGATCGCGGTTATGTAGCCCTCAAAAATCGCCGCTTCTATGCAGAAAAGATGGGCGATATCGTGACTGATCGGCTGGTAGAGAACTTCCATGATCTGCTGGATTTCAGCTTTACAGCTCGAATGGAAGAAGATCTGGACAGCGTGGCTAACGGTGATTCTGACTGGAAGAGCCTGCTGAACGGTTTCTACAAAGATTTCAGTCAGCGCCTGGAGGTGGCGGAGCAGAAAGAGGGTGGTATGCGCGCCAACGAGCCGGTGATGACAGATATTACCTGCACAGACTGTGAACGCCCCATGCAGATTCGTACCGCCAGTACTGGTGTATTCCTGGGTTGTTCAGGCTATGCACTGCCTCCTAAAGAGCGCTGCAAGAAAACCATGAACCTTGTTCATGGTGATGAAGCGATTAACGCTGATGATGAGAACGCGGAAGTGAACGCATTGCGTGCCATGCGTCGATGCCCCATCTGTTCAACCGCTATGGAAAACTACCTGCTGGATGAACAGCGCAAGATTCATATCTGTGGTAACAACCCGGACTGCTCTGGCTATGAGGTCGAAGAAGGGCAGTTCAAGATCAAGGGCTATGAAGGCCCGGTCATCGAATGCGACAAGTGTGGTGCGGAAATGCAGCTCAAGTCTGGTCGCTTCGGTAAGTATTTCGGATGTACAGCAGAAGAGTGCAAGAATACTCGCAAGCTGCTGAAGAGCGGTGAAGCGGCACCACCGAAGATGGACCCTGTGCCTATGCCTGAGCTCCAGTGTGTGAAAGTGGAGGATCATTACATCCTGCGTGATGGTGCCTCTGGCCTGTTCCTGGCAGCCAGCAAGTTCCCCAAAAACCGGGAAACCCGCGCACCATTGGTAAAAGAGTTGCTGCCCCATAAGGACGCAATTGACAAGAAGTATCACTTCCTGATGTCTGCCCCTGTAGCTGATCCGGATGGGAATCCTGCAATGGTTCGTTACAGCCGCAAAACCAAGCAGCAATACGTAATGACAGAAGTGGGCGGCAAGGCCAGTGGCTGGCAGGCCTTCTTCGTGGATGGTGAATGGGATATCCGCGATAAGCGTAAGAAGAAGTAATTTCGCTAACCTGCCAGCAAACAAAAGCGGGGTTCATTGTGTCTGAGAAGTTAATCACGTTCACGAACAGTAAGCTGGTTATGGCTCGCTCCATGTTGAGAATGCAGGAAAAGGAGGCAGGCGCAGACAAAGAAGCAGCGCGTCAGGCTTTTTTGTTCCATCTCTACGGAACTGTGAACGGTTTGTTAGGTGAAATACTGGAGGCCAGTCTTATTCCCACAGGTAAACCTGTCACCCTGCCAGAGGCGGAAATCATTCTGAGTGAACAGAATATCCTTTCCGGTGGTGTACAGCAGATTAAAAGCCTTGCAGAGCATGGGTGGCTATCTACTGTCTTTTATGATTTCCAGCGTTCTCAGGAAGATATTGAGCCGGACAGTATCGAAGGTGTGGCTGTAGAGAGGCTTATTGCATCCTCTGCTCATTCAACCTCGGTTGGCTGTCGCGGGCGGGAAGAGGAAGTCCTGAACGCTATGACAGAGCTAGTGCAGGATATCCGGGGGCAGTTGCAAGAGTGGTAACACTCATACAATTTATCTATGACGCTGGCGGATAATTACACCGGCGCAATCACCGGCTCGGGCGGCATCTTCCAAAGGTGAGATGGCTGCCGGATTCAATGAGTCAGTCCAGCATACAACAGTATGGCTGTTTCCTGCATACAACACTTTTTCACTGAGCTGGAGGCAGCCAATGGTATCTTCGGCAGTTAACAGCAGCAGTTTATTGATGACAGCCCCAGTGGTTTTTAACCACTGGGCGATATCTTTGGCCTGTGCGGTGGTGCACACCAGAGTTAGCCAGCGGTGGTCATCACTTCGGCTCAGCTGGTTCAGCATGGGAGCTACCAGAGCAGCCATGCTGAATCCCAGCGATGGCAGAACAACTTCCCCAATACGCTCTGCCTGGGTATCCATGGACGATTGAGGCTGTGTGCTGGCATTGTCTGTCCAGTAAGGCAAAAGTTTGTATTGGGTTTCCATGTTCGTTGTCCTGCCGTTGTAGCTTGGGCGATGTCTTTTTGGTGCTGGTGTCTAAAACAGTATTTGCGCTCAATCAGTGTCGAATCACGCCAACACTCAGGCCTTCAATTTCCAGATGATCTTGGGAAAGGTCGATCTTGATTGATTTAAACTCGCTGTTTTCCGGGTGAAGCCAGACAACGTTTTTCTTGCGCTCAAAACGCTTCACAGTCACTTCTTCACCGATACGTGCCACAACGACCTGTCCGTTATGAACGTCGGTGGTTTTGTGTACGGCCAGCAGATCACCATCCAAAATGCCGATATCTTTCATGCTCATACCTTTTACCCGCAACAGGTAATCGGCCTTGGGTGAGAAGAAATCGGGAGGCAGCTGACAGTGACTTTCAATATGCTCCTGAGCCAGAATAGGAGAGCCTGCAGCCACCTGACCGATAATAGGCAAGCTAGTATCGTTAGCAGCCCCCTGTTCCTCTGCTGGAATCCGGATGCCACGGGATGTACCAGGAATGATTTCAATAGCACCTTTTCTGGCTAAAGCCTTGAGGTGATCTTCCGCAGCATTGGCTGAACGAAAGCCTAGCTGTTTGGCAATCTCCGCACGGGTGGGAGGAAAGCCGGTTTCATCAATATGGCTCTTGATCAGGGCCAGTATTTCGGACTGTCTTTTGGTCAGTTTGATCATGGTGGTTGCGATCTGTTTTTTTATACAGTACCTGTGATTATATACAGCTTTTTTGATTCTGCAATTTTTTCTAAGGAATTTCAGGAAGGGTGAAACTTGACAGTCGGGTCGTTTGAATAAAACATGTGTTTGAAACACATGTTTTTTTTGGGGTGGATCATCAACCAATGGCGCAAATTGATACAGTAGAACGAATACTTGATGCAGCGGAGTATCTGTTCGCAGAAAAGGGGTTCTCAGAAACCTCTCTGCGAACTATTACCAGTCATGCAAAGGTAAACCTCGCTGCAGTGAATTACCACTTTGGTTCCAAGAAGATACTTATTCAAGCAGTTTTTACCCGTTTTCTTGATCCTTTTGCGGACAGATTGGGTAACCGGCTGGATGAAATTGAAGATACGGGGGCTCAGCCTGGCCTGGAAGAGCTGGTCAATATGTTGTTTACAGAGATTATGAAAGTGAAGCCCCGTGGGCAGAATGATCTGAAGGTGTTCATGCGCCTGCTGGCACTGGCCTATGCCCAGACGCAGGGACATTTACGCAAGCATCTGCAAACTGTCTATGGTCATGTCTTTTCCCGCTACTTCCGCTTACTGGTGAAGGCTGCTCCCGATCTGCCTGAGCAGGAGCTTTACTGGCGCATCAACTTTATGATGGGATCAGTGATGTTCACTATGTCTGACTTTGATACTCTCAATGCCATCAGCGAAGCGGAAAATGGCACTACAGCCACGGTTGAAGATACACTGCGCAGGTTGCTGCCATTCCTTGTGTCTGGTATGCGATCCCCCCAGTCCACCGTGTTGAGAGTAGAGAATGTCGATCACAGTTGATGTTGGCCGCCAGCGTCTGGTTCTGGAAAAAGATGGTTTGCTTCGTGAGTGGGCAGTGTCCACCGGGCTTAACGGAGTAGGGCAGCGCAGCGGTAGCCTGCAGACCCCACTTGGTCAGCATATTATTCGTGCAAGAATTGGCGATGACCTTCCTGCCCGCGCTGTATTGAAAGGCCGACGTTTTACCGGTGAAGTCTGGACCCCCGAACTCCACCAGCAGCAACCCGGCAGAGACTGGGTTCTGGGGCGTATTCTCTGGCTCTGTGGCAAAGAGCCTGGCTTCAATCGCTTAGGTGAAGTCGATACCCAGCGTCGCTACATCTATATCCATGGCACGCCAGACAGTGAACCCATGGGCGTACCTATGTCCCACGGTTGTGTGCGCATGAACTGTGATGATCTTCTTGAGCTTTATCCATTGACCTGTGCAGGTATGACCGTCACCATCCATGAATAGATAATTCAGGATGATTGTGAGGGTGCCATGTCCAGCCCAGCTCCAGAGCCCCGCTGCGGGGTTCTAGTTTTTGATCTCGTAGGGCAACAACTGACTGACAGGGAAAAACACCTGCTCCGTCACCCGGCTATGGCTGGGCTGATTCTGTTTACCCGCAACTTTGAAAGCCGTGCCCAGCTTACTGATCTGGTGGCACAGGTGCGTGATATCAATAATGATCTGTTGATTATGGCGGATCAGGAAGGTGGCCGGGTGCAGCGTTTCCGTGGGGAAGGCTTTACCACTGTACCTTCTATGGGAACTTTCGGCCGTTTGTGGAGGAATTCACCGGCCCAGGCTGTTGAGTTGATTAAGGATACAGGCTGGCTTTTGGGCAGCGAACTTCGTTCTGTGGGTATTGATCTTGGGCTGTCCCCAGTGCTTGATCTGGACCGAGGCATCAGCCGTGTGATCGGAGATCGTGGTTTTTCCGATAACCCGGACATTGTTATTGATCTGGCCAGTGCTTTTATTCAGGGGCTGCATGCGGCTGGTATGAAATCTGTGGGCAAGCATTTTCCCGGCCATGGCGGCATAGGCGTAGATTCCCATATTGCTCTTCCAACAGATAAACGTACCCTCTGTGAAATCGAACCTGATTTGCGCCCTTACATGGCATTAACTCAGCAAGGGCTGGATGGCGTGATGCCTGCCCATGTGCGTTTCCCCGAACTGGATGATGCCCCCGCTGGCTTTTCCAGATTCTGGCTAAACGATATGTTACGGGAAAAGGTTGATTTCAACGGTGCCGTATTCAGCGACTGCCTGTGCATGGCCGGAGCCAGCGTAGCAGGAGATATTGTTCAGCGTTCTATCAAGGCTCTTGATGCTGGCTGTGATGCCATTTTGGCATGTAATAATCCCGATGCTGTTGATCAGGTTGTACAGGCCTGGGAACAGGAAAAACTGCCTGCTGTAAACACCTTGCAACGCAAGCGACTGGAAGCTATGAAAGGCTCGTCCTCCGTTTTATGGGGTGATCTGGAATCTGACCCTCGCAGGGTTGAAACTCAGGCACGCTTGAAATCATTGACGTAAACTTCAGATTTTTATTGTTCAGACAAACACAGGAGATGGTTGTTAGTCCTATGACCAGTTTCATGGAAACCGTGCAGGCATGGATTAATGCCCAGGGAAGTTGGGTAGTTCAGGCTTTTATTGCCTTAGTGATTACGGCGTTCGTTCATTTTATTTCCAGTCGGTTTATGGGGCATCTGGCTCAGAGTCTTACCAAGACCAAGAACCTGTGGGATGACACTTTACTGCACGCCGTACGTCGCCCCGCTGTTGCCCTGATCTGGGTGATTGGTCTGATGTGGGTGGCGGATATTGTGCGAGAAGAGTCTGGTATTGCTCTGTTGCGCCGGGTGGATGCGTTTTATGATCTTGCCGTGATCATTATTGTGTCCTGGGCAGCTATCCGCTTTATTCATGAGGTAGAGAGTAAGATTATTCGTCAGGACAGCTCTACGGTTGATGAAACCACAGCATCCGCGATCAGCAAGCTGTTGCGGGCGGTAGTGATTATTACCTCCACTCTGGTGGTCCTGCAGACTATGGGGTACAGCATCTCCGGCATTCTCGCTTTTGGTGGCATTGGTGGCATCGCCATTGGTTTTGCAGCCAAAGACCTGCTTGCTAACTTTTTTGGGGGTATGATGATCTATCTGGATCGCCCCTTTAAAGTGGGTGACTGGATTCGCTCCCCAGACAAGAACATTGAAGGCACTGTAGAACATATTGGCTGGCGCCAGACCCGTATTCGTACCTTTGATAAGCGTCCGCTATATGTGCCCAATGCCACGTTCAGCAGCATCTCTGTTGAGAACCCTTCACGAATGCTGAATCGCAGAATCAAAGAAACCATCGGTTTGCGTTATAAGGATGCCCGTACTCTGCCGGCAGTTTTGGAAGAGGTGCGCGGCTATCTCGCCAAACATGAACATATTGATGGAAACCAGCTTATGATGGTGCACTTCAACAACTTTGGAGCATCCTCACTGGACTTTTTTATCTACTGTTTCACCAAAACCTGCGAATGGAAACGTTTCCATGAAGTCAAAGAGCAGGTGATGATTGATATTCTTGAGATTATCCATCGTCATGGTGCGGATGTTGCCTTCCCAACAAGAACATTGGAAATGACGAATCCGGATACTGTTGCTGTCGATTGATTGACATAAACAGCTTCAGCCAGGTGGCCATAGGCAGTTCGTTCCCATTCGCCACCTGTCTGACACCCGTGTCCTGCTATAACTGACTTATTACCTCATCAGAGAAGTCAGTTGTACATGGATGTTCTGATCGTTGAAGATGCCCGTGACCAGCGCAAGCTGTTAACCGCAGTTGTTCGCCGCCTTGGCCATACCGTTCATCAGGCCGAAGATGGTGTACAAGCCCTCGAAGTTCTTACCGAACACCCCGATATCAGCCTTGTGGTCAGCGACTGGATGATGCCCAATATGGATGGTATCAGTCTTTGCGAAGCGATTCGTGATGGTCGCTTCGATCGCTATATCTACTTTATTCTCCTCACCGGCAAAACGGACCGGGATGCAACGGTGAAAGGACTGTCTGTGGGAGCAGATGATTTTCTCCGCAAGCCCGTCGATTATCAGGAGCTTGAAGCTCGACTCAAATCCGGTGCCCGAGTGATCTCCCTTGAACAGCGTCTGGAGCAGAAGAATGAACAACTGTCCAAGACTTTGGCCACTGTAGAAAGCGATCTGGAATCCGCAGCAAAAACTCAGGAAAGCCTGTTAGCACCTCCAGCAGTGATTCAGGGTGTCGGGTTCGACTGGCGGTTCCAGCCCAGTCAGATTCTTGGTGGTGATATGTTCGGCTATCACGCCCTGGATGATGAGCATGTGATGTTCTATCAGCTGGATGTGGCCGGACATGGCATTCCATCAGCCCTGTTTTCCTTTACTCTCAATAACTTACTGATGGATGTTGATGCCAATACATCCATGTTAAGAAAACAGATCACTGAACCTCCCTACTACAAAGTGCGCCCCTCGGAAGACGTGGTTGCCAGTTTAAACCAGCGTTTCCAGACAACCGCAGAAACCATGCTGTATTTCACCATGATTTATGGCGTGATTCACTCCCCAACAGGTAAAGTGCGGATGACCCATGCAGGCCATCCTGAAACACTGTGGATTCGTCCTTCTGACGGTGAATTGCATCCGGTAAAAGATACGGGTGTACCTGTGGGTATGATGCCAGGGATGAATTGGAACTACTCCGAATTGACCCTGAAGAAAGGGGATCGGCTATTTATGTATTCTGATGGCATTACTGAGTGTGAAAATCCACAAGGGGAGCAGTATGGCGATGAGCGCCTGCATTGTGCGCTCTATGATGGCCGTCATTTGCCGATGAAACAGATGGTAGAAGGTGTTTGGTCTGAGCTGGGAGCCTGGCGTGACTGTAAAGCCTTTGATGATGATGTGACGTGTCTTGTGCTGGAGTACCAGGGAGGTTAGCACTATGGGGTTTGGTAGTCGTCAGGAAGCGGGAAAAACTGTTGTTGAAATTGATGAGCCCCGGCTGGATGCCAGTTTGGCTACGCCATTTCGGGATTATATTTTTGATTTGATCGGACAGGGGCAGAAGGAACTGGTTGTGGATCTGTCCAAAGTAGAGTTTATGGATAGCAGCGGTCTGGGAGCCATGGTTGCTGCATTAAAGCAGATGGGCGGTAGTGGAGCCATCGAGCTGGCGAATCCACAAAAAGCGGTACATGACCTCTTTGATCTGACCTGTATGGATAAGATCTTCACCATACACAGTAAGGTGAATGACGCCTTGGTCAGTTTGCCAAAATCACACTGATGGTGAGCTATGAGTACAGAAACCAATCAGAATCAGGATGATAAAGGGCAGTGGCTGTCGTTGAGTATAAACAGTCAGATAGAAGACACTGTGCTCGTGGCTATGGCTATCCGTGGTGTGTGCAGCATGATAGGGCTTACCCTGGAGGATATTAATCGCATTGAATTGTGTGTGGTCGAAGTGGTGAACAATGCGATTGAGCACGCCTATAGTGGCTGCAGTGGCAGTCGGGTGGATGTAGAGGTAGTGATTGAGCCCGGAAACAGGCTTGAAATTATTGTGAAAGATAAGGGCAAGTCTATGCCTGCCCTTGGTGATATTGCTGCTGTTCAGGTGCCTGACCCCGCAAATCCCGATACATGGACAACATCAGGTCGTGGGCTTCCTATTGTGGAACAGCTTATGGATGCTATTCACTACGAAAGCAATGAAAGCGGCAATGCTTTTCATATGATCAGGCAGCTGGGTTAAAAGCGCCAGCAGGCTTCTGCAAGGTTTCTGTCTCTTCTGCTTCTGCTTCTGGCCTTTCCCAGGGGGACACCCTGATTAAAACACCCACCTCAGGATTATCAATGTAAATCAGCTTACCTAATGACAAACGCTTGCTGGCATGAAGCGGCATACTTGCGGAGTAATCCAGTTCCGTCGGCCATTGCCAGTGAACAGATTGCGGCTGAAGCGGACCTGCTACTGACTGTCTAATAGGGTTGTAGGAGCTGAGAGGCTCACTCAACAGTGGCGCACCGGCAATGAATTGGTTCAGAGGTCTTACCGGATTCAGCTCATTCACCCACAAAACAGTTTGCGCATGAAGAAAACGCTTGAGGGACAATTGCAACACCCCTTCCAGCTCACGGCTTGTGCCTTGTGTATGGCCACCAGCAATACGGATGGATACCGGGTCGGCATCTCGTACTAACGGCATGCGCCAGCTGCCTTCCCACAGTACACGATAATCCCGTGACCAGCGCATGGAGCGTTCCGCTTTGGCTAAAGAAAACTGACTCCTTGGTAACTGGACAAAAGCATCCCGCAGCAGGTCGGGTTTTCTATCGGTCAGTTCAGCCTCAAGTGCAACCTCACCATCCATGTTACCGGGAACGAGCTGGTTTGGGTTCGGAAGCAGGCCTGCAGGAATCGTCAGCTGCTTTTCGCTATACAGCGTTACACTATTCAACGGCAATATATGAGGAGTAGGGCGTGGCAGCCTTTCCTCTTCCTTGCTCTGGGACTTCTGACGGAAAGCCAATACATCGAACTGGTACCACGATGCATTATCAACGGAGGTTGTCACTTCCTGAGCCTGAGCCTGCCCTCCCGGCAGTACCAGTGAAGCCACAAGGGGTAACACGGCGAACCGAAGGGTTCGTCGAACAGGGAGCGATATTGATCCCATAAATGTATTTGTTTTCAACGAGGTTACACCTTCCATCTCGCTTTTATGAAAGCAGCGCATCAAATCAGCCTGTCCAGAAGATTTTGAGTGATCTTGAAGCGCTCCTCAACCTTTTCAGAGCCTTCCAGCAATTTCAGGGTAGAAGAGCCTTCCAATCGCCACAGGTGAGACTGCTGTTGAACCAGCAAAACAATCTTCATCGGATCAACATTAGGGCTAGCGTTAAAATCTACACGTCCGCCACGGGCGCCAATATCAATGCGCTCAATCCCCAGAGCTTCAGCGCGATGGCGCAGGCTGGTTTGACGGAACAGTTGCTTCAGCTGGTCTGGCAGCAGGCCAAAGCGGTCAATGAGTTCAATCTGTAAGTCCCGCAGCGCCTCTTCATCGACGGCAGAAGCGATGCGTTTGTACATTACCAGACGGGTATGTACATCAGGCATATAATCATCGGGAATCAGGGCTGGGGCGCGCAGGTTAATTTCTGTGCCGTGGGCCAGAGGGCGGTCAATATCCGGGGTTTTGCCGGATTTGATGGATTCCACCGCCTGCTCCAGCATTTCCATAAACAGAGTGAAACCCACACTCTGAATCTGGCCGGACTGCCCTTCGCCTAACAGTTCACCGGCACCACGAATCTCAAGGTCGTGAGTGGCCAGGGAGAAGCCGGCACCTAAATCATGAGTTTGTTCAATAGCTTCCAGGCGTTTCTGGGCATCTTTGGTGATACTGCGCGGAGGTGGTGTCAAAAGGTACGCGTAGGCCTGATGGTGAGAGCGTCCCACGCGGCCACGGAGCTGATGAAGCTGGGCCAGACCAAACTTATCTGCACGGTCCATGATAATGGTGTTGGCGCTAGGTATGTCGATACCGGTTTCGATAATGGTGGTGCATACCAGTACATTGTGACGCTTGTGATAAAAATCCTGCATCACCGATTCCAGTTCCCGTTCCCGCATCTGACCATGACCCACGGCAATACGGGCTTCCGGGATCATTTCAGCAAGGTCACTGGCAACCTTATCAATGGTTTTCACTTCATTGTGCAGGTAATACACCTGGCCACCACGCATCAGTTCCCGCAGAATCGCCTCCTTAATTAACAGATCGTTAGACTGACGAACAAAGGTTTTTACCGACAGGCGTTGGGCAGGGGGCGTGGCAATAATAGACAGATCCCTGATGCCTGACATAGACATGTTCAGGGTTCTCGGAATAGGCGTCGCCGTCAGAGTAAGAATATCCACTTCAGAACGCAGGGACTTCAGCCTATCCTTGTGGCGCACACCAAAGCGGTGCTCCTCATCAACAATCAATAAGCCGAGGTTTTTGAACGTGATATCCGGCTGAATCAGTTTATGGGTGCCGATAATAATATCGATGGCACCCTCCGCCAGTTTTTCTTTCATGTCAGCCACTTGCCTGGCGGACTTGAAGCGAGAGATAACCTCCACATTCACCGGCCAGTCGGCAAAGCGATCACGGAAACTTTCAAAATGCTGCTGGGCCAGCAGAGTGGTGGGCACCAGTACGGCCACCTGCTTACCGCTGTTAACAGCCAGGAAGGCCGCACGCATGGCCACTTCGGTTTTACCAAAACCCACATCACCACACACCAGACGATCCATGGGCTGCGGAGCGGTCATATCCGCAATCACGGCATTGATGGAGGTTTGCTGATCGGGTGTTGTTTCAAAGGGAAACGCTGCACAAAAGGTATCGTAATCCGTTTCCGGTGAACTGAAGGCGAAACCTTTTCTGGCTTCCCGGCGGGCGTAAATATCCAGTAATTCGGCAGCGCTGTCCCGGGCTTTTTCTGCTGCTTTGCGTCGAGCCTTCGTCCACTGCTCGCTGCCGAGGCGACTCATGGGAGCCAGATCATCATCTGTGCCGGTGTAGCGGGCAATCAGATGCAGGGAAGCAACAGGCACATAAAGCTTGGCTTCATCAGCGTATTCCAGCTGCAGAAACTCCTGCGCCTGACCGTCTACCTCGAGGGTCATCAAGCCCCGGTAGCGGCCAATACCATGGTCGATATGAACAACGGGAGCACCTTCACGTAACTCACTCAGGTTACGTATCAACTGGTCAGTATTGTCGGTGGAAGCTTTGCGAAGACGCCGCTGCATAACCTGACCACCTAACAGCTGACTTTCGCTGATTAGAGCAATATCAGGGTTTTCAAACCAGAGAGGGCTGTCCAACGGTGCCACTGTGATGGCAATGGGCACAACGCCCTGCACAAAGCTCTTCCAGCTATCCACCTGTTCTGGCTTGATCCCAGCCTTACCGAGGAGGTCCAGAAGATTTTCCCGGCGCCCTGCTGATTCTGCCGTGAACAGCACGCGGGTGTTGTTATCCAGAAAATCGAGCAGCTTTTGCAGAGGCTGATCCTTGCGGGGCTCTGCAGCAAGTTCGGGTACCGGGCGAACGGCGATGTTTTCCTTACCTGCTTTCTGGGGTTGCCCCTCTTCAGTCAGAGTGACACGGGGATATTCCAGCAGGTGTCCGAAAAACTCATTCTCATTCAGGAATACCTTGCCAGGTTCGAGGAGGGGACGTTGAGGGTTAACCCGATGATTCTCGTAACGGCTGTTGGCTTCGGCAATAAATTGCTGAACAGCGCTTTGGGCTCCGTCATCGATCACTACCAGGGTTTTCCGCGGCAAATGTTCAAACAGGGATTCGGTCTGCTCGAAGAACAGATCCAGAAAGTACTCCATGCCCGGCGATGGAATGCCCTTACCAATATCGGTGTACATGGGACACTCCCGGTAATCTACATCGAAAGCATCCCGGTACGCAGCACGAAAACGATCCCGTGCGTCTTTATTCAGTGGAAACTCATGGGCGGGGAGCAGCTGAATGGAATCCATATCATCCAGTGAGCGCTGGGTGTCCGGATCAAAGGTTCTCAGAGTATCGACTTCATCATCGAACAGATCGATCCGATAGGGGTGCTCGCTACCCATGGGGAAAATATCCAGAATGGAGCCTCTCAAAGCGTAATCACCATGGGTAAGCACTGTGTCGACATGGTTGTATCCCGCCGCTTCCAGATCAAGGCGGTATTGATCCCGGTCAAGGGTATCGCCTTTGGCAATCATCAAACTGTTACCCTGCAGCCACTGTCTTGGCGGCAGGCGATGAAGAAGAGTGGTGACCGGGGCAATCAGCACCGCATGCTGGATGCCCGGCAGGCGAAATAAGGTCTTTAGCCGGCGGGAGATAATATCTTTGTGGGGGGAAAAAGTGTCGTAAGGCAGAGTCTCCCAGTCGGGAAAGTGCAGCAGTTCAATGCCCGGCTTGTCGGTATCGTTTTTAAGTTCATCACTCAGGAAAAAGCGCAGCTCTCTTTGCAACCGGTCGGCGTTTTCCGTATTGGAGGTGATGATCAGGGTTAGCCCCTGATACTGGCGGGCAATGTCCGCAATTGCGCAGGCTCCGGCAGCACCGATAGCCTGACCCCAGGTGCGCCGGTCCGCTGGTCTTTCCGGAAGCGCAAAATCTGTCAGGGTCATGAACATCCTGTTATCTGGTCATGGGGAAAGGCTGGAATTTTAAGGGGTAGTGGCAGATTACTCCAGTCTCTCGGAGCCATCGTCAGAGCAAAAGGTACGAATTTAGAATGGGGTAGATCATTTTTCTAACAAAAACAAACAAGAGTAAACTTTTATAATTGCGAAAACGGGGGATTATCGGGATAATGGCCGTCAGAAAGCCGTTGGCATGAGGTTTGCGTATCGCCAGCGGAATAATAATCCTGCCCTGCGCTCAGAGTATTGCAGCAGCCCAAAAAGAACAGGTGAATCCATAGTGACCTCCGAGACCACCAAAAAAACCCGCAATGAATGGATCGAGCGCGAAGCGCTGACTGAAGCCATGATTCCTATGGTTGGCCGTCTGTACCGCGAAAATCACGTTGTTACTTCCGTCTATGGCCGCCCCCTGATCAATCGTACAGTTATTGATATAATCAAGTCTCACCGTTTTGTGCGTCAAATGGAAGGCAGTGAGCTGGAGGTGGAGGATACCCACGCTGTTCTCGAACAACTGTTAACCCTGAATCTTGATAATTGCCGTGTGGATATAGGCAAACTGGCGATGAACTTTTCCCGCCAAAACAAGATGGCTGACTTGGGTGAGTACCTGAAGGAAGAGTTGAAGGATGTGGTTGGTGGGCGATCTGCACAGCGGGGCGAAGGTCAGGACGTTGTACTGTATGGCTTTGGCCGCATCGGTCGCCTGATGGCACGTTTGCTGATTGAGCGTGCCGGTGGGGGTGAAGGTCTGAATCTGCGTGCTATTGTTGTGCGCAAAGGCGGAGCAGCGAACGATCTCCAGAAGCGTGCCAGTCTGTTGCGCCGCGACTCTGTACACGGCTCCTTCAAAGGCACCCTGACCGTTGATGAAGAGAACAACTGCATTATTGCCAATGGTGTTCGCATTCAGGTGATCTACGCCTCTTCCCCTGAGAAAGTTGATTACACCAGTTACGGTATCAAGAATGCTATCGTCGTTGATAACACTGGGATGTGGCGTGACGAAGAAGGTCTGAGTCAACACCTCAAATGCCCAGGCGCAGCCCGTGTTCTTCTGACAGCTCCCGGAAAAGGCGATATCAAGAACATTGTTTATGGTGTAAACAGTGCCGATGTCAGCACGGATGATCGTATTCTGTCTGCTGCATCCTGCACCACCAACGCCATCACTCCGATACTGAAAGCCCTGATAGATAAGTTCGGTGTTGAAAATGGTCACGTGGAAACCGTTCACGCCTACACCAACGACCAAAATCTGATTGATAACTACCACAAGGGCAACCGTCGTGGCCGTAGTGCCGCCCTGAACATGGTTATTACCGAAACTGGTGCTGCCAAGGCTGTAGCCAAGGCATTGCCAGAGCTGAAGGGTAAACTGACCGGCAACGCGATTCGGGTACCAACCCCTAATGTCTCCATGGCAATCCTGAATCTGAACCTGAAGACTGAAACCGATGTAGAATCCCTGAACGACTACCTGCGCTGGTGCTCCCTGCACTCTGATCTGCAAAAGCAGATTGACTTTATAAAATCTCCTGAAGTTGTTTCCAGTGATTACGTTGGTTCCCGTTATACCGGCATTGTGGATGGTGAGGCCACTATCGTGGATGGTAAACGTGCTGTTCTCTATGTGTGGTACGACAATGAGTTTGGCTACAGCTGTCAGGTAAATCGTATTCTCCACGATATGGCTGGTGTCAGCTCACGAGTTTACCCCAGAGGCTAAACCCGTTTTTGCTGAAGGATATGTACTGAAATAATGGTTAGATAGCGGGCTCTATAAGCTCGCTATCTGCCTGACTGATTTCCTCAACTTCTGCTGATACAGGCTCCTGCTCCGCCCTGATATCCTCAATCAAATTTGCAATTTCTTCCTGGAAGGTCTCTTCCGAGGCAGTCTGTTCTTCATTTTCAGTTTGGTCTGACGTGGTAGTATCAACGCTGTTTGCCGACCTGTCGGCTGGCAGGTCTGGTCGCTGGGCGCTATAGAGCTTGCTCACCCATTCCGTCAGAGATGAGAAGAATGATTTTGGATTTCCCTCAATTGCAGCAGCCTTGCTGGAGTATGTATGGCTGGAAATGACTCGCTCATCTCCCGGGTAAAAGCGGGTAAAGGGCGAGTTCTGCGCCACTGTGCGGGTCAGGGAGTGGATAATGCCGCTGCGTTCCCAATCTGGCCTTGTAACCGTTTTCATAAAGGTCAGATAGCCAAGCCACTGGGAGAACGTTGTTGCTAATGAAGTAATACCCTGGCCCATCTGTTGATAAGTGGGAAACTCACTCCAGTACATGCCAGTGGTTAATGTCAGAGCGACACCTGTCCCTAGCAGGCCTTTCCAATAGGGCTGGCTACTCATGCTTTCATCGGCTTCCAGAAGGAAGCTATCTCTTGTTCGGTAAAGCGCGAACTGGTTAAAAAGCAGGGTAGCTCCAGTTATAAAGGTAGAAGACCAATCTTTCGTCAGACAGACTGACAGGATCACAGGCATCATGTAGTTGGCATCCAGAAGGTGCCCGAAGGATGTATTTCCCGGATTCAGATTCAAAGACTGAAGGAAAGCAGCACCTAGCGCTGTCAGAATAATTGGGCGTTTGTTTTCCGCATAGTGAAGGGCGAACGTGCCATCAATCAATGCCTGCCAGAAGTCCCTTTGCACCCAGCTTCTATAAGTACTGGACAGCATGCCTGCCGCATTACTGTTAAACGATGTGTAACGCCCGAGAATACCGGCAGAAAATTGTGCAGCCAGCGTCAGGGTGGCAGCATAGCTTCCCGCCGATACGGCCATAGCTGGATGACCAGCCTTATAGGCATCATTAACCAGAGTGGCAACAAGAGGAACAATCAGAAGGGCGTTAATAAATGGTTTGCTATGGGAGAACTGATCAAGAATGTGTTTGGTCATAGTGATGATATGGGGAATCATCAGACCTTCCTGCCCCTGGTAGTTCAATCGATTGGAGGTGTAATCCAGTAAAGGCCTGTAGATATATATATGGTAGTAATAAAGAGCCAGCACCATGCGTGCCATAAAAGCTGTACCTTCGGTAGATAGCTCATCCTGATTGAGCTCTGCAGCCATATCGTGTGCTCCGGCCGCAGGGTACTGAGTTAGCTCATCAATTAGATAAAGCTGTAGAAGCTTTCTTTGTGCGGGAGTCAGGCGTGTAGAGAGAAAGTCGTGGAAGACGCGCTGGACATGCTGCATTTCCACTTCAGCAAATGTGGCTGTGATTGGGCTGAGTTTTAATGTGCCCTGCAGGCTTTGATCCATAGCGGGGTTGTAGATCAATTTTGATCCGTGTTCCCCTCTAATTACCTGATACCCCATGGCCTCCTGGAGCGTGAGTTCAGAAATATTGGGCTCATATTCGACGGGCGGTTCGTCTTCTATATGTAAAGTGTCGTTTGACTCGCAGACCTGATAGCTGGCTATTGCTGACAATGTGATAGCAAAAATCACAGAAAAACGCTTAAGCCATAAGTGCTTGGCGCGTGAGACTACGGGTTCTATGTGGTACTTCGGTGTCATTTATTCTGATACTTCCTATGAAAGCACCACTCAGCCCTTAATTCTGTATGGAATATTAGCGAAGCGGTCATTATAATCGCCGCAGGAATTTTTGGGTGTGTGAATATCGGGTGTCGATTATCAGGATTATCTGTATAATCTTTCACCCTTTCACTGGACGCTGCCTCCCTGATCTTTACCAGAACTCCCACGACAACTGGTTAATTAATGGCGGGCGGAAAAATAGAACAAGAGTTCAGTGTTCGCCACTAATCACCTATTTTCGTGAAACTCCTGTGTATACCAGGTTGGGCATTACGTATGATCAAAATTAAACAGGGCCTGGATCTGCCGATTTCCGGATCGCCGCAGCAGGTCATCGAGAACGGTACGACGGTTCGCTCCGTTGCCGTTGTCGGCCCTGACTATGTTGGCATGAAGCCAACAATGGCGGTAAAAGTCGGAGATCGGGTCCAGGTTGGAGACCTGTTATTTACCGATAAAAAAACAGCGGGTGTTCGTTACACAGCTCCTGCCTGCGGTGTGGTAGCTGCCGTTAACCGCGGCGAGAAACGTGTTCTGCAATCCGTTGTTATTGATGTTGACGGTGACGATGCCGTGGCATTCAGCAGCTATCCTGCACAGAAGCTGGCCTCTCTTGAGCGCAGCGCTGTAGCAGACCTGCTGGTTGAATCTGGTATGTGGACCGCTCTGCGCACCCGTCCTTTCAGCAAAGTGCCTGCACCTGGCTCTGCTCCACGTTCTATCTTCGTTTCTGCAATGGACACCAATCCTCTGGCGGTTGACCCTGCGATTGTGATTGCCGAGCACAAAGAAGCTTTTGAACAAGGTCTGACTATCCTGAGCCGTCTGACCGATGGTTCTGTGTTCGTGGGCAAGGCCCCTGGCGCAGATATTCCGGCTGGTCCTGCAAAGGTTGAAGAGTTTGCTGGCCCGCACCCTGCTGGTCTGGTTGGTACCCACATCCACTTCCTGGATCCAGTGGGTACTGAGCGTATGGTATGGACAATTGGCTATCAGGACGTTATCGCCGTTGCCAAACTGTTCACCACCGGC
This sequence comes from Parendozoicomonas verongulae, assembly GCF_009711465.1. Lineage (GTDB taxonomy): Bacteria > Pseudomonadota > Gammaproteobacteria > Pseudomonadales > Endozoicomonadaceae > Sansalvadorimonas > Sansalvadorimonas verongulae. The sequence goes on along the minus strand of NZ_SMME01000851.1, from coordinate 18,480 downwards.
AAACTGTGGACTGACCGTGTTGTCGCCGTAGCTGGCCCTCAGGTTGAAAAGCCAAAGGTTGTGCGCACTCGTGTGGGTGCAAATCTGGATGAACTGGTCAAAGGCAATGTGAAAACCGGCGAGAATCGTATCATCTCTGGCTCAGTTTTTGGCGGCCGCACTGCGGCTGGCGGCTTTACCTTCCTGGGCCGTTACCACACCCAGGTAACTGTGCTGGAAGAAGGCCGTGATCGTCAGTTCCTGCATTACTTCCGTCCCGGTTTCGACCGTCACTCAGTTATGCCGACTTACGTTACCACTTTTATGAACAAGCTGTTCCCGTTCACCACCTCCGCCAACGGCAGCATGCGTGCCATGGTACCGGTTGGTGCTTACGAGAAAGTCATGCCTCTGGATATTCTGCCAACCCAGCTGCTGCGCAGCCTGATTGTTGGTGATATCGAAGTGGCTGGCCAGCTGGGCGCACTGGAACTGGACGAAGAAGATCTGGCACTGTGCACCTACGTTTGCCCAGGTAAGTATGAGTTTGGCCCTATCCTCCGGGATAACCTGACCCGCATCGAGCAAGAGGGATAACCCAAGTGCTGAGAAAAATGTTAGACAGCCTGGCCCCTCATTTTGAGAAGGGCGGCAAATTTGAGATGCTCTACCCGCTGTTTGAAGCGGCGGATACAGCTCTGTACAGTCCTCCGGACATCACCCACAACAGCTCCCACGTACGTGACAGTATTGATCTGAAGCGTATCATGATTGTTGTCTGGGCCTGTGCTTTCCCTGCGCTGCTGTTCGGTATGTGGAACGTGGGCTACCAGGCCAACACCGCTATTGCCAACGGCTTCGCGGCTCCAACTGACTGGCACAGCTGGTTCTTTATTGGGCACAATCCTGCCAACTTCCTCCATAACATGGTTTATGGTGCGGCTTACTTTCTGCCTATCTATGCCATTGCTTTCGGTATCGGTGCATTCTGGGAAGTACTGTTTGCCTGCGTACGTGGCCATGAAGTCAACGAAGGTTTCTTCGTAACTTCTATCCTGTTCGCTCTGATTGTTCCACCTTCCATCCCTCTGTGGCAGGTAGCGCTGGGCATCAGCTTTGGTGTTGTGATCGGTAAGGAAGTATTCGGCGGTACTGGTAAGAACTTCCTGAACCCGGCTCTGACTGGCCGTGCATTCCTGTTCTTTGCATACCCCGGCCAGATTTCCGGTGACGCGGTATGGACTGCTGTTGACGGCTTCTCCGGTGCCACTGCACTGAGTCTGGCTGGTCAGGGCGGCATCCAGGAAGTAATGGCTCACGGCATCACCTGGTTCGACGCGTTCTTCGGCACTATTCAGGGCTCTATCGGTGAAACGTCCACAGTCGCTATTCTGCTGGGCGGCCTGGTCATGACTGTTATGGGCATTGCGTCCTGGCGTATCATGGCCGGTACCATTCTGGGCATGGTTGCTATGACCTTGCTGTTCAATGCGATCGGTTCTGATACCAATCCGCTGTTTGCTATGCCCTGGTACTGGCATTTCGTAATGGGTGGTTTCGCCTTCGGTCTGGTGTTTATGACCACCGACCCTGTATCCGCTTCCATGACGCACACTGGCCGCTGGTTCTATGGCATTCTGATTGGTGTCATGGTAGCACTGGTACGTGTGATCAACCCTGCTTATCCGGAAGGCATGATGCTTGCCATCCTGTTCGCCAACCTGTTTGCTCCACTGATTGACCACTTCGTTGTTCAGAGCAACATCAAGCGTCGGGAGGCCCGTCTCAATGGCTAAAAACGACACGATTAAAAAGACACTGGGTGTCACCATTGGTTTGTCTCTGGTGTGCTCTATTCTGGTATCCACCGCTGCGGTTTCCCTGAAACCACGCCAGGACGAGAACAAGGTTCTGGACGTTCAGCAGAACATCCTGACCATTTCCGGTCTGGAGCCTAACGCCAGCGATCTGACCCGTGATGAGATCATTGCCAAGTTCAAGGAAGTGACTCCCAAGCTGGTTGAAATCCAGACTGGTAAGTTCTATACCGGTACTGACATTGATCCAGCTGCTTACGATCAACGTGTAGCGGCCAAGAATCCGGCTGAATCCCGGGTGATGCCTAAGAATCAGGACACTGCCCAGATCAAGCGTCAAGCGAATCTGGCCAAGGTCTACGAAGTGATCGAGAACGGTAAGGTCAAGACGCTGGTTCTGCCTATTCACGGTTACGGCCTGTGGTCCACTCTTTATGGCTACATCGCTCTGGATGAAGATCTGCAGACTGTTGTTGGCTTTGGCTTCTACGAGCACGCCGAAACTCCGGGTCTGGGTGGTGAAGTTGACAACCCACGCTGGAAAGCCAGCTGGATTGGCAAGCAGGTAATGGATGATAACGGTGAGCCGTCTATCTCCATTATCAAAGGTTCTGTTGATCCTAACTCTGCACAGGCTGCTCATCAGGTTGATGGTCTGTCCGGTGCTACCCTGACCAGCCGTGGTGTTGATCATCTGGTTAACTTCTGGCTTGGCCAGAATGGCTTTGGACCCTTCCTCGCCAACCTGAAGAAGGGGGATGCATAAAATGAGTGTTATCAATACTAAAGAAGTACTGATCTCTCCGATCTTTAACAACAACCCCATTGCTCTGCAGATCCTTGGTATCTGTTCTGCTCTGGCGGTAACCACAGGTATGCAAACCTCGCTGGTTATGACGATCGCAGTAACGCTGGTTACTGCTTTCTCTAACCTGTTTGTATCCCTGATCCGTAACCATATTCCAGGCAGCATTCGTATCATCGTTCAGATGGCGATCATTGCTTCTCTGGTAATCGTGGTAGACCAGGTGCTGCGCGCCTACGCTTACGGCACCAGCAAACAGCTGTCCGTGTTCGTTGGCCTGATCATCACCAACTGTATCGTTATGGGGCGTGCAGAGGCCTTCGCTATGAAGAACCCTCCACTGCCTTCCTTTATCGACGGTATTGGTAACGGTCTGGGTTACGGTGTCATCCTCCTGGTTGTTGCTTTCTTCCGTGAACTGCTGGGCGCGGGCAAACTGTTTGGCGTTGTGATTTTTGAAACCATAAACAACGGTGGCTGGTACAACCCTAACGGCCTGATGCTGCTGGCTCCAAGCGCATTTTTCCTGATCGGCCTGCTGATCTGGGCTCTGCGTACCTGGAAGACTGATCAGGTTGAATCTGAAGAACTGAAAATGGCTCCTCACTCTGTAGCGCAGGAGGCCCACTAATATGGAACATTATCTAAGCCTGTTCGTTAAGGCTGTCTTTGTTGAAAACATGGCCCTGGCGTTCTTCCTGGGCATGTGTACCTTCCTGGCAGTGTCCAAGAAGATTCAGACAGCGTTTGGTCTGGGTATTGCGGTTGTCTTCGTACTGTTGCTGACCGTTCCCCTGAACCAGCTGATTTTCCAGCACATTTTGAAAGAAGGTGCTCTGGTTGAAGGTGTTGATCTGACCTTCCTGGGTTACATCACCTACATCGGTGTTATCGCCGCCAGTGTGCAGATTCTGGAAATGATTCTGGATAAGTTCATGCCTGCGCTGTACAACGCGCTGGGCGTGTTCCTGCCACTGATTACCGTAAACTGCGCCATCCTGGGTGCCTCCCTGTTTATGGTTGAGCGTGATTACAACTTCGGCGAAAGCATGGTTTACGGTGTTGGCGCTGGTGTTGGCTGGATGCTGGCCATCGTCGCTCTGGCAGGTATTCGTGAGAAGCTTAAGTACAGTGACGTTCCTCCGGGACTGCGCGGTCTGGGCATTACCTTTATCACAGTTGGACTGATGTCTCTTGGCTTCATGTCCTTCTCTGGCGTCCAGCTGTAAGGGGAGAGAACTCAAATGGAAGGTTCACAGATCATAATGCTGGGCGTTGCCCTGTTCACCGTGATCGTGCTCGCTCTGGTTCTGGTGATCCTGGCGGCGCGCTCCAAACTGGTGAGCACCGGTGATGTCACCATCGAAATGAACGATGATCCAGAGAAAAGCGTGACCGTGCCAGCGGGTGGCAAACTGCTGCAAACCCTGGCCGGTAACGGTGTTTTCCTGCCATCCGCCTGCGGCGGCGGCGGTACCTGCGCCCAGTGTAAGTGTAAGGTGACTGAAGGTGGCGGTACTGCGCTGCCTACAGAAGAGCCCCACTTCACCCGTGGTGAGCTGCGTGAAGGCTGGCGTCTGTCCTGTCAGGTTGCTGTTAAATCTGACATGAAAGTAGAAGTTGACGAAGAACTGTTCGGCGTGAAGAAGTGGGAGTGTGAGGTTGTTTCCAACGACAACGTAGCCACCTTCATCAAGGAACTGGTTCTGAAGCTGCCTGAAGGCGAAGACGTTAACTTCCGTGCCGGTGGTTACGTTCAGCTGGAAACTCCAGTTCACACTGTTGACTACAAAGACTTCGAGATCGGTGAGGAATACCGTGGTGACTGGGATAAGTTCAACCTGTGGCAGTACAAGTCCACTGTGTCTGAGCCTGTTATCCGTGCTTACTCCATGGCTAACTACCCGGAAGAGAAGGGTCTTCTGAAGTTCAACATCCGTATCGCTTCACCACCTCCTGGCATGGATGTACCTCCAGGCCAGATGTCCTCCTACGTGTTCAGCCTGAAGCCAGGTGACAAGATCACTGTATACGGACCATTCGGTGAATTCTTCGCGAAGGAAACCGATGCAGAGATGGTATTCGTTGGTGGTGGTGCGGGTATGGCACCTATGCGTTCCCACATCTTCGACCAGCTGAAGCGTCTGAGCTCTACCCGAAAGATCTCCTTCTGGTACGGTGCCCGCTCCCTGCGCGAAGCCTTCTACGTAGAAGAATTCGACAAGTTGGCAGAACTCAACCCGAACTTCACCTGGCATCTGGCTCTGTCTGATCCTCAGCCTGAAGACAACTGGGAAGGCCCAACCGGCTTTATCCATAACGTTCTTCATGACAGCTACCTGGCGAATCACGAAGCGCCTGAAGATTGCGAATTCTACATGTGTGGACCACCCATGATGAACGCTGCAGTTATCAAGATGCTTCAGGACCTCGGTGTTGAAGACGAGAATATCCTGCTGGATGACTTCGGCGGCTAATCAGCCTGCTGACGAATGTGTCAAATTGCAGTTATTCAAAAAAGGGTCGGCATTGCCGGCCCTTTTTTTGACGAGGACAAATCCAGCAGCGGGTTTACCGGCAGGCATAAAATTACAAGAGGCCTATGCTTACGGGGTAATCAGGGAGGATTATCATGAGCATAGAATCAGCCAAGCAGGCACTGGCCAGTGCCCGGGCCCAGAACTTCAGTTTGTCGAAAACTGTTGTCGCTACCCTTAAAGCTTTCTTCATGGGCCATAAGGTTTTACCTCTGGAGAGTCAAACTGTCAGTTATTTTCGACAGGGATCAGAAGGCCGTATAGGTTTTGAAGGCCTCAAAAATCGTCAGGTTTCCACTGATGATTCTATTCAGTCAACCTATGTCAAGGGTGATGAGTCCGCGAATGAAACTGCTGGGTTATCCGAGGGCGTACGCTACACTGTCAATCCAGATAATCCCCATGGTGCAGATCAGGTGAAACTGGGTAATCTACCTGTTACAGAGAATGAGAATGAGAATGAGAGTGAAGGTGATGATTATCACCGTGCAGAGTTTGATGCCTCACTTCCCTTCCTTGATCTCATCGTCAAGATGGCAGCCAAAGAAGATAGAGACAGTCTCAGTGATGATATGATTGCCCAAACCTTTGGAAGCTATGCCATAGACAAGCAAATGACTCGTGCGCAGGTGGCTAAAGCATTGGACCAGATGGAAACAACAGGTCGTTTTTCAGCCGAAATGTTACGATCTGTCAGGGATGCTGCTGACAAGGCTATGGATACTTTGGATGCCAACCCCATCAATCGGCTGGCCATGGGTTTATTTGAACAGGTGTATGTCCAGCATAAAGGTGATCCCGAGGGCTTTATGCAGAAAGTGTATAACCTCTATAATGGCGACGACCATTCGATGCAGGAGCTGCTTGCCTACCATTGTGATGACATCATTGCTGATAGGGGGATGTTTCTTGACGGCAGAAACCTTGGCGAAATCCGGAAAGCTATGGCACAAACAGCAGGCTGGAGCGATAACCCTCTGGAACCAAGCAATGATCTTTATGGTATGATGCGGGACCGGTATGGGGATTAAGATTACTCTCCCTCCCTGATGAAAGCGCTCTGAAGGAGCGCTTTTTTGTGGGGCAAGCCGCAGTGACAGCCCTCCATCCACCTTGTAAAATCGCTCCCCATCTTTTTGTTTTAAGCGGATTCCTCCCTTGGCCAAGCGCGTCTCTTTAGTTGTAGCGGCTGTAATTTTGCTGCTTCTGGCCCTGAATTTCTCAGGTTTATTTCCCACAACCCATGAGGTGGAATCCACCGGCCGTACCATGGGAACCACCTGGTCGGTCAAGTATGTGACTGATGAGAGTAATGAAGAAGAAGTTCTTGCGTCCATGAAGCAAGCCCTGGTTAAGGTGAACCAGCAAATGTCCACCTATATTCCGGACTCTGAGCTTATGTTGCTGAACAAAGCTCCAGTCAATGAACCTATCGCAGTGAGTCCCGAACTGTTCCGGTTGGCAGAGCAGGCGATGAAGGTGTCGGAACTCTCTGGCGGTGCATACGATATTACTGCAGGCAGCCTTGTGAATCTGTGGGGCTTTGGCAGTGGTAAGAGCTTTTCCGGTCAGGCTCCAGCCCAGATTGATGAAAAAGCAGAGCCCGCCTTTGCAAAGTGGCTCGAGAGTGGTCAGGTGAGTGTCGCTCCTGATCCTGCAGCCATTGCTGAAGCTTTAAAGAAAACAGGCTATAAGACGCTGATTCTTAACGCTAAAGACCGTACAATAACCAAGACGATGCCGGTGTTTATTGATCTCTCCTCCATCGCTAAAGGCTATGGGGTGGATGAGGTTGCCCACGCACTGGAAGCTCATGGTATTACCCGTTATATGGTGGAAGTGGGTGGTGAAGTTCGCCTCAGAGGTAAGAAGCCAGGTAATGAGCCATGGAGAATCGCTGTTCGTGAGCCGGTCTTGGAAAACCGCATCCAGACAGTTATTACTCTGAACAACAAAGGCATTGCAACGTCAGGTGACTATCTGAATTACTACGAAGTGGATGGTGTACATTTCTCCCACCTGATTGATGCCCGCACCGGATACCCTGAGAAGCACCGTCTGGCCTCCGTGGCTGTTGTCAACGACGACACCGGTATAGCCGATGCCTATGCCACCATGTTTATGGTTCTGGGTGAAAAGGCCGGTATTAAACTGGCGGAAGAGCAGGGGATTGATGCCTACTTCATCTACCATACGGATGAGGGTTTTGAAACCCGAACTACTGGCAATTTCTCCAGCTATATCCTTGATAAATAAGAGATTCAGGTTTTTATTATGACAGTTATGATTCTTACGTTCGGCCTATTGATGCTGATCATTGCCGGAATGTCTGTTGGCGTTATCTTTGCCAATAAGCCGATTAAAGGTTCTTGTGGTGGTCTCGGTAATCTTGGTTTGAAAGAGAGCTGCCCGATTTGTGGCGGTGGGGATGATAAGGATGCACTGGCAGAAACGCCAAACGATCTGTTTTACGATGCTACTGCTCCCCAAGCCTAAAAACAACTGATGAAAAAGCAGAGCCGGTGATCCCGGCTTAAAGGGAGTTTTATGGGAATAACAACAAATTACGATCTTATTATTCTTGGCAGTGGCCCAGCAGGGGAAGGCGCTGCCATGAATGCCGTTAAACTCGGCAAACGAGTTGCGGTGGTAGAACAGAAACGCGTTGTGGGTGGTAATTGCACCCACCTTGGAACAATCCCCTCTAAGGCACTGCGTCACTCAGTTAAACAGATTTACAACTTCAACAATAACCCGATGTTCAGGGAGATCGGCGAGCCACGGTGGTTCAGCTTCCCAAATGTATTGAAAAACGCATACGACGTTATCAATCAGCAAGTTCGCTCCCGTACCCAGTATTACTCCCGCAATCGTATTTCCCTCTATTTTGGTACCGGCAGTTTTCTGGATGAAAACACCGTCGAGGTGGTGGAAAACAACGGGAATGTAGAGCGAATAGCTGCTAAGCAGATACTCATTGCCACAGGTTCTCGTCCTTATCGCCCTGCCGATGTAGACTTCAGCCATCCCCGCATTTACGACAGCGACACAATCCTCGGCCTCACCCATACACCACGGCGCATCATTATTTATGGTGCCGGTGTTATCGGTAGCGAGTACGCTTCCATCTTTTCCAGCCTTGGGGTTCTGGTGGATCTGGTGGATACCCGCGACCGGCTGTTGTCTTTCCTTGATAAAGAAGTCTCTGATGCTCTGAGCTATCACCTGCGCAATAATAACGTAATTATTCGCAACAACGAGGTTTACCAGAAGATCGAAGGGACAGACGATGGCGTGACCCTGCACCTGCGTTCCGGAAAGGTCATTAAGGCGAATGCTCTACTCTGGGCCAACGGCCGCACCGGTAATACGTCTGAACTGGGTCTTCAAAATATTGGTTTGGAAGCAGACAGTCGTGGTCAGCTGAAAGTGGATGAAATGTATCAGACTGAGGTCGAAGGCATTTATGCTGCGGGTGATGTGATTGGCTGGCCCAGCCTGGCCAGTGCCTCTTATGACCAGGGACGTTTTGCAGTGACCAACATTCGCAACGACAGCCCAGTAAACACTCTGAGTTCGGTGCCAACAGGGATTTACACCATTCCAGAAATCAGCTCCCTCGGAAAAACCGAAGAAGAACTTACCGCTGAATCTGTTCCTTATGAAGTCGGTAAAGCCTTTTTCTCACGGCTGGCGCGGGCCCAGATTACTGGCGAAACTGCAGGCATGCTGAAAATCCTTTTCCATAGGGAAACACTGGAAATTCTTGGCATTCACTGCTTTGGTGACCAAGCCTCAGAGATCGTACATATCGGACAGGCGATTATGGAGCAGCCGGGTGAACAAAACACACTGAACTACTTCCTGAATACAACCTTCAACTACCCTACCATGGCAGAAGCCTATCGTGTCGCTGCACTCGATGGCATCAATAGAATGGCCTAGCCTGAAGACCATTGTTCCTTGAAAGCACCCTGATGGGTGCTTTCTTAAACGCACGTTCAAAAAAGCGGGTAAATTCCTACAACAGGTCTAATCTGACAGGAAATATTTTTGAGGAGCATTTATGTCTTCTGCTCAGCAGATGGTTTCTCGCCTTGGCTTCATACTCGCCGTAGCGGGGGCTGCTGTTGGTCTTGGGAATATCTGGCGATTCCCCTATATGGCGGGTGAGCACGGTGGAAGTGTTTTCCTGTTGTTTTACCTGCTGTTTGTTTTTCTTCTCGGTGTGCCGGCCATGGCTGCTGAAATTCTAATTGGGCGAGCCGGGCGTGCAACACCCGCTACAAGCCTCCGGCAGCTGGCTTCCACCTATGGCGGAAGTCGGCGCTGGTCATGGGTAGCCGGAGTTGGCATGTTAGCTGCGGCCATGGTGCTTTCCTTTTACTCTGTGGTATCCGGGTGGGGTGGGTATTACTTTATTGAATCCTTAAAGGGAAGTCTGAATGGCTTGAACAGTCAGGGGCTTGGACAGTTCTTTGATACCTTTCTGGGGAATCCTCTGCTTCTTATCGTATTTAACACTGTCTTTCTCATCATGACATTAACAGTAAATGGTCGTCCTGTTGCCAAGGGATTGGAGAAACTCAATTATCTGCTTATGCCATTGCTTTATGGCCTGTTAATCCTTCTAGTGTTTTATGCATCCCATCTGCCCGGTTTCCAGCAGGCGTTAAACTATCTCTTTTCACCCTCATGGGAACAAATCAGTGGGCAGGTTCTGGTGGAAGCGATGGGTCATGCCTTTTTCACCCTTGCGGTAGGCGCCTGCTGCTTAATGGCTTATGGTGCCTATATGCCAGGTAAACAGTCGATCCCCAAGGCCATTTCTGTTGTTGTCCTTCTGGATTTACTGGTTTCCATATTAACGGGTATAGCCATTTTCTCGGTGGTGTTCAGTAATGGCGTTGATCCCTCCAGCGGCCCAGGGCTGATGTTTATCACCCTGCCGGGGGCACTGAATGCTATGCCAATGGGAGATATTGTTCTTCCTGTCTTTTTCTGTCTGTTTATCATTGCCACCTGGACATCGTCCATTAATCTTGCCGAGCCTCTTGTGGCTTCAACAGCCCGTTATTTTTCTCTTTCCCGAAGCAAGGCCTCTTTTGCAGTGGGCTGCGTTATCTGGCTATTAGGTCTGATACCAGTGTTCTCATTTAATGAATGGAAAGATATTCATGTCGCAGGTCATGGTCTGTTTGATCTCTGGACGGGTGTTGCCACAAACATACTGCTGCCATTAACCGGCTTTCTTGTTCTGGTGTTTGTGGGATGGGTTCTTCCGAAAACGGCGGTTATGGAGCAGCTGGGTTCAGCAGAAGATTCCATCAAATCCCATTACTGGATGATATTGTTTCGCTATGGGGCACCAGGAATGGTCTTAATCATCGGGATTGCAGGCCTTATTACCACATAACTGAATGCGTTAAACGCTTTTGTACCATTCGCATTGGTGCCATACATAGAGACAAAGCAGTGAAGCTATAAACCTCTGAACGGTCTGAATAACCCAGACTTCGATCAGTCCGAACTGGAAAATATGGATAACAACAGCCGTCAAGGGAAGGCCAAACAGCCACAGTGTTGAGAAACGGATTTTCATCACTGCTCGATTGCATCCCGTTCCTAAAAGCGCCTGGGTCAGAACAAGGGCAGCAGAGTCGGCAATAATGCTGATGGCCGTGAGCTGCAGAGGAATCTTGCCCGCTTCTACCAGTAGTGCATCCTGAGAGAGAAATAATCCCAATACTGCCTCAGGAATCAATAACAGGGGCAGGCTGAGAAATGTCATCAACGCCAGTGCTGTACAAGCAACATCCATTCCCCAGCGCCAGGCGCGGTAATGCTGCCCTGATCCAAGGGCATGATTGATCAGGGTAGTGGAGGCCAATCCCATCCCGGTACCGGGAAGAATTAACAACAGCGAGATATTCACCAGTACATGGCTGATAGCCATGGATTCCGCCCCTAAGCCCGCAACCAGCCAGAAGAAGGTTAAAGACCCCAGGGCAAAAAAGGTTTGCTGCACCGAGTCTGGCCAAGCCTGATGATAGAAGGCCTTGAGATTCTGTTGTCGAAACACCGGAGCAGGGAGTTTGTGCTTGCGGCCAAAACGAAGGGCACCGATGGCATTTACCAGTGCTCCGCAATACATTGCCACCAGTGTTCCAATAGCGGCTCCTTGAAGGTGCAAGGCAGGCAAACCAAGTTTGCCAAATATCAGCACATAACTCAGTGCTGCGTTCACACTGTGTGTAACCACCAGAATCTTTAGATACGACCAAGGGGTATGACAACCATTCCAGAAACCACGGAAGCAGAGCATCAACATACCGGCAGGCAAACTGAGAATGCGTATCTGAAAGTAGCTAACAGCCTGTTCAGCGATACCAGCCTTTAACGGAAAAGCGCTTATGCCCAACGGTACGCAAAAGAACAAAAGGGCGGTGAGTGGGATACCGGCAAACAGTGTAATGCGAACACCACTATCCAAGGGTTCCAGCAAACGGGCTAAAGCACCCTGACCATTCAATCGTGCCACACGGGATTGCACACCAACCGATAAACCACTGACCAGGGCAAAACAGACAAATATCGCGTAGTTAGCTGTGCCAGTAGCCGCAAGCGCCTCACTGCCCAAGTGTCCCACCATAGCGGTATCCACCAGGTTCAACAGGCTCTGGGACAACATGCCACCCATTATGGGAAAGCTGAGAAGTAAAATCCTACGCATGCGATTGGCAGGGGCATCTGAATCGTTCAATTGCGATGCGGGCACATAAGAAGGACGCACTATAGAGAAACCTTAAAGCCGGCAGAGGCTATGCCTTCTGCCGGTATTCTAACATGGAACTATTTACTCAGGACTGTAATCCAGTACAGGCATCAACCAACGTTCTGCTTTATCAAGGCTCCAGCCTTTACGCTCTGCATAGCTTTCCACTTGGTCTTTCTGAATTTTGCCTACAGAAAAGTAGCGTGATTCCGGATGAGAGAAGTACCAGCCACTCACCGCAGCAGCGGGCAGCATCGCAAAGTGTTCCGTCAGGGAGACTCTGATAGTCTTCTCGGCATTCAGTAACGTGAACAATACCTCTTTTTCCGTGTGATCCGGACAAGCCGGATATCCGGGTGCTGGGCGAATACCGGTATAACGCTCTTTAATCAACTCTTCGTTAGAGAGGTGTTCATTGGTATCGTAACCCCAGTATTCGGTTCTGACCTTCATGTGCATGTATTCTGCCAACGCCTCAGCCAGGCGGTCTGCCAGAGCTTTAACCATAATGCTTTGATAGTCATCATGAGCCTCCTCATAGGATTTGGCCAGCTCTTCCGCTCCAATCCCTGCCGTGACCACAAACCCACCAATGTAGTCATCAATACCGGAGCCTTCAGGAGCGATAAAGTCGGACAGGCAGTAGTTAGGCTTGCCATCCACTTTCCTGGTTTGCTGACGAAGGTGGTGCAGAACGACTGACTCTTCACCGGTTTGCAAAAGAATATCATCTCGATTCACTTGATTGGCTGGCCAGAAACCAATTACGGCTTTTGCCTTCACTTCTTGCCGCTCGACAAACCGGTCCAGCATAGTCTGGGCATCATTAAACAGTTGGGTCGCTTCTTCGCCGATTACATCATCCTCGAAGATCTTGGGATATTTACCGTGCAGATCCCAGGAGATAAAGAACGGTGTCCAGTCGATAAAGTCTCGCAGCTCGGCAAGGCTTATATCTTCAAATACCCGTGTACCGATAAAGCTGGGGCTGGGGGGATGATAGTCATTCCAGTTAATGGGGGTAACACTTTGATCCAGCTCAGAAAACTTCATCCTCTGAGTATGGGGGCGGCGTTTGCTGTGACGATCCCGGACTTTTTGGTACTCGGCTTTGACATCGGCAACAAAAGACGCCTTCTTCTCCCCACTGATGAGATTGGTGGCTACACTCACACTTCGTGAGGCATCAGTCACATACACCACTTGATCGTTCTGGTACTGCTGGTCAATCTTGACCGCAGTATGAGCTTTGGACGTTGTTGCACCACCAATCATAAGCGGGATGTTGAAGTTCTGACGCTGCATTTCCCGGGCGACATGGACCATTTCATCCAGAGACGGGGTAATCAGGCCGGAAAGCCCAATAATATCCACGTTCTCCTCTTTAGCTGTTTGCAGAATCTTCTCTGTTGGCACCATCACACCAAGATCCACGACTTCGTAGTTATTGCACTGCAGCACTACGCCTACGATGTTTTTGCCGATATCGTGGACATCGCCTTTCACCGTTGCCATCAGGATTTTACCCTTGGCCTGTATCACGCCTTCTTTTTCCGCTTCGATAAAGGGAACCAGATGAGCCACTGCCTGCTTCATCACTCGTGCGCTTTTGACCACCTGAGGTAAGAACATTTTGCCGGCGCCAAACAGGTCGCCCACCACATTCATACCGTCCATCAGTGGGCCTTCGATCACTTCGATTGGACGGTTGGCCTGCTGACGGGCCTCCTCAGTGTCTTTAACAATAAAGGTGTTAATGCCTTTCACCAGCGCATGTTCAATACGTTTGGTCACGGACAGTTCGCGCCAGGCGTTATCTTCCTTCGTTTCTTTTTCCTGCCCATCTCCCCGGTATTTGTCAGCAATAGCCAGCAGATTTTCTGTACCATCCGGCGTACGGTTGAGAATAACATCCTCTACGGCGTCCCGAAGCTCCGTGGGGATGTCCTCATATATCGCTAACTGCCCTGCATTAACAATACCCATGCTCAGGCCGGCTTTTATGGCGTGGTAAAGGAATACCGCATGGATCGCTTCCCGCACCGGGTTGTTCCCCCGGAAGGAAAAAGAGACGTTACTCACCCCGCCGGAAATCATGGTGTGGGGCAGGTTGTTCCGAATCCATGCGCAGGCCTCAATAAAATCCACGGCATAGTTATTGTGTTCTTCTATGCCCGTTGCCACGGCAAAAATATTAGGGTCGAAAATAATGTCCTGAGGCAGGAAGCCTATGTCCTTCACAAGAATATCGTAGGAGCGTTTACAGATTTCAATCTTGCGCTCAAAGGTATCAGCCTGTCCGGTCTCATCAAAGGCCATAACGACAACTGCTGCGCCATAGCGTTTGCACAGGCAGGCGTGGTGGCGGAATGTTTCTTCACCTTCTTTCAGACTGATAGAGTTCACGATGCCTTTGCCCTGAATACACTTCAGGCCGGCTTCAATCACCTCCCATTTAGAGGAGTCGATCATGACAGGAACACGGGAAATATCCGGTTCTGAGGCGATGAGATTGAGGAAGCGTGGCATAGCCGTCATAGCGTCCAGCATGCCTTCATCCATATTGATATCAATGATCTGCGCACCGTTTTGAACCTGCTCCCGTGCAACATCAAGGGCGGTATCGTAATCATTCTCTTTAATCAGACGTTTAAATCGGGCTGAACCGGTGACGTTACAGCGCTCGCCCACGTTTACAAACAGGGAGTCTTCGCCAATAGTAAATGGCTCCAGTCCACTCAGGCGGCAAGCCACTTCAGGATGAGCAGGCTTACGGGGTTTTAACTCTTTTACAGCCTCAGCAATCGCGCGAATATGATCTGGTGAGGTGCCACAGCAACCACCTATGATATTCACCAGACCTGAGCGGGCAAACTCTCCCACAATCGCCGCCATATCTTCGGGGGTCTCATCATATTCACCAAACTCATTGGGCAGGCCAGCATTAGGGTGAGCGGATACAAAACATTCAGAGACTCGGGCAAGCTCTTCCACATAAGGTCGCAATTCTCTCGCTCCCAGTGCACAGTTCAGACCAAAGCTTAAAGGTTTGGCGTGATTGAGGGAGTTATAAAAGGCTTCGGTGGTTTGCCCTGAAAGCGTTCGTCCTGAGGCATCCGTAATGGTGCCGGAAATCATAATGGGCAGCTCATAGCCCAGTTCCTCGTAGGCCTCCTGCACACCATAGATAGCAGCTTTGGCATTGAGGGTATCGAAGATCGTTTCGATCAGGATAAAGTCAACACCACCGTCAACCAGCCCCAGTGTGGCTTCCTTATAGTTATCTGCCAGTTCATCGAAGGAGACATTGCGAAAGCCCGGATCGTTCACGTCCGGAGAAATGGAGGCGGTACGACTTGTAGGACCAACGACTCCAGCCACATAACGGGGAATGCCCGTAGCGGCAGCCACCTCTTCTGCTGCTTTTACTGCTAACCGCGCAGCTTCTCGATTAATTTCAGGCACCAGATCTTCCAGACCGTAATCAGCCATGGATATACGGGTGGCATTAAAGGTGTTGGTTTCCACGATATCGGCACCAGCTTCAAAATAAGCCTTGTGGATATCTGCGATGATTTCTGGCTGGGTTAACACCAACAAGTCGTTGTTGCCTTTGAGATCTGAAGGCCAGACAGCAAAGCGCTCTCCACGATAATCTTTCTCTTCCAGTTTATGAGCCTGGATCATGGTGCCCATGGCGCCATCGAGAATGAGGATCCGTTGTTTCAGTGCGTCGGTAATATCGTTCAGGCGCTGCGCTCGAGTCATGGAGAGGTAAATCCTGTTATACATCGTTATAGGCTGCATGGCATAAGAGCACATCAAACTGCAGCCACTATTGTGTGGCTGCAGTTTAACAGAATCCGTTTCAAGAGGTCTTGGGGTGTTTTCTTTTCATTATCTATTTTCCCCACTCCATTGGCGTTATGAAGATATCTTCTAAATTAAAACTATAAAGCTCACTATTTAGGATAAGGGGATTACCATGGACAGCATTTTAGGGCGAGTACCCATGCATGGAACAAGCCTGCTGGTTCGCCCGGAAGACCTCAAGACTGTTGAAGGATTGAAGAAGGCCGCCGTAAAGTACCTTCCTGTAAAAGATGCTCGTAATAATCATCCTTTAATGGCAGAGCTGGGGGATATGGATATCTCCTCGACGGCAGGGGAGTCCGAAGTCGATCTGAATAACGCACTTATGAAGCGTACGGCTCACCTGAAAAACTCTGACTTCATACCAGATATTGAAACCGTTAACCGTCTTGACGATATGCTTAATCGTATTGGCGGCTGGGTGTATAAGGATGATCCGGACGTTGCTGTGGGTCGGGAAATCGCTCAGGGCAACCAGCCGCCCCAAAACGGTGTGCAGAAAGGGGTTCTGGTGTTGGAGTCCTCCGGTGGAGGTGGACATATTGCAGTCGCCAAACAGGTTGTTAAGGAGCTGGAGGACGATGGGGGAAGAGTTTCCGGTGACCGGCAGTCCATCTACCGAAAAAATGTGATGGAAAACTACATGGGCAAACGTATGACCAATGCCATGGTCGGCCCCTGGAACAAAGCCGTGCGTGAAGGGAATGTTGAAAAACAGCAGTCAATGTTAAAAAAGCGTCGTATCGGCGAACTCATCGTTTATTTGCCGATTTTTCTGGGAACCGTCTTCACTTTGATGAGTATGAAAACCCCTCCGAAAAAGGTCATCACCACACAGCCTTTAGGTCTTGGTGCCATATTAAAAGCGGTCTCGACCTATAACCATTTCATGAAGGCCAGGTATCCTGACTGGGAGCCAGTGATCGTAGAGCAAAAACTCACAGATCTGCTCACCCCTGAAGCCATTCACTTTGTTGATCCACTCAAGTCCCTTGGGGAAAAACAGCGCAAGATACTGACACTGGTGATAGCTGGTGAAGAGAAGGATTTTTCCGGAGCCGTCAAAGAACTTTTAGGAGAGGGATTTCACAATGTGAGATATACCGGTAATGCAGGTTTGCCTGTTAATGAATTGTTTCTCAGTGATGAGTTGGCTGATTACCTGCCCGGTGAAGCCGTTAATATCCCTCTCGACTCGCTATCCAAGAATCAAGAAAAGCTCATCCGTGAAGTGCCCGGCATAGCCCAATGCCTTGGAGAAACGACAGAAGAAGGAGAAGGAAAGGTCAATATTGTAAGCCATATCAACACTGACGATCATGTACACCAGCTTATGCTGGGGAGCATGCCTCCAGAGCCTAATGTGATGAACTTTATCGCAGCACACATCTATATGGCCCAGTGTATTGAAAAACGAGGAGAGGTAAGGCCATCAGGGATGCATGTACGTGTTTTGTGCGGGCGAGATTCTGACGGAATGCCGTCCTTGTTTAAAAGGGCTTGTGAGGTTCTGGGAGAGTGGCACAAGAATGAAAAGGATGCGTCCGATACTGGCATTCCCCCTTGGCTCAAAATTTGTCCTCTTCCTTTCCAGCACCCTGCCAATATTGCCAAAGGGGGGATGCGCGCCCACAAATACTTTACACGGGGTGGAGGGGCAACCACTATGGAGCACATAGCTATGGGGCGGATGAAAACCAGTTATGAAGTAGCCCAAACGCTCCATCCAGTGGGAAATATCAGTATTGTCGGTGAAGGTCTTTGCACAAGCGATGATCCGGAAGAGATGCTCCGTAATGACTTTCCTCTGATTTGGGAAGGTGGAAATGCCCGTTTTCTGAAGGAAAATCTGGGGGCAAGTATTACCAATAAACATCACTTTCTGGAAAACATTGCCAATCAATATCCTGGTCTTAGCGGTGGCTTGACCAAAGATGAAACCAATGGCTACGAAGCGTTCCTGAAAGAGTTCAGTGGTCGATGGCAGGAAAAAATCGAGCGGGATCAAAGCCTGCCAGCATTTTAAAGCCGTCTCGGTCTGCGGCTTTGTCTTACTCCCTGACAAAATCCCTAGAGGTTCATCCCTATACCTGAGTGGAATACTTGGGCTTTTACACGGAAACAGTTAGGCGTAGAATCACCACTGTAACCAACATAGGAAGAGTAATCTTGAGCACTCCGGAACCTGCAATCGATTTTACTGAAGGCGCCCAGACTTATCTGAAAGAACTGTTGGAAAGACAGGGTGTTGAAGGTATTGGTGTACGAATGTTTGTCTCCAGTCCCGGTACTCCCCATGCGGAAACCTGTCTGGCCTACTGCAAGCCAGGGGAGGAGAAAGAGGGAGATGTCTGTATGTCTCTGTCTCACTTCCGTGCGTTTATTGAAAACGACAGCGTGCCATTTCTGGAAGAAGCGGTTGTTGACTATGCAGCCGATAAAATGGGCGGTCAACTGACCATCAAGGCTCCTAACGCCAAGATGCCCAAAGTGAATGAAGACAGCCCCCTGGATCAGAAGATCAACTATTATCTGGCCACCGAGATTAACCCCGGCCTGGCCTCCCATGGTGGCATGGTCCAACTGGTGGAAATTGATGAAGAAGGCTTTGCTATTCTCCAGTTTGGTGGTGGCTGCCAAGGCTGCGCCAGTGTGGATCTGACTCTGAAAGACGGCGTTGAGACTACCCTGATG
>NZ_SMME01000165.1 GCF_009711465.1 Parendozoicomonas verongulae | reverse complement strand
GATGAAAACAGGCCGATCGCTATGCAGAGATTTGTGACAACAAAGTTAAGCCTGAAGACCATTCCTATTCTGCCTTCCCACAAAAAGAAACAAAGAAGATAGCAACGCAGCTGGCAGTCTCTTGTGATGTTGGTATTTACGGCGCTGATCGTCTGTCTCACTCTCCTCCCACATTGCGATGTGTGCGGTTGTGCTTGGCGAGATGGCCGGATGTGTGAAATGCTTTATTGCCCCCGTCCTGGTCACAGACAAAGGGTCTGTCCCGTGTGTGGGTGCGTTTATGTCTGGTGAGATCGCTGGATGTGGTAAATGCTT
>NZ_SMME01000825.1 GCF_009711465.1 Parendozoicomonas verongulae | reverse complement strand
ATACTGTTCTTACATCGACTGTATTGGTGTTATTAGTGAGCATCGATAAGTCCCTATCCCTGATTCTTAAGTAACAAGTTAGAGTATCTTTGTTCACCATAGTTCACTTGATTTCTAACATTTAAGTTAGTGCCTGTCCGAAAACATTCCCCCAAAATCACGGGACGATAATCCCCGGCTGTTGCGAGCCTTACAGCAGATCTGGTGGGAATCCACCACGGACAGCAGATCCCCGCCTCCGTGGGGATGACGTAGTAAGGGCGGAGAAAGACGCCGCCAGACTATACGAAAGCAATGGCTCGGGGCATCGGCATTTAACCAATCTGTAAGTACCGCACATCTGATAATACACGACAATGCATGGGAACTTTTTTGCATAGCAGTTGTCCATAGCTGTGATAAGCTCAACGACTAAATCTGCCAAGGATTCCCTAAGCATTACTATGATCACGACATACCGTACGTCCAGGCGCCTGCGCTTGAAAGGAGCTGCTCTGGCCCTGGCCATTGGAACTGCTCTTCTTACCGGCTGTTCTGCAACCACCCCAATAACAAATGCTTCAAGCCAGCAGGTACAAACGTTACCGGACGTTAAAATTCCCTATCAGAAATTTACTCTTGATAACGGCCTCACCGTGATTGTGAACGAAGATCACAAAGCGCCGATTGTTGCGGTAAATGTCTGGTACAAAGTAGGCTCCAAAGATGAATCCGTTGGCCAGCGCGGTTTCGCTCACCTGTTTGAACACCTGATGTTCCAGGGTTCCGAAAACTATAAAGGTGAATACTTCACGCCGTTCAAGAAAGCCGGTGTAACCGACCAAAATGGCACCACCAGCACAGACCGCACCAACTACTTCCAGACGGTTCCCACCCCCGCCCTCGATATGGCACTGTGGATGGAATCCGATCGCATGGGCCACTTTGAAGGTGCTATCAGCCAGGCAGCCCTCGATGAGCAGCGCGCTGTTGTAAAGAATGAAAAACGTCAGGGTGAAAACCGCCCTTACGGCAAAGTCTGGACGCGCCTTGCCGAACAGACCTTCCCCAAAGGCCACCCTTATTCCTGGCCAACCATCGGCTATGTGGAAGATCTGGATGCCGCCAGTCTGGATCATGTGAAGGATTGGTTTGACACCTACTACGGCCCATCTAACGCCGTACTGGTTCTGTCCGGCGACATTGATGTGAAAACCGCGCGGGAAAAGGTCGAGAAGTACTTCGGCGATATTCCTGCGGGCAAACCGCTGAACAAGCTGGAAACCTGGGTTGCCAGGCGCACCGAAGACAAGCGTGACAAGATGCAGGATCGCGTGCCTCAATCCCGTCTGATGAAAGTATGGAACGTAGCCCAAAGCGGCACCCGCGACGCAGAGTACCTCTCCCTTGCTACTGATATTTTGGGGGGTGGCAAGAACAGCCGTCTGTACAAACGACTGGTGATTGAAGATCAAATAGCCACCAGCGCCGGTGCCTTTCTGTACGACCGCCTGCTGGCCGGGCAAGTCATGATTTCTGTGGACGCCAAGCCTGGCGTGCCTCTGGAAAAGATCGAAAAGGTTGTAGACGAAGAGCTGAGCACGTTTCTGAAAGAAGGCCCAACTCAAGAAGAGCTGAACCGTATCCGCTTCAGTCAATCTGCCAGTTTTGTGCGGGGCACCGAACGCATTGGCGGCTTTGGTGGTAAGTCAGATATTCTGGCTCGTGGTGAAGTGATGTATGGCAACCCTGGTTTCTATCGGGAAAGCTTTAAGATGATGCAGGAAGCCACGCCCGAATCAGTGCGCAAAACATCTGATCGCTGGTTAAACAGCGGCGCTTACATTCTGGAAATCACCCCATTCCCACAGTACAGTCATGGGGCAAAAGGCGCAGACAGAAGCAAGGTTCCTGAAGCGGGTGATATCGTTAAGCTGCAACTGCCAGAGCTGCAACATACGACACTGTCTAACGGTTTAAAAGTGATTCTGGCCAGCCGCCCACAAACCCCGGTTGTAGAGATGGAACTGCAATTCAACGCTGGTTTTGCCGCTCGCATGGGCAAACCCGGCCTGCCTGGTTTTACTATGGCAATGTTGGATGAAGGCACCACTACTCGCAATAACCTGCAGATTGCCTCTGAATTGGAGCACCTCGGCTCTGGCTTGAGTGCGAGTAATGATCTGGATACCTCCAGCCTGTACCTCGACTCCCTCACAGTCAGCCTTGATCCTACGTTGGATATTCTGGCAGATGTGTTAACCAATCCCGCTTTTGAGGAAGATGACATCCAGCGCCTGCGCAGTCAGATAAAAGATGGCATAAACCAGGAAACCGCCGCCCCCAATGGCATTATTCGTCGAATACTGCCTCGTCTGATTTACGGTAAAGGCCACGCTTACGACACACCCTGGAGTGGCAGTGGCGATATGGCTTCCGTGGATGCCATTAGCCGTGATGACATGGTTAACTTCTGGAGAACATGGTTACGCCCTGACAATGCAACACTGATTGTCACCGGCGACATCACCATGGATCAACTCGAACCCAAGCTGGAGAAGGTGCTGTCTCACTGGCATGCGCCAGCAACAGCACTGCCAGGTAAAACCATTGCCAAAGTCAATAACCCCAGGCAGAGCCGCGTGTTCCTGATTGATTATCCTGCGGCTGGCCAGTCGGTCATTGTTGGCAGCCAGCTGGTGATGCCGAGCAAGGACAAAAACACTCTGGCCTTCAACATGATGAACGATATGATTGGTGGCGATTTCACCTCTCGGGTCAACATGAACCTGCGAGAGGACAAAGGCTGGGCTTATGGTGCACATAGTTATGCCAAAAGTGCAGTGGGCCAGCGCCCCTATATGGTGAGCACCTCTGTTCAAGCGGACAAAACCGGTCCGGCCGTTGCGGAGATTATCAAGGAGTACAGGCAGTTTTTGGGCGACCAGCCTGCCACGGAGAAAGAGCTGAGCCTGGTTGAGCGCAACCGTACCCGTAAGCTGCCTGGCAGCTACGAAACCAACGGTGCCCTGCTCGGCTCCATCAGCAGCCTTGTGGAGTTCGATCTGCCAGAAAGCTACCTATACAACTATGCCGAGCGCGTTCAGGCGGTGAAGTTGCCCAAGGTGCGTAAAATGGCGAATGAGTATCTCAAGCCCGATGCGTTCACGTGGATTATTGCTGGGGACCTGAAAAAGATCCGCCCACAGATTGAAGAGCTCAATCTGGGTGATATCACAGTTCTGGATCGTGAAGGTAACCCTGTAAAGTAGCAGTAAAGCAGGTGTTAACTGAGTGAACACAGGCTGCTTCGGCAGCCTGTTTTTCTAGGGCACCATCCACGCTGTCGCACGGCTGAGCCGTAACCACCACACAATAAACAACGTGACAGCAGTCACCGCCATCGCCATTAACGGAATGGAAATCAGAGTAAATCCGGGGAAAAAGCCTAAATTCTGCACAGGCCAGAGAACCAGTGGATGAATCAAATACAGTCCCAAACTGTGCTGCCCTACAAAACGTATCACCTTGCGGCATCTCCCCTGTATCTTCTCAGCACACTGAAAACACAGAACAAATACGGCCATCGCCACAATCACAGTATTCAGAGTTTTATAGGAGGTATATAAGCCCGGAGCATAGTTGCCAGCTGCAGAAGAAATTTCCCATATGCCATACACTCCAGCAGCTACAGCAAACAGGGCACCACTATACACGCCTATACGCTGCTGCTTTTCGAGAGGCATACGCGTCAGCGCATAACCCAAGGGTAAATAACCACCATACATGACAGTACCGATCATCCAGTGAGACTGAATCTGCAATAGATAGAAAAGCGTCAGCACCATCCACGCCAACACCAACATTCGTAACTGATCATCCGAAAGTTGCTGAACCCATGGCGTAAGGAACGGAATCACCAGATAAAGCGGAATGAAATAATAATAAAACCCCAGATGTTCCCAGGTTTCTTCATAGGGCAAACCATCAAGCACTCGCAACGTTATGAAGAGATCAAATCTGACTCCATGAGAGCTCCATACCACACCGGCCAGAAAAGCATAAATCACCGACCATACCAGAAACGGAATCAAAACCTTACTGACCCGCCGGGAGAAATAGTAGTGGAGATTAAAGCGCCGTTTATCCGGTAACATTAAAGCGCCGGTAATCATAATAAACACAGGCACTGCCCAGCGGCTCCCAACATTCAGGCTGATAGCCGATAGCCAGTCGTAATCAGGGATCTGCCCAATCCAGTGCCGGTAAGGCCCCAGAGTATGAATAACAACAACCGCAAAAGCCGCCACAGCCCGCAGAAGTTCAATATAAAAGTAATCGTTCTCAGTAGATTCTCCCGATGTGGTTCGCTCCCCCATTACTACACAACCTCAACTCTGCTCTCTGAAGAGGAGTGAGTGTACAACAGAATATAACTTTCGCTTTCTCTCAAAGCCTGTTGTTACAAAGATAGAGCAGCCCATTTACACTAGCTTCATTTACCCAGAATTGAGCGGGAACACTATGCGGGCAGTTATTCTTGACAGAGCCACTCTGGGAGATGATCTTGAAATCACTCCTTTCCTTAATATCAATCTTGACTGGGTGGTACACGACACCACGCAGCTCGAACAGACCCTCGAACGCATTGCCGGTGCCGATATTGTTCTTACCAATAAAGTGGTCATTGATCGCGCCCTGATGGAACAGGCACCCTCATTAAAATACATCGGGGTTCTGGCTACTGGCACAAACAACGTCGATATCACAGCCGCCAAGGAACATGGCATAACTGTTACGAACGTCACCGCTTACGGCACAGCCAGTGTTGCCCAGCATGCACTGGCTATGATGCTATCTCTGGCTACAGCTCTGCCTCACTATCACCAATTAAGCACAGACGGCTCCTGGGCCAAAAGCGATATGTTCTGCGTAATGGATAAACCCATTATGGAACTGTCTGGAAAGAACATATTGATTATCGGTTACGGAGAACTTGGCCGTTCCGTAGCTCGGCTGGCGAAAGCTTTTGGTATGAATCTGTTGATTGCCCAAGTGCCCGGATCCACTTCATCCCACGAAGGAAAAGTGTCTTTGGAAGAAGGCTTAAAAGCTGCTGATGTGGTATCTCTGCACTGCCCGCTGACAGAACGAACCCGTAATATGATTGGCAAAGAGCAACTTGCCCTGATGAAACCACATGCCCTGCTGATTAACACAGCCCGTGGCGGCTTAGTGGATGAACAGGCCCTGGTAGCAGCACTCAAAGCAGGAGGCATCGGAGGGGCCGGCTTTGATGTTCTTACAGAGGAGCCGCCTGTCAATGGTAACCCGCTGCTGGAACCCAGTATCCCAAACTTGATTGTCACACCGCATACTGCCTGGATGGCAAAAGAGTCTCGGGGGCGGGTGATAGATCTGGCAGCGGGTAACCTTCTTCGTTTTATGGCTGACGCGTAACCTCTCCAGTTTATTGCAACTTCAAAAGGGGCTTTCTGCCCCTGACTGCGGCCAACCCTGATTGTTATTTCCCACAACCCTGAAACACTGGCACGGTTCACTTTTATTTATGGGTCGGAGCTGTCATCTCGCCCCGGCCAACTTATAATCACTCCTTATCGATTCAAACAACGACTGTAGCTAATGAGCCATACCCCGATCGTCGATCTGCTGGCCGGCCAAAAGCCAAAAGGCCAATCTTTACAAGAGCAGGAAATTGAACTGTGCGGCTGGATTCGTACCCGCCGGGATTCCAAAGCCGGCATGTCCTTCCTGGCCGTGCATGATGGCAGCTGCTTTGACCCTATTCAGGTGATTGCAGAAAACAATCTGCCCAATTACGAAGATGAAATCCAGAAGCTGACAGCCTCCTGCTCTGTGCGAGTAAAGGGGGTGCTGGTTGAATCTCCAGCCAAAGGTCAGGACTGGGAAGTCAAGGCCACATCGGTGGAAGTGCTAGGCTGGGTTGAAGACCCTGAAACCTACGCCATGCAGCCTAAGCGTCACTCTATGGAGCACCTCCGTGAGCACGCTCATCTGCGCCCACGCACCAATATCATCGGTGCGGTGAACCGTATTCGTCACACCGCAGCCAACAGCATTCACAACTTCTTTGACCGTGAAGGGTTCCTGTGGGCCAGCACTCCACTGATCACTGCGTCTGACTGTGAGGGCGCTGGTGAAATGTTCCGCGTGTCCACTCTGGACCTGAATAACCTGCCTCGCACAGACAAGGGCGAAGTGGACTTCAACGAAGACTTCTTCGGCAAACAGGCGTTTCTGACCGTATCCGGCCAGCTGAACGCAGAAGCTCTGGCTTGCGCACTGAGCAAGGTTTACACCTTTGGCCCGACCTTCCGTGCAGAAAACTCCAACACCAGCCGTCATCTGGCGGAGTTCTGGATGGTTGAGCCGGAAGTGGCCTTCGCCGACCTGAACGATGTGGCGAATCTGGCTGAAGACATGCTCAAGAGCGTGTGCAGAGATGTGCTGGAGCGTCGCGGCGACGACATGGCCTTCTTCAACCAGCGTGTAGACAAAGGCTGCATCGAACGTGTGCAGCAACTCTCTGAATCCAGCTTCACCCGCATGACTTACACCGAGTGTATCGACGTACTGCTGAAGTCTGGCAAGACGTTCGAGTTCCCCGTTGAATGGGGCATCGATATGCAGTCTGAACACGAGCGCTTCCTGGCAGAAGAGTATGTGAACGGCCCAATCGTTGTGACTGATTACCCGGCCAGCATCAAGCCGTTCTACATGCGTATGAACGAAGACGGCAAGACCGTTGCAGCTATGGACGTTCTCGCTCCCGGCATTGGTGAGATCATCGGCGGCAGCCAGCGTGAAGAGCGTCTGAGC
Organism: Parendozoicomonas verongulae; assembly: GCF_009711465.1. Taxonomy (GTDB): domain Bacteria; phylum Pseudomonadota; class Gammaproteobacteria; order Pseudomonadales; family Endozoicomonadaceae; genus Sansalvadorimonas; species Sansalvadorimonas verongulae. The sequence goes on along the minus strand of NZ_SMME01000825.1, from coordinate 22,047 downwards.
GTGCTGGACGAGCGTCTTGCCGCTCAAGATATGAACACGGAAGACTACGGCTGGTACCGTGACCTGCGTCGTTATGGCACCGTGCCTCACGCAGGTTTTGGCCTTGGTTTCGAACGCCTGCTGGGTTATCTGACCGGCGTTCAGAACATTCGTGAACTGATCCCATTCCCTCGTACACCTCGTAACGCTTCGTTCTAAACACAAAAACGGCCCAGCTAACAAGCCGGGCCGTTTTTCTGTGTCGATTTAAAGCAGTATCAGACAGTTGCCAGAGCAGCGTCTTCGTCAGTGTCCCTGGCATTGATCATGCGGTTCAGCACAGGGGCTGTTACCACCATCAGCAGGCCAACAGCCAGGCTGATCAAGCCCATAGTTTCAAAGAAGTGGCTGTAAACCGGCAGAGTCTGCAAAGGGGTTGCCACATCGCCAGCGTTTACAGATGCAAAGCCTGCCACATAACCCGCGATAACAGATGCCGCAGACGTTGTCAGGAACCATGCGCCCATGGCGAAGCCGTGCAGGCGTGAAGGCAGCAGCTGGGCAATCATCGCCAGACCCAGACCGGAAATCAGCAGTTCACCAATAGACTGGAAGAAGTAGGTTATGACCATCCAGTAAGAAGAAACAATACCTGCGTCGTTAGCAAACTTGGCCGCTACGGGCAGTATCAGGAAGCTGGCTGCAGTGAACAGCATACCCAGAGCAAACTTCACAGGCATTGTCATGCCGGAACCTTTTTTCTGACCGGCTGCGTTATAGATATAAGCCAGAACAGGGCTTGCCAGCATGATCCAGAATGGGTTCAGGGACTGGAAAGTCACAGGGTTAACAGCAATACCCAGAATGCTGTGTTCAACGTTCTTGATCGCGAAGAAGTTCAAAGATGTAGGCATCTGCATGTACATCACGAAGAACACAATCGCTTCAACCATCAGGATCAGGGCAACAGTCATCTTGCTGCGCTCAGCGCCACGGGCAGCGAAGATTTCCTTCAGCAGTACGGCGATAACACCAGCACCAACGATTGCCAGCAGGGCCTTGGCCGCCATCAGGTGCTTCAGCAAGAACGCAGCTACGAAGATAGCAACAACAACACCCGCCAGAACAATAGACAGAGCAGACTTGTTCACAGGCTTGAAGTCTGGCTCGGAACCGTAGCCAGCAACCCAGTTACGCATCAGGGCGTAGATAGCCAGCGCCATAAACAGACCAACAGCGCTGGTCATAAAGCTCAGGCTCCAGCCGTAGTGGTCTGAGATGATGGGTACCAGAATCATGGAGATAAATGAGCCGATATTCACAGACATGTAGTACATAGTGAATGCACCATCCAGGCGAGCATCGCCTTCCTCATAGCACTTGCCCAGAAGGCTGGATGGGTTCGCCTTGAACAGACCGTTACCTACAGCAATGGATGCCAGTGCGAGATAAACAATCGTTATGTTATGACCGGCTGCAGCCATCAGTACATAACCGAGAGCAAGAACAATCGCACCGAGGGTCATTGTACGCTTGGTGCCGAGAACCTTGTCACCAATAAAACCACCGATGGCCACCAGGCCATACACCATGGCGCTGAAGGCACCAAAGGTGACGAAGGATTGTGCATCGTCCATGCCCAGTTCTTTAACAAAGTAAAGCGCCAGAATGGCTTGTAGGCCGTAGTAACCAAAGCGCTCCCAGAGTTCGATGAAAAATATGAGATAAAACGGCCTAAGCTGTTTCATTACATTGAGAGACTGTGTCATGCAAAATCCTGTGTCTGAGGTGTTCCAGAAATAGCCAGATATCCCTGAGGTAAACCCTCTAAAAAATATTCACGCACAAACTGACGAGTGCAGAAAAAAAAACTATTCAGAAAATAAAAACAACAATTTCCACCATTAGGCCTTTACTTCAGAACTTTGTGTATATGGAGGTTACGCACAGGATTGCGAATTATACGACAAGTTGCCTATGCAGCAGGTAAGAAGGCACACCTGAATACTGCAATCACCTACTCAGTTAAAAATTTCTATCGATCAGCTGCACAGGAAGGAGGGGCAATGTATACGTTTGATGTACGGTTACACAGAAAATTCACCTACAAAAAAGCCGGACAATTTTTCCGGCTTTCTCTGGATATATATGACCACTTAAGTTTACTTCACTTCTCTATAATACTTATAAACTGAATGCTTGGTCACATTGAGTTGGTCAGCAATATACTGCGGTGCACCTTTAATCTGGAATATTCCGCGATCGAACAACTCATGAACAATACATCTGTTTTTTTGCTTCAGGGGAATTGCCCTGTCGTTGGAAACTTCATGAATCACTTGGTCAGTGACAGTAACAAGAAGCTCATCCATATCATGGTTAAACTTCTCATCAAGCACTTCAGACTGGCTGTCCATACCCGGCATCATAGTTTTGATAATTTCTGGAAATGGGCAGTCAAGGTTCATATTGATACATAAAAAACCAATGAGATTTTTATCATTATCAATACATCCACAGGATATGGATTTTAGCAGGGAGCCATCCCTGTTGTGGGTAAAATAATTGCCGGTAATGAGGTTGCCAGTTCTGCGCATTTCTGTAACTTGTTTAATACCTAAGTCAGTCATAGGTGCGCCCAGCCTTCGGTTCGTATTGTGACCGTTCACGATATAAACCACTGAGCTTTGAACATTTTCCAGAGAATGCAGGACAACCTCACAATGAGGCCCAATAAATGCGGCAATAAAATCAGCAATAACAAAATAAGGCTTCAAATTGCCTGTTCGATAATCATTTAGATCGGGGTCCATAAAACCACCTGTTTTTAAAATTCTGCTCTTACTTATAGTTGATTGGACTTATTCTTATCTTGCCTTAAATCAAATTAAGTAAACTTAACTAAAGTATAAGTACCCGGACGATTGCTTCCGCATAATGATGGCGAGGGCACTTTTTCGCTCTTCAAGGAAACAACATCAGGAGCTTAGCTCACTACGTGTCCAGAGTTGTGACGCAGCAAGAGCGGAAAAAGACGCTGACAGACTATACGAAAACAATGGTTTGGGTTCTTATCACCCCAATCGAAAACGCACAGGAACCCTGACCCGTGAACGAACTCCATGGCCATTTTCTATCAATGGTTGAAAGCGCCAGCGGCCCACGGCTGAAACAGCTGCCTTATCCAGAGAACGGTATCCAGAAGTTTTCTCTACCTCCAGGGTTACGATCTTGCCCTTCTCATCCAGCTTTATGTCCAGAATCACAGTTCCCTGATGGTGCAGTTTTCTGGCGCGGTAGGGGTAGGCAGGCTGAACCTGGCGACCAGCCAACTGCGGTTTGTCGATTCTACGATATTCACTTGAAGCTCCCTGTACAGGGGCTTCTTCAACCTTGCTTTCCACCGCTTCAGAGCTGACATTTTTCGTAATAACTTTAGGAGAAGGTTTAGACTCACCCTCTCTGGAGGGGGCCTTTGGAGGAGCCGGTTTGACAGCGTGGGTCGGCAATGTTTTATCAGGCTTGGGGGGCGTTCTTTTCTCCACCTTTTTTTTATGAGCTGTCTGCTTATGAAAATCAGAAGGAGCTGTCGTAGTGACTATATGCTTTTGGGGCTCTTCTGAAATAGAGGGCATGGGAGTCGGGGCTTGAACCAGCTGCACATTCACTCTTGTTTTCTGTGCGGGAGCTACCTGCAACACCGTAGAGTTGGGCTTTTGTAAAGCAGTCAGTGCGACGCCAATGCCAATATGAGCAATAACAGAGAAAACCGTGGATACGGCAATAGATTTCGACATAGCCCTTTTAAAATCGCTCCAGAGGTAGTGCCAGACGGAAGCACAAAGTACCTGTGAAATAAGTAAGTTTCCACCTGTGTCACTGCCAGACATCCGATATAATAGTGCGTTAAACAGTTGTGACCGGAAATATAACCCTGTGATTGCCAATGATGTGTTGCGCCGCCTGCGTTTTGCCCTGAATCTAAGCGACAAAGAGATGGTCGCTATTTTCAAGCTGGCCGAGCACGACATTCCCGCTTACCACCTTTTCAACCTGATGCGTAAAGAGGATGAAGAAGGTTACGTGCTTTGCCACGATGACATATTGTCCCGCTTTCTGGATGGCTTGATTATCCATCGCCGGGGGGCACAGGAAGGTCGCAAACCCAACTATCTTCCAAAAGGTGCCCTGCTTTCCAAAAACGAAGTGCTCCGCAAACTGCGCATTGCTTTAGAACTAAAAGACACCGATATCATCGACATTATGAAACTGGCCGATTTTGAAGTCTCAAAATCCGAATTATCTGCCATTTTCCGTAAAAAAGGCCACAGAAACTATAAGGAATGTGGAAACCAGTTTCTGCGTAATTTTATCACAGGTCTGACTTTGAAGTACCGTCCGGAAGTAAAAGACAAGCCAGCCAAATCCCAGCCTGCAAAACCCAAGGTTGTAAGAGCTCAATCGTAACATTCTTGTCAACAAGGCAGGGGGGAACTCTCTGCCTTTCTCTACACCTCCTCTACAGTCCCCACCTCTAAACTCTTATCACGTAGCGGGCTACGCTCCCGACGTTGTTCCTTGAAAAGCGAAAAATCCACTCGCCATCATTATGCGAAAGCAATGGTCCGGGTACTTACAATAATTCTGAGACACATTGTGACAAATCTCGCCGAAGCAAAGACATTTGCGCGACAAAGTTTTTGTTTAATGCCCACACGTTTTCACCGCCGAACGCATTAGGTGTTTTCCCTTACCCCTTTAGCGCAGCGGTAAAGATAAAATACTGAATACACCTACAAATCTGAACTTCTGGCACTCACTCATGCGCAATTGCTTTAAGCAAACACCCTTTGCCTTTCTGGCGATAACGGTTATCTCCCTGTCCATACTGACTACGTCGGCCAACGCCTCTGGTCAACGAAAGCCCCCCAGCCCTACGGTTACAGCAGCTATCGTTGAAAACACTCTTGTCAGCCAGGATATTCCGGCCTTAGGCACATTAAAAGCCAATCAGGCCGTATCCGTTGTTTCCCAAGTCAGTGGTCGGGTATCAAGCCTGAATATTGAGGATGGGTTATTTGTGAATGAGGGGGATGTTCTTGTATCTCTGGACAACCGAGAACAGAGTGCCAGAGTGAAGGAGGCGAAAGTTACGTTGAGTGATGCCGTTCGCCAACTCAACAACTCAACCAACCTGTACAACACCAAAGCCATTTCCAAAGATCAGCTGCAAGCTCAGCAGGCGGTAGTGGATAAAGCAAGAGCAGTGTTAGCCCGCGAAGAGGCTGCGTTGTCCTATCTCACTCTGACAGCCCCTTTCAGCGGTGTTCTGGGATTCAGTGACACCAGCACCGGAGCACTGCTGTCTGCTAACCAGAGCATCACCACTCTGGATGACCTCTCGGTAATGAAACTCTTTTTCGATTTGCCAGAAAACAGTCTGAGCCGTGTTGCACCGGGTACAAAGATCATCGCTGTGACAGATGCGTGGCCGGATGAGATATTCACCGGCACCATCGATACCATCAATCCACGCATCAACCCAAACAATCTGACTTACACCGCCCGTGCCGTACTTGATAATGCCAACGGCCAATTACGCCCTGGCATGATGGTACGCATCTCTGTCCAGCAAAAAGCCCAGAATACCCTTTCCGTACCCGCTCGCAGCATCATGTTCGATGGTAACAAAAAGTATGTGTATGTGATTGATGCCGATAGTGTTGTCCACAAAAACTTTATTACCACAGGTGAGTCTTTTGAAGAAAGCATCTCAGTGCTGGATGGCCTGAAACCCGGTGACCGCATTGTGGATGAGGGTGTGGTCAAGGCACGGGATGGCATTTCAGTGAACGTTATTGACGCAAACGTAGCCTCCAATGCCAGGGAAGGCGGGGAAAACCACTCATGATTTTATCTGAACTTTCCATTAAGCGGCCGGTGTTCGCCACGGTCATCAGTCTGCTGCTGATTACGTTTGGCATCATTGCCTTTCTCGGCCTTCCCATTCGGGAACTGCCGGACGTAAGCCAGCCTTCGGTGACTATTGTGACCAGTTACGGTCAGGCCTCATCTGAGGTTATAGAATCAAAAATCACGAATGTGCTGGAAGATCGGCTGGGGGGGATTCGCGGCATTGAATCGGTAGAGAGCCGCAGTCGTCAAGGCTCCTCCATCATCTCTGTGACCTTCACGCCAGACACGGATATGGAGGTAGCGGCCAACGACATCCGAGAAGCCATGTCCCGCGCGGCATGGCGCTTACCAGACGACGCTGAGTCTCCAATCGTATGGAAAAACAGCGGTAATGGTGATGCGGTTCTTCGCCTGTCTCTGCAAAGTGATACGATGTCCCCGATCGAACTGACCGATTACGCCAAACGTATTCTGCAGGATCGCTTCTCGCTGGTGAGCGGTGTGAGCTCGGTGGACCTTTACGGCACCCGCGATTATGTTATGCGTGTGGAGCTGGACCCGGCCGCCATGGCCGCCCGTGGTATTACAGCAGACGATATTCAGGCGGCTCTGCGCCGTGAAAACGTGGAGCTTCCCGGCGGTAAAATCCGTGGTAGCCAGCGCTCCATTCCGGTGCGTGTGATGCGGGATTACGACACCGTAGACACTTTTCAACAGCTGGTTGTGCGTCAGGATGGACAGTCTACCGTTTATCTGAAAGATGTCGCTCATGTTCGCACTGGTGCTCAAGAAGAGCAGTCTCTGACCAAGGCTGATGGCCATAACGTGGTTTTGCTATCGATGGTTCCCATCTCTGATGCAAACCCATTTGATGTTATCGCCAACGTCAAAAAAGAAGTGGAAGCCGTTACTCCATTTCTGCCAGAAGGTACAAAGCTTTCTGTTCAGTACGATGCCTCTGTATTTATTCAAGGCGCCATTGATCAGGTTCAGTCCACTCTGGTGATGACAATGGGGCTGGTTATTCTGGTTCTGTATATCTTCCTTGGTAACGTGCGCGCAACGCTGATTCCAGCAGTAACAGTACCTGTTTCCCTGATAGCGGCCTTTATCGTGCTGTATATGATGGGGTACTCCATCAATATGCTGACGCTGCTGGCACTGGTTCTGGCCATTGGTCTCGTGGTAGACGACGCCATCGTTGTGCTGGAAAACATTCACCGTCATCTGGAGATGGGTAAAACACCTCTTGCAGCCGCCTGGCACGGCGCACGGGAGGTGGGTTTTGCGGTTATCGCAACTACTCTGGTGCTGGTTATGACCTTTGTGCCTATTGTCTTTATGGGGGGCACCGTTGGTCGACTGTTCTCGGAATATGCCCTCACTCTGGCCGGTGCTGTGGTGTTTTCAAGCCTGATCGCCCTGACACTGTCTCCCATGTTGAGCTCCAAACTGCTGAAACTTAATGTGAAACCATCTCTGGCCGGTCGTCTGACAGATGCCGTATTTACCAAGATGGAAAACGGCTACGAAAAGCTGGTCACTGTGTTTGTAAAACGGCGCTGGCTGGGGCTGGTTCTTCTGCTGGCATCCCTTGGAACGACAGCTGTTATCTACCCCCAAATCCCCCAGACCTTCACACCACCAGAAGATAGAGGCAATCTGTTTGTTATGGTACGTGGCCCGGAAGGAGCCAGCTACGACACCATGTCCAAAAGCATGGAGGAGATTGAAGCGAAGCTGTTGCCACGCCTGGGACAGAATGTGCTCGACAGTATGATGCTGCAAACCCCGGGCTGGGGTGCCAGTGGCGACAGTTCCGGTATGTTGATTCTCACTCTGAAAGACTGGAACGAGCGGGATGTCGATGCTTTCACTCTGGCCAGAGAACTGCGTACAGAACTGTCGTCCATTCCCAATGTGCAGGCCTTCCCGGTCATGCGTTCCAGTATTGGTGGTCGTTCTGAAGCGCCTGTTCAATTTGTTCTTGGCGGCGGCTCTTTTGATCAGCTAACCCAGTGGGCAGATACACTGAAGAAGATTGCGGAAGACAACCCCGGGCTTACCGATGTCAGCCTCGACTTCAACCAGAATCAGCCCCAGATCGAAATCAGTATTAACAAAGAGCGGGCCCAGCAGCTGGGTGTTTCAGCCTCCTCTATTGGCTCAACTCTGGAAATCATGCTGGGTGGTAAAAACACCACAACCTTTATGGAACGAGGTGAAGAATACAACGTCTTCCTGAAGGCTCCTGACAGTGAAATCCTCTCTACCAGCGACCTTTCCAAGCTGTATGTACGATCCCATACTACCGGGGAGCTGATTCGACTGGATAATCTGGTTAGCATTGAAGAGGTGGGCAAGGCTGCACAACTACGTCATTACAATCGTAATCGTGCGATCACTTTGTCTGCGAACCTGGTTGGAGATTACTCCCTTGGAGATGCCCTGCAATTTCTGGATCAGTCTGTGATGGATAACCTGCCAGCAGATGTCATTGTGAACTACAAGGGTGACTCTTTCAGCTACCGCTCTAATCAAAGCTCCATTATGACGGTATTTGGTCTGGCGATGCTGATCGTTTTCCTGGTACTGGCTGCTCAGTTTGAAAGCTTTGTTCATCCCTTTGTGGTTATGCTCACCGTTCCACTGGGCCTGGCCGGTGCCCTTGGCGGTTTGCTGGTAACAGGGGAAACCCTCAACATCTACAGCCAGCTGGCCATGATTATGTTGATTGGTCTGGCTACCAAGAACGGCATTCTGATTGTGGAGTTTATTAACCAGCTCCGCGACCGTGGCCGCAGCTTCGAGCAGGCAATCATTGAAGCTTCAAGGCTTCGCCTGCGTCCGATTCTGATGACGGCACTCACCACAGTAGCCAGCTCTATTCCATTGATGCTATCTACAGGTGCCGGGGCTGAATCCCGTATTGCTATTGGTATCGTAATCTTCTTTGGGGTACTGATTTCCAGTGTTCTAACCATTGTTGTTGTGCCTTCCATGTACAACCTGTTGGCACGACGCACCACCTCCCCTGAGCATATTGCCCACCAATTGAAGCAGGATCTTCAGGCAGCAATCTGATAACTCATGCCTGTCGGGAGAAACTATCGTTCCTCACGACAGGCATAAATTCCCTCTTGCTCTATGAGTAGCAGATAGGCAAACTTCGCCGTGTACATTTTGGGTACATAAACGACACAAAAATGTCATTTGCAGTGGTGCTGAATCTATCACTGAAAATTGATCATTCAGTCTGAACTAATAAAAACTACTGAGACTGTATCTATGAAATCCCTGCTTTATGCAATGTTTGGAGTGCTAACAACAGGTGCCGCTTTCATATCCTCTACGGCATCCGCGGCCTTGAATGATTCTCTCTCTCCTGTCGGCGCCATTCTTGCCGCCAACGAAGACGGAACAATCCCCAGGTGGACAGGTGGTATTACCAAAATCCCCGAAGGATATACACCTGGTAAACAGCACCCTGACCCCTTTGCAGATGATAAAATCATCACGGTTATCAGCCAGAGAAATCTGGATCAGTACAAGCACATGCTCAGTGAAGGTACCATCGCCCTGTTTGTGAACAACGCCAATTACAATATCAACGTTTATCCCAGTCGCCGCTCCGTCTCGTTACCAGAACGGATTTACGAAAGCAGCATCAAAAATGCGAGCACTGCAGAACTGACTTATCGCGGCCACGGGGTGTCTGGTGTCACAGCAGGTATTCCCTTCCCAGTACCCCAAAATGGTCAGGAAGCGATTTGGAACCACACCATGCGCTACCGTGGTGAAGCCCTGAACTACACCGGTAACCGCACAATCGTTCAGCCTGATGGCTCCTACACGCTGGCCAGGCTGGAGCGTACGCTTTTGTTTAACTACGGTGTTGAAGGAATTGCATCCGAGACCCTTGGTAACACACTGTTCTTCTATAAACACAAGATTTTGGCTCCGGTGCGAAACACGGGTACCGCCCTGCTGGTGAAAGAAACCATCGACCAGATCACTTCGCCCCGTAAAGCCTGGCAGTACACCCCCGGCCAGCGAAAGGTGCGCCGTCTGCCTAAGCTCGCATATGATGATGTGATGCCAGATACTGGTGGTATGCTCACAGCTGATACGGTCGACATGTTTAACGGCTCACTGGACCGTTACGACTGGGAGCTACAAGGGCGAAAAGAGTTCTACGTGCCTTACAACAGTTACAAGCTGCACTCTGGCGACGTTCGGTATGATGATATACTCAAACCCAAATCCCTGAATCCTGACCTGCTGCGCTTTGAACCTCACCGGGTTTGGGTTGTGGATGCCACCCTCAGAACTGGCTTGCAGCACCCATACGCTAAACGCCGTTTTTATATTGATGAAGACAGCTGGCAGATTCTGATGGTGGATATCTATGACGAGGCCGGCAAGCTGATCAAGTATCAGGAAGCTCACCCTATTAATTACTACGAGATTCCTCTGTTCACGAGTACTGCAGAAGTTATTTACGATTTAAACCACGGTCGCTACTTTGTTGATGGTCTGAACAATCAGGAAGATGAGTACAACTTTAATCCGCAAGTGAAGAAACGGGACTTCACCGCCAGCGCTCTGCGTCGTGAAGGTCGTCGTTAACTGTACTTTTTGACAGGCCACAAGAAGGGCTTGGTGGCCTACTTATTATTCGTATACATCTTAATCAGTTTTACCCCTTCAATCAGCGGACCATAGTGATCAGGCCTGCCCTCTTCTTCCCGCCAGGTAGTAAATACACGACCAATAATATTGGGACTGTTGATCAGTGTGCTGTAGCGCAGGGAATCTTCAATTGCACCTGTATCTTTCCAGCTGACAGGAAGAACACGAAAGCCCTCTTCAACAAAATCCGCCATGGTTTCAAAGTCTTTACGGCGCTCCATCTGCCAGTCACAGATGATGATATCTTTTGGGATGAGCTTTAACGCATCACTTATCCCATCTCGGCAGGAAAATGAAATACCCAGTGGGTGAGTTTGGCCACAGACCAGTCGGTCCCCCCACATAAGTACCTGTTGCTGCTTACTGGCAAGGTGTTCATGGATACGATTAATACCATAGGCAAAAGCTTCATCCACATCCATATCTTTAAAAAAAGTGGCATTACGCGAACCTACCAGAAACACCTCATCCATGCCGATATGAAAGGCTTTGGAATCAAAGGCTTCTATAAGCTCATCAAACATGGCAAACAGAATGGGGTAGAGCTTGGGATGGGTTGGGTCCCACTCTCGGGATTCAATGCCTTCATTGTCAGGGTAAAGGCCAGGAGTCACATCAAGCTCAGGGTATTTCTTGAGAAGTGGAAAGACGTGTTCATTCCAGGATTGATGACTTACACAATGAAATTGGGGAATCACTTCGATATTAAATTTTCGTGCTTGTTCAGCAAAGGCTTTAGCCTCATCAGCGCCAATAAAGCCTTCTCCTCGAGCCATATCTGGATCATTCTGATAATCAAATTCATAATCAATGGCCAGAATTATATTATTCACGCCCAGACGCGCCAGCGTTTTTAAATACTTACCCAGACTCTTCAAATCCTCGGGCTTTGTATAGCCAACAAGGTGTACAACGCGCCAGGGAACTCCGCCCCAATCACCGCCATCTGGTACTAATACGTTATCTAACAATCCCATGCGTCATCCTTCTGTGCATGCTGCGGGAGCAACTGTGAGTAACTATCCGAACTGCCACAAAAGCGTCAAAACCCATTGATTTTTATCAGCTTTTGTCAGATTGAAGCTCTTATACACCCCAAAGACTAGCCGATCTGCTATTCACTTAATTAACGGATTTCCCACGAGTACAGAAAGAAGGCAGGGATGATGTTCAGATGTATCCTCAATAAAACTGACAGAATTCAGTATCTGGCGATCATTGCTCTCATTTGGAGCCAGCCTATCCTGTCGAACCCACTGCAAGACGCATCACCGAAAGTCTCAACCCAGCTGATCGACATAGATCAATCCAACTGGCAAAGCAGAGGCAACCGATTCGCCTGCTACCTCACACAATCCATCAATAACGGTTACATCGAATTTATCGCCCGTGCCGGTCATCCTCTCAGTCTGAGTATGTATAGCGGTGACAGAAGCAGCTCCGGCACTCTGACACTGATTCGCACGTCGCCTCCGTGGAAGCCCAATGGCAAACCTATAGAACAGGGTAAAGGAACCGTGTCCCCGCAGAATCCTTATCAACCCAATGGTGCGGAAGGTCTTCTGCGTGGGCTGATGACAGGGGAGTGGGGAAAGGTCGTTCTGGATAATGCCAAAGGGCAACACTCCATTACCCTCAGCAGCACTGGAATCCACCAGTCGGCACTGGCTTTTCAGGGTTGCAGAAACAACCTGCTACCCGCCAGCTTCGATCAGATCAGCCTTCTGCGAGTGCAATTCTCAAGTGGCAAAACGCGTCCACAGCCTCGTTTTGCCGACAATCTGAGCGATCTGGCCACTTATGTAAGCGCCGATGAAAATATTGTGGAAGTCCTTGTGGACGGTCATACCGACAGTGCTGGTCATCATTTGGATAATCTGCAAATCGCCAAAGACAGGGCTGACAGCATAGCCAGCTATCTACAGTATCTGGGCATTCCCGAAGATAAAATCAAAACTCGCTTCCACTCGGACCGCTACCCTGTTGCCACAAACAATACAGCTGCTGGGCGTGCACAAAACCGCCGAGTGGAAGTGCGTCTGATACGGAAGAACACCCCACCAGACCCACAAACATTCTTCTCAAAATAAGCGATCCCTACCTTTAAAAATCTGACAATCGCCCGGAAATATATGGGTAAATTGATAGAAGTCTGTCAGAAATGCCCTTGCCTAATATCCTAATTAGAGATAACTAACTACGTTTAAATAGCGAAATGATCTACTTCAGATCCTTATGGCCATTTTTTATTCCTCTATATTTCAATTGTTAATACAAAAATCATTTTATATCTCCTCGTTTTATTTCACCTGTATAACACCCTCACGGTTCAGGGCGAGTAACGCCTCCTGTGAAAAAAAGCGAGGCGCGGTACAGGGATATGTACGAATACAGTATTTTACTGGTGGGAAAGCATTGCATTGCCCCGCTCACATCGCTCCCCTGCAGAACGTTCACTGCAGATAACGCCCAGCAGGCTTTCACCTTGCTCAAGAGCCGTTGCATGGATGTCATTGTCACCGACTCTCATCTGCCCGATCTCTCTATTGAACAATTTATCGCCCAGCTAAAAACCAGCCGCCATACGCCCTCGGTCGTTGTTACCACTGACTCTCCGAATATTGATCAGGCGGTATCTCTGATCAAAGCGGGAGCCAGTGAGTACCTTCCCCGCCCATTAGACATAGGGCGATTGCAGGAACTGACCAACCAGCTGATTCAACGTACAACCGATAAAAGCCATATCATTGCCGAAGCTTCCGCCAGCAAGCACCTCTATCAACTGGCAGAACAAGTAGCTAAATCCGATGCCACGGCATTGATCACGGGTGAAAGCGGCACCGGCAAAGAGATTCTCGCGGGCTATATTCATCGCCACTCCTCCCGCCGTGCGCAAACCATGGTGGCCATTAACTGTGCTGCCATTCCTGAACACCTGTTAGAATCAGAGCTGTTTGGTTATGTAAAAGGCGCTTTCACCGGTGCCTATACCGCCCGCCCCGGCAAGTTTGAGCAAGCCAACCAGAGCACTCTGTTTCTTGATGAAATTGGCGAAATGCCGCTGCACCTGCAAGCCAAATTGCTGAGAGTACTGCAACAGCGGGAAGTAGAGCGCATTGGCAGTACCCAAAGTATCAAGCTGGACATTCGCATTATTGCCGCCACCAACCAGAACCTCGACAAACGGGTGAAAGAAGGCTCCTTTCGAGAAGACCTGTTCTACCGCCTGAACGTGTTCCCTCTGCGTTGCCTGCCACTCAATGAGCGTCCTGAAGATATTGTGCCTCTGGCCCAACACTTTCTGACCTGCGCAGACAGTGACAAAACGCTCTCAGATGAAGCCGCCAGAAAACTCACCCTGCACAGTTGGCCCGGTAATGTGCGCGAGCTGGAGAACATTATTCAACGGGCACTGATTATCAGTCGCTTCCCGGAAATCGATGTTGAAGACCTCATGCTTGAGGGAAGTCTGGAAAAAACGACGATGGGTTTCAACACCGAAAGCCTGGAAGAACATTGTCGTAAAGCAGAATACCAGCACATTGTCGCGGCCTTGCAACAGTACTCCGGCCGTCGGGAAAAAACGGCACAAGCATTAGGGATCACTACCCGTACTCTGCGTAACAAACTGGCGGAGATGCGGCACTATGGCATTGACCCATCCATGCCTGCCAGCCTTCCACAACAATTTTAAAACAGCAAAAGGAGCGAGGGATGATCGAATCCAACACACAGATTCAATCGCTGTTTCAACAGACCCCTATCGCCAGTGGGGTCACTGAAGGGCAACCTGCCAGCTCCAAAACACCTGGGTTCGACGACATCATGAAACAGGTGCTCAACCACGTGAACAGCCTGCAGCAGGATTCCAGCAACCGGATGGAAGCAGTGGAAACCGGGGCGAGTGATGACTTGCTCGGCGCCATGATCGCTTCGCAAAAATCCAGTCTGGCTTTCCAGTCCTTGCTTCAAGTTCGCAACAAAGTTGTATCCGCTTATGAAGAAGTGATGCGTATGCAGGTTTAATAACGGTTCAGGCAGATAATAATGAATAGTGCGTTAGCTCCAGAAACACAGGCTCCAGCCCAAAGCCCGCAACCTGACGGTGAACAGACCACTCCAGCCACCGAGCAGGAACAGAGCCGTGGTAAGCAGCTGCTTATGGCCCTAGTGACCATGCTGCACAACAGTCCCCGCTCCCAGCTTATGCTGATTGTTGTCCTGGCGGGTTCATTGGCTATGGGGATCGTGTCGTTTTTGTGGTCGCAGAGCACTGCTTATCAGCCGTTGTACGGAAGCCAGGAGCTGTACGATGTTTCCAGCGTGACCGGCGTACTCAAACAGGAAAACATCAAGTTCCGTATCCATCCTCAGAGCGGTCAGGTGATGGTGGACTCCAGCCGCATATCCGAAGCCCGTATTAAACTGGCATCCGCCGGAATTACTCAGGAACAACCGGAAGGGTTGGATAGTCTGGGAGAAGACCCTTCCCTCGGCACCAGCCAATTTATGGAGAACGTGCGTTATCGTCAGGGACAGGCTGGAGAACTGGCAAGAACGATTATCAGCCTGAAGCCCGTGCGTAACGCCCGTGTTCATCTGGCAATCCCCAAGAAAAGCTCGTTTGTACGCAAAACCGAGAAGCCCACAGCCTCTGTTTTTGTTGAGTTATTGCCCGGACACCGTTTGGATCGTTCTCAGGTTGAAGCCATCGTCAATCTTATTGCCAGCAGTGTGACGGGCCTTCCCCGTGAAAATATCTCGGTAATTGATCAGAAAGGCAACCTCCTCAGCCGAGATCTGACGGTAGATGACGGTGGCTTCGGCATGGCCAACAAACAACTGGAATACAGCCGTAAAGTTGAAGCCAACTACACCAACCGCATCAGTAATCTGCTTGAGCCTATCGTCGGTATCGACAATTACCGGGTACAGGTGACAGCCGACGTCGATTTCAACCGTATCGAGCAAACTTCAGAGCAATTTGACCCCAGTAACCGCCGAGTTATTCGCAGTGAGTACGGCAGGGAAACCGGCAATAACAGTGAGGCCACAGCAGGTGTACCCGGAGCCCTTAGCAACATACCGCCTCAAACCGGAGCAGACAGCGAAGCCAGTGAAACAGTTCAGGGGCAAAAGGAATACACCCGCAATTACGAACTGGATCGCGTTATCAAAAAAGTCACCCAACAGCAGGGGCGGGTTAAACGACTCAGTATTGCAGTTATCCTCAACCAATCTTCCTTTGAAGAGGGTACAGCACCTGACACTGCTCAACTTAAACAACTGGTTCAGGATGCAGTGGGCTTCGACAGTGAACGGCAGGATCAAATCAGTATTCACAGCGCAGGATTCGTAAAGCCAGAAGTGACAGAAATTCCGGAAATCCCATGGTGGCAACAGCCTCAGATTATCACCTACCTGCGTTATGGTATTGGCGGATTCCTGAGCTTTTGCGTGATTGTTTTCCTGCTACGTCCACTGGTTAATCGAGTTGCTAACCCACCACCCTTGATTCAGGCACCACAGTCTTTAGCGGCGCCTCAGGCTAGTCAAGATGATATGTATCTGGACGAATCCATGGCTCTTCTTCCACCAGAAGTAGCCGATTTCGACACTCAAATGAGCAGCGCCCGTAAGCTCGCACAGAAAGAGCCTGCCCGCGTTGCTCAGGTCGCCAAGATGTGGATGAAAAATAATGAATGATGAAAGACTGAATATTGCCGGTTCCGGAACCAGAAATGTGGCTGTGCTGATGCTCAGCCTTGGTCCGGAAGGGGCTGCAGAAATTTTCAAACATATGTCTCAACAGGAGATTCGTCAGGTCACGATGGCTATGGCCGCAATGCCTCCCCTTAAGCGAGAAGAAGTGCAACCGGTGCTCGGCCAGTTTTTCCACGAATATCGTTACGAATCCGGCCTTCTGGGTGGCACCAAACAGTTTCTGGAAAAAAGTCTGACTCGGGCACTGCCGGTAAAAGAGGCGAATAACCTGTTGAGCAGCGTATTCAACGAAGAGAATACCAACAACTCTCTGGAGATGCTCAAGTGGATGGACACCTCCATGATTGCCGAGATGATTTCCAACGAGCACCCGCAACTCCAAGCCGTTGTTCTTGCCTATCTGGATGCTGATCAGGCGTCGGCTGTCTTACAGAAGCTCCCTATAGATTCTCACCGTGAGCTGCTCTCCCGCATTGCCAGGCTGGATGAACTTCACCCTGCAATTTTGCAAGAACTCAACGATATGTTCGACCAGAACATGGTGAAGATGACTGCCAGCCATAACACATCGGTAGGTGGTTTACGCCAGGTTGCCGACCTTATGAACCGCATGAATGAAAAGTCTGCCAAGCAGTTACTGGAACACTTTAAAGGCAATGACACCTCTCTGGCTGAACAGATAGAAGACCAGATGTTTGTATTCGAGCATCTCACCAAACTTACCGACGACAACCTTGCCCGGGTAGTGTCAGAAGTATCTCAGGAAATCCTGTCACTGGCATTGAAAGGTGCATCCGACAAGCTCATGAGCAAGATTCTGGCAAATATGGCCAAGCGTACTGCCCGTTACTTACAGAACGATATTGAAAACCTCGGCAGTGTGCGTGCCAGTCAGGTGCAAAAGGCTCGTCAGGAAATTCTTGATGCGGCAAGACGCCTGGCGGATGCCGGCGAGATAGAGCTCAGTGCTCAAGACGAAGAAATGATCGAGTGATAATCCAGAGAGAATCACCAGGGAACGGCTTATGAAAACCATTGGGAAAGTTATCAAGCCCGAAAACAACAAAACGGAAAAGGTGCATTTTCCTGCTTTTGCCCGTAATGCATCGGCTCAGCAAAAGCTCCCTTTACAAGAAGCGGATGCGCCTTCTGCAGTAGTCACTGACCATGTTCCCCACACAGCACCTCAAACCAGCCAGACTCCCCAACCATCGGAAGAGGTTCAGCAAGCCGCCCATCAGGACGGCTTTCGGACAGGCTACAAAGAAGGCATGCAAAAAGCTCAGGAAGATGGTTACCAACAAGGTCTGGAACAAGGGAAAGAAAAAGGTTTTCGTCAGGGTCACAGTGAAGGTTTGCTTAAAGGTCAGGAAGACGGTCACGCTCAGGGACTTGAACAGGGCTACTCCCAAGGTGTTGAACACGGCAAGCAGGACATGGAGTTTCTACAGCAGCAGATGGACAACCAACTCGCTCAAATGCGAAAACTCAGTGAAGAGCACCGCAGGGCATTATCTCACTGGCTGACGGAAGTGATTCACACTGTCGTGCAACACGTCACACGGCTGGAGTTGCGTAATCGCCCGGAACACATCCATAGAGTTATAGAAGACACCTTGCAACAACTCCCCAACAACAGCGGTCATTTTCAGGTTCACCTTAATCCTGTTGATGCAGAAAAGCTTGTACAGCTACATCCGGATATACGAGAACGCTGCTCTATAGTGCCCGCACCCGAAGTTGCTCCCGGTGACTGTCATGTGGAAGCCGAGCACTCAGAAGCACAAGCCAGCCTTGAACAACGTATGAGCGACTGCCTTGACCTCATCCGCCAGCAGCTGCCTGAAGAACTTGAGAAGCACCTCTCATGAGCAGCCTTCTGGACGCTATCCGTCGTTTACCCGCCGCACATACCCATGGTCGCCTGAAACGTATGAGCGGCCTGCTGCTGGAAGCCACAGGCTGCTATCTGGCAACCGGTGATCGCTGTCTGATTCAGGGCAGTGGTGAACAGCAGGTGGAAGCAGAAGTGATTGGTTTCAGCGGTGAGCGGCATTTTCTGATGCCTCTCACTAACCCGACAGGCCTGCGCCCCGGTGACAGGGTAAAACCCCTCTCCGATGACTGCGATATTCCTGTGGGTGAGGCCCTGCTTGGCCGGGTATTGGATGGCCTTGGTCAACCATTGGATGGTAAACCGCCCATTGCCACCAAGGAGAATATTCGGCTCCACGCCGAGCCCATTAACCCACTCAGTCGAAAACCCATCTCAGCACCTCTGGATGTCGGTGTGCGAGCGATTAACGGCCTTCTCACTGTGGGCAAAGGTCAGCGCATGGGCTTGTTTGCCGGCAGTGGCGTGGGAAAAAGCGTACTGCTGGGTATGATGACACGCAATACAGCAGCAGATATCACTATTGTCGGAATGATTGGTGAGCGCGGCCGGGAAGTGAAAGAGTTTATTGAACAAACACTTGGGCACAATGGCCTGAAACGTTCCCTCGTAATTGCTGCACCGGCAGATTCTTCACCGGTTATGCGCCTTCGGGCAGCCCAGTTGTGCCATCGTATTGCGGAATATTTTCGGGATCAGGGCAAGGATGTCCTGCTATTGATGGATTCCCTCACTCGTTATGCACAGGCTCAGCGGGAAATTGCACTATCTGTAGGAGAACCACCAACATCAAAAGGTTATCCACCCTCAGTGTTTGCCTTGATCCCCAAACTGGTGGAGCGTGCAGGCAATGGCTCTGTGGGCAGTGGTTCCATTACAGCATTTTATACAGTTCTCGCAGAAGGAGATGACCAACAGGACCCCGTAGCCGATGCGGCACGCTCAGTGCTTGATGGACATATTGTGTTGAGTCGAGAGCTGGCCGACTCCGGCCACTATCCAGCGATTGATATCGGAGCATCCATCAGCCGCTCCGTTCCCGCCATCACCAGTGAACAGCACCAACAATATATGCAGACCTTCCGGCACACCTATAGCCGTTATTTACAGCTGCAGGATTTAATTGCAATAGGCGCTTACCAGAAAGGTTCTGACCAAGAGCTGGATCGCGCTATGGAACTTCACCCCCTGCTGCAAGGCTACTTACGACAGGGGATGTTTGAACAGATAGACAGGGAAAACAGCATCAGCCAACTGTTGTCTATCTGGCCTGTGGAGCAGGTTGCTCCTGCATCCGCGTCAACGACTGACGCGTTAGTAAAACAATAAACAGGGATGTGCCATGAACAACAACGTGACCGACAGAAGCATTCACCTGCTGGATAAATGCCTGACTCATCAGCGAACCCGCTTTGATCATGCACGCCTGCGCGCCCATCAATCCGCCATGCTCTTACGCACCCAGAAGCTGCAGTTTGAAAAGCTCAGTTCAGCTCTTGAAGAGTACCGTTTAAAACCTGCCGCCCAAAAACCCATGAATCTTACAAATCAGGCGGGTTTTCGTAAGCTGCTTCTGGATGTTAAAGAGCTACAGAGAGAACAGGTAAAACTGGAAGAGATTGCTTATCAGCAGTGTCAGGAAGAGGCTTTAAAAGAGCAGCAAAAAATCAAAACCATGGAAAAGGTTTTGGAGAAGCTACGGTCCCGGCAGCGTCAGCAAGCAGCCCGTAAAGAACAGACGGTATTGGATGATCAGGTTGCCGCCCAGCTGGCCAGACATTAGAGCCAAGCGGATCATAAGTACCCAAACCCCAGAAGCCATTTTAAAAGTCTGAACCCGATTTTGATATGGCTTCTAACCTCCTTATCAGCCCTGCTAACATCTCAGAAACCTTTCACATTTTTCCCTCCCTAATGACTTTAACCATTGTATATCAGGGAGTGGAGATATGGCCGTAGGATACGACTCAAAAGCATTTACCAACACTCAGCAGTTTTACTCGCAGGAAGGTGTGACGATCGACAATGATTTCTATGATCCCACTTTCAAAACCCGCCTGGTGGAAGTCGAGATTGATTGCATTTCACGAATACCAGCCATGTTGTATAACCGCGCCCGATATGGCGAGCAAGTGCTTCCCTGCCTGGCTCTTGTAGATATTGATGGCACCATTCTAGGTCATCCGCCCAGGTACTCTATTCCCCCAAAAACCATAGACACCGTAAACTGGCTACTCAGCCAAAGGGATATCCATGTTATCGCAGTGACCAGCCGTTTGCTTAACATTATCAAACAAACAGAGAATGAACTGAAAGCAGCCGGTATTCGACTGGTCAGTGATACCAACCCAGTCTACGCCGACGACCTGAACCAAACTCTCAAAGACAAACTCTCCGAGTCGCAAGGACGGGCTTTATGTATCCAAAACAACGTGGTTTACGTCTCTGCAAGACATAAAGGTAAGTATGTCGAACAACTCATTAAAGCTTTGGAGAGAAAACAGGCACAAGTATTTGGCTCTGTTGTATTTGTGGATAACACAGAAGATCAGGTCGAAAGCGTGACACGTACTTTGTTTTTTGCACAATTCCGGGAGAGAAAAACCTATCAGACACAAATCTGTTGTTATCTGAATGTTGATCTACACTCGGACTCAAGCTGCACCTGCTCAATACCAGAAGAAACCCTTAAGCTTGCAGCGCTTCGGCCCAAGCCACGAGGACAGCACCTGAAACGCTCGGAAGGGATGATTTTCAAGACAGCAAAAGCAATTAAAGATGTCGATCACGCCAAACTGGAAGAGCACAAAAAGCGGGCTTCAGGCACACAGGAATCCAGTATATACAAGTCCACATCTATGCCAGAGATTCCGGAACCCGTTCCTTACTCTGGAGGCGGAGCGCTCAAGTGTACAGTCATATAATAAGCGTTTAAGCATCAGAGATGCCTTTAGGAACAGCAAGCTGGTTCAGCTGCCCGGAACGATTGTAAGACCGCCCGGGTAGCTGTCCCCATAGCAATTCGAGCAGTTTAGAGGTTACGACCCTCAAGCGCCCCTGCAAACGCCCGTTCACGATATTTAATTCTCTGCAACGCCCTACTCGTGCCTCGAGATCCTGCCATAGTTGCTCAGTTGTTATTTTTTGGACTTCAGGCAGACTTTGAATGTGCTGGCGCATGCCTGCATCATCCGCCGATAACCCTGCGCTGACAAGCTGCTGGTTTCTGCGATGGGCATTTAAACGAATACGGTCCACATACACCCTAAGCTGATTGGCAGAGTTCTCCACCTCCACCATATTCCTCTCTAACAGGTAACGGTGCTGAGCCAACAGGGTACTTTCCAGACTTTCGAATAGAGTGCGGGCATCAAGAAGATTACGGGCGATGGCATCCATGTATCAGAGTTCCCGGAAAAATGTTTGTTATGAGCGATCTTTGTCAACAGGAAGCTGGTTAAACAGGCCCTGCATACGATTGGCCAACTGTTCATGATTCACCGGCATTTTCCCCTGCCGAATGGCTTCCTGTACTTCTTCGACCTTGGCAAGGTCTACATCCTGCAGAGCTTCCAGTTCACCGCCCAGTGCCTCAAGTAGCCTGGCACCGGTACTGAGTTCGACCTTATCGGAACTATTGCTGTTACTGGAAGATGGCGCAGAGGGGGCACTTTTTGTGGCAGCACCAGCAACTGACTTTCGGGGAATGGCTGCAGGCCCTGTGCGGGATCTTATTCTGTCGGAATCACCCATATCGGCTCCAAAACTGGCACTCTTATTATTGCCTTTCGGCGAATGTCCGACAGGGCTTAAGGGGTAATGTGAATTTAATTCATTCATAT
>NZ_SMME01000289.1 GCF_009711465.1 Parendozoicomonas verongulae | reverse complement strand
TGTGTGTGCGTTTATGCCTGGTGAGATCGCTGGATTGAATGAAAGACTGGCCGCATCTGTCAACGTCACAGATAAAGGGCTTGTTCCCTGTGTGGGTGCGTTTATGCCTGGTGAGTTGGTCGGATGTGAAATACGCTTTATGGCACCTGGTCACAGACAAAGGGCCTGTTCCCTGTGTGGGTGCGTTTGTGCCTGGCGAGGTTGCCTGATTGGGAAAAACTCTTACGGCATCCGTCAAAATCACAGACAAAGGGTCTGTCCCCTATGTGAACTCTTAGCGTGTACATACCATAGAAATCCGCAAGTCTGTCATCGTCAATTCGAGCCTGAAGCTCTCTGCCATGCTCACGTAGCCAGGTATTTAAGTGCGGAAGCCGGGAAGGAAGGATCCATGTTGCAGCACCTGTTTCAACGTTCAGATGTAGTGCTGGCGTTGAGGGGGTGAGAGTTATTCCGGTTTGTTGTTGTTTCCCCCGGCAATGCACGAGGTG
>NZ_SMME01000577.1:197-1582 GCF_009711465.1 Parendozoicomonas verongulae | reverse complement strand
TAAGCTTTTAACAGTAGTGGATACTGTGTTACAGAGGCAAAATTTCTAAGGTAGTCATCGTAGCTAGCTTCAAGCTTTTCTTGTTTATCTTTACACTGAATGACGAAGAATATTGTTCGAATATCTGTTTTTTCCAAACTGACCGGGAAAGGGGGCAATCCGGCTGCACTGCGTTCCACGACGGGAAGTCGGCCTTTATTGATCCAGCTCCAGCCAGTTCTTATCGCCACTTTATTCATGGCCCGCAAGAACGTTTGGGAAAATCCGTGCACGTCAGACACAGGCTTAATTTTGTAATCCGTTGTCCGGTCGGAGAAAACCCAGCTCAGTGGACGGGTAAGGTGCTGGTAAAAGCGTTCCAGAGCCTGCTCTGCTGCTTTTTCCCACTTGGGAATGAATGCCATGTCTTCAAGCGTATCCAAAATGCCAGCGGTGGGTATCAACTGCACTTGCCAATAAGCATAATCGACCAGAGCATAAAGACGAGTGGGGGGCAGAACGCCTGCAGCGGATGCCTGAAGAAAGCACTTCAGGAATCGGTAAGTGCTTTGTTTCAGCCTGAAGAGTTCCTGATCATAATATTTATCGCTTTTACCACCAATCTGTTGTATCCGGTGTTGGATAATGTCGGTAAACAATAGATCTATATCAAATCCGTGCTTAATAAGAACTGTAATGACATCAGTTCTTTGCAGGTAATAACAAATGTTTGCATACTCATACTGGTCACCAACTTTGAGCCTATCAAGTAGCTGGCGATAGCTATCTTCTGTCACACAATTGTTTTTGATTTGTTCAGAGAGAGTGTTTGTCAGATCGCAGGTGGGATCAGAAGGGTCAAACTCAATGTTTTTTCCAGTATTATCACGAACATGTTCTGGAAAGTCTGGTGTGTGCACGGATATTGAGCAGTTTCCTCCTCCCCCCAGATTGACCATGCGCCACGTTTTGCCTTTATCCAGACTGACTTCAGCGTATTGATGTGAGGCATTGGTCACGAGTCTGGCCGGTATCCCAAAGTAATGACAGAGCACCTGAAAAACCTGACAGCGTTCCTGGCAGACTCCCTGTTTCGCCTGTATTAACGCCACCAGTCCTTCCAGCCCACAGCCCGGTACACTCATGCTCGAAGAAAATGATTTCACCCAGCAAATAAGTTGATAAAGCCGTTTGGACGGGCTTAATAAGGCGAGTTGCTGTAGCTCCTCAAGGTTAGGGTTGCCGGCAGGCGAACAGTCAAACACATCGTCTTTCAATTCTTGCTGAACAGTGGGATGGCATATACCTTCAATCACTTGAACAAACTCGTCTCTTCTTATGTTCTGCAAAGAGGTCTTGCTGGGGTCTACGATATAATCCACAGTCACGGTTTTGGTGATGTTTGA
>NZ_SMME01000577.1:0-187 GCF_009711465.1 Parendozoicomonas verongulae | reverse complement strand
AGCCTGCCAGGCCGGATTTGAGAGATCAAGAGTGATACATCCCAGTTGTTGCTGATCAAGCAATGTGATTGAACGGCCCCATTCAGGAGTTGCCATGGGAAGAACACCGCCTTTATCGCACGGAATGTGGCGTTGCAGAAGCTGGCCTCCTGCATAGGTGACCTCGGAAATATCCAGCCTGTATTCT
>NZ_SMME01000732.1 GCF_009711465.1 Parendozoicomonas verongulae | reverse complement strand
GAAAAAATCCACTCGCCATCATTATGCGAAGGCAATAGTCCGGGCACTTATCGGTCTTACGCCGAACGCTTTTACACGCCCGGCTTGCTATAAGTACACGGACTGATTCAGGGGTGTGTTAAGCGGTAGTAGAGCTGGTCTTTCAGTTTCAGGCGGTGCTTCTTCAGATCTTCCAGGTAGGTATCAGAGCAGCCGGCTTCTGTTTCATAGTGAATGATTTCCTGATCGACCGCTTCGTAGCGCTCAAGTGCAGAATGGAAGGCAGGGCTGGTTTTATCGAGGTTGGTCAGGCGGGCGCTAAGATTAGGGAACTCTTCTGCGAGATCGTGCTTTGCGGGTATCATTGTTCTGCCCCTCCCCAGTGACAGTTATTACAAGTACCGCCTCCAGATTTGCACACCTCGATTCAGTCAGTATTGATCTGCATCAATAGTATTTATACGTGCTTTGGTTTGAAGACGATTATTCAGGCCAGAGGGATAATAGCAGTTCGCAGTGAGGTGCCACCTACTGCTCGGGTAATATGTCCTGAACCTGTCGTATCTTCTGCCAGCAAGGTTTCCCCCGCTGTTAGTACCTGTTTGATGCCGTCCTGCAGCTCAATTTCCATTTTCCCATATAAGACAATGACCATCTGTCTGCGTGGTGCAGTGTGCCAGTCCTGAGTAAAGTTGCTTTCCGTTTCACAGAACACAACTTCTGTTGAGGGAAACATGGCTGCAAGATGCCCCTGCTCATCTTCCGGTGCCATGGGCAAGAGAACGGATTCCAGAACGGAGTGGCCTTCGAGAGTGGTGTGGAGACGGGTTATTTCCATACTCATTTCATGTGTAAAACATTCCAATCCTAAAATAGTTGAGAGCTGTGGATATTTCTATTTATTGACCCTGTAACTCTGGAGGCTCATCACTGGTGCGCAGCCATGTGGCAACGGCATCAAGCAAAACGGCCATAGGGTAACCCTGAGTCAGGCTAGCCGTGCTGGTCTCGACAGCAAACCCTTTGGGCATCTCTCTACGGAAAACGGAATCCTGATAATGGGCAGAAGGTTGGCTTGAGATGACCAGCATGGCGCCTGGCTTCGGGGAGTATTCCAGCCAGTCTTTCACAGTGGTAGCAGTATGGCAGCGACTCCAGTGTCCACCCTGCCAACAGCGGGGGGAGTCTACAAACTTCACAGGCACTCGCTCCATGCCCTGTGGGTAGGGGTAGTAATACAACAACAGTCGTGCAGCTTCTGTTTCATGCATGGGAGCGTTCGAACCGGTAAACGTGGTCGGCAGTGATGAATTTTCAGGCAGTAGTCCAGCCATAACTTCGGAAATATGGTCAATCTCGGGTGTGAGTGGCCTTTGGCCTGTCAGCACCACAATCTGTTTGAAGCGGGTGCCGTTTTGCCACTGCTTTGCAAGCCAGTCGAGGCGGGCTTTCATAGAGGGGACAGTGGCACCTGGCAGGATGGCGTAATCGTACTGTGTTTCTTTAGGTGCCCAGGAGGAGGTCATGCCCAGCTCGTTCAACACCTGCAGCACCTGTTCTTTCCGTGATGGTGATAAGCCGACTTCTTTCATCTGCCAGCGCTCCTGGCCAGGTTTTCTGCCCCAGTGGGATATGAAACTGTGGCGAAACTCGTCCCAGTTTTCACTGGGGGGCATGGCGAGCAGCGAGGCCAGTTTCTGGAACGGCTGGGGTATCTCGCTGGCAAATGTTTCTTCCTGAAACATGGTAAGCATCCCTGCAATTATCAGGGCTGTCAGCCCCAGGGTGAACCTCATTGAGCAGATGGCTCAGCGTATAAGGCCAGCCATACGGTTTCACAGGTTTCGTCTGTCCATTCCACACGGTGTTCAACGTGGGCCGGTATAAATAGGTAGGAACCTGGCGTCATGTCTATCTCTTTATCTTCTATGAGTAACGTAGCCTTGCCCGAGAGCAGGGCGACCCATTCATCTTTGGGTTCGTTGTACCACTGTCCTTCTGGCGTTCTGTGGCCGTGGGATACGATACGATTCAGCTTGAAGCCAGTGCCTTCAGCAAGTGTTTCGAGGAATTCTTTATCAGGATTGAACGGAGCTTCAGTGAAAAGATTTTCTGGTTTCATGGGCGACTCCTGTTCCCAGCCTTGAGATGGACGTGTCTGGGCTGGGAACAGAATAGCCTAGAGTCGAGTGCCTTGAGAGGCGTCCTGAGTGGAATTGCCGACAATCTGGATAAAGGAGTCATCTAACTCTGGCAGGGGCCAGTCTGCCGGATAGTGACGAGAGAGTTCTTCCATAAGAGCGCTGTACTCTTGCGCGGGCTTGCTCAGGAGGTACAGAAGGAAGGTATACATCCTGTCAGACATGGATTTTTGCAGGAGTTTCAGCTCTGCCTGACTCATCGCACCGGATGTGTTCAGCTTTTCGACAGGTGTATTGCGAAGGCAGTTGGCTGTGATAACCAGCGCAAGTTTTTTGACTGTATTCTCGTCCATGATACACCTGATGGGTCGTTGCTTTGATTTAAACCTAGTCGCTCCGGCAGGTGCGGCAAGAAGGGGATATATATGAGTGGGATTCTTGTCGGAACTGGAAAGGACAGGTATTTTTGTGGGACAAAAAACAACCGGCCCTGACGGCCGGTTGTTGCTTCCAGACTGATTAAGGCATCGTCTGGTATCTTTTGTGCAGGCGGTCGATATGATGGAGAGCGATGTTGGCAATGGCCGTAGCACCTCCAGATACAGAACCAACCACTGTAGCACCAATGGTAGCCCCGGCAACGGTGGCTGGAATCACCGCGAGACCACCTGTCAGAATGCCCAGAGCCAGGCCAGCTGCGCCGCCAATAAAGCCGCCGGCAATGCCGCCGGGCACGCTGCCGCAGCACAGGCCGACAAAGCCTTTGTAAAAGTAGGTCATAACATCTTTGAAGGATGTGGTCTTGCGTGCACTCAGCAGTGTGCTGGGTGCAGAAGAATCCTGAGAGGCTTGTCCGGCTACCAGAGTGTCACTCTCACAACTGTCTACGGAGTGAGAGCCCATACCGGCTTTTTCAGTACTTTCAGACAATATATCCGATGTGACACTGCTTTGAGTTTGAAAGAGTTCTGCTTTTTTTATGTCCATGATGAATCCTCCATGTCATGACTGTCTGGCCTCATATCTATAGGCCTGTTTATTTATGACAATTGGATTCTATGCAGGTTTTTTGAGGTGCTGTATTCAACCTTGGGGGTAGAGACCAAGGTTGAATACAGCAGGAAAAGGGGTTAGTCGATAGCCTTTCCATCTTTTGTCAGGCGAACCCAATCCTTGGAAAACCAGAACCAGCGGCCCTCGGGGCCAGGGGCTGTACAGTTCACCCGGGAGCGTCCCAGAGGAAGTTGATCGGGCATCACAACTTCCAGTTCGGTTTTCTCTTTATTCTGCCACGCGATATCCAGAGTCCTGCCAAGGGCATAACACGCAACCTGAGAAATTACCCATTCGCCCTTGGCCAGTTTCAGGGTAATAGGGCCAATTATTCCATTTTGTGGTGCGATATCAGAAGCAGGCTGCACATCCGTCACGGGCAGCGGCAGGCTCTGCATCTTCAGTGGGAAGTTCTTCATGGCACCATAGCCGGCGCCCAGAGGGTAACGAGGCAGTTTGGCAGGGTTGGACAGCAGGCCCACTGCACCAGATTGCTGGCCAAAACCAATATAACCATTCTCTCTAATCATCTGCTCCAGTTCTGGAGCGGTTTCACCAAAAGGCCAGGCGATCAGCTTATGGCTTTGCCCGGTTTGTTCCTTGATGCGCTCTTCGGCCATTTGCAGCTCATCTTTTATGCGCTTGACCCACTCGGCCTGCTGTTCATTAGGCAGACGTTCTACCACGTGATCGTGGTACACCGTATGGTTTGCAAGAGTGGCTCCCTTCTTGCCCAGTTCGTTAAGCTGCTTCCAGGTGAGGGTGTGCTGATGGCGTTGGTCTACGGCCTGAGTGTTGATGAAAATCGTGAAGGGAAAGTTATACGCCTCCATTACCGGCAGGGCATTTTTATAGATCGAAACGTAAGCATCATCAAAGGTGATGGCAACGGTTTTGTCGGGCAGAGGCTCCTGCCTTTTTAGCTTGTCGGTAATTACTGTGAGAGGGACAACCTGAAAGCCATTGTCGTTCAACCACTTCATGTGTTCAGCGAACAACTCTGGTGTTGTGCTGGTGGATGCGGGGGTGTTCTTATCAATATGGTGATACTGCAGTATGACAGCAGCCTGTGCAGGCAGAGCCAGTATTGTTGTGAGGAAGATGATGAGAGTAGAAAAAAAGCGCTTCAAAAATTTATCCTTTATAAGGCCAAGATTTGGTTTTTGGGTAAGTGTAACTTGTTCATGACTTGAAAGGCTAAGGTGAACCCGGCAAAGGCCTGTACTCCATAAAATCAGCACCAGACCCAGGCAGGCCTGATGCTTCATTTTTACATCCTGACTGCTTTCATTGTTTTCTGGGTGGGGCAAAAACGTAAGGCTGAATCCCTAACTTGCTGATTTCTGCCTCCAGTGTGGGATTGCCTGAACACTCTCTTATGTAGTGGGCTTTTCCAGAACTATCGTGTCGCTGGTGCATGCACGAATACTCCGTACACTGAATCTCCAGCTTGTGAGCCAGATATCTATTTATTTCAAGTCCCTTTTGGTGGATGGCAGCCAGATTACGGCCTGCAGCTAAAAGTGACAGTGCCTTTCTTCTGTTTTCAACAGGTACTGGATCCCTGCTAGAAGTGTCGACGTATTCCTGAACCAGAGGTATGTAGTGGTGAGGCTCCATCTTCTTTTCTACTTTACCCGACTCAAGCTCTTTCAAGGCAAGGCACCCCAGTCCGTTGCATTCGAGGTCGTCAGCAGCATTAATAAGCTCAAAAAAACCTCCCCAGTTGAGGAGGTTATCTGGACGTATTGTCTTTCTACGTCTGAATTGGAATTCTCTTACCTTGTTGTGATGCCTTAGTTTGGAAAAATCCGCACTCATTCTATCTGAGCCCGGTTGACCGCCTGCAGCCACCAACAATTTGGAGCCTATTCTTATGGCCAGGGGCTTAAAGTTATGGATGTCTGTACCGCCAAGGTCAAATGAGAATCCCGTCAGAGTGGAATCGCTGACCGTAAGCTTGAGAAGCTCCGGATCAATATGCTGATAGGCGATGGGGAGTATGGATGCTCTACCTGAGCTGCTACCCTCGTCTTGAGGAGCTGGCTGGCTCATTAATACCTGAAGCCAGGGGAAGCGGTCTTCCTCTTCTATCTGCCTTTGCAGATCGTCCAGGGCCATGTTTGTTTTCTTACTTTCCGAATAAATCTGGCCTAGCTTATTCTCGTGGTAGGCAGCACTTAGCAACTTGTACCCAGGGTTGCTATCGCCCTTGATTTGTTGAATGGTTGATTCACTCATACCCAGCATGGCTGCGAGATCGCTGGCGGCTGGATTCAGCCATCCTCCCACCATTACCATTTCTTGCTGTAACTGAACATCTTCAAAGGTCAGTTGCAAGTTGCCACTTCTGATCTTTTCCGCCAGCGGCTTTTGATTATCATCATCAAATAACTGTGCTAAATCTTCGGCTGTAAAGTGTTCCAGCCTGTCTTTCATTTCTTTCAGCAGCTCGTAACCTGCCAGCCTTGGATCCCCGGGGTGTTTGCTTGAGGCTGCATCAATAGCGGCTTCTTCAATACCACTCTTGAGGGCTACAGTGTGTAATTTAGAGAAGGTTGTCAGGTTAGAAATATTTTGTAAATCTGCTGAGGAGAGTTCGCGGTCTGTAGAGGCAATCACATCCCCCTTTGCCCGGAGTGCATGGACATGGACTTCATGACCTCTACCTTGATCTTGATAGATAAGAACCAGCAGGGTGTTGCGTTCAGCCTCTGCCCCTGAATCTTGATTGTAAGCCAAAGGGATACCCTGGCTGCCTACTTGGAGCTGAAGCTCTGAAAACCGTACGTCTTCCCGTTGTACGTCTTCAAATTCAAAGGCGAATAGTTGCCCTGTCTGGTCACCGTGGAGCTGCAGTGGTTCCTGTGTATCTTTGGAGCTGATGCGGTGAGGGACACCAACAACCAGGCCTGCCATGCTTTGTGTTAATTCATCCAGATCAGAAACTTTGTCAGGCGCCTGTGACCAGTTTTGTGGAAATAGCCTGACTCCAACCTCCCCAGCAAAGGGGGTTTCTGTCTCTTTATCCATGACAAGTATGTAAACTTTGAGGTTGCCACTTCCACCTGTACCAGTCGCTGAGGGAGCCAGCTTCATGTAACCCTTTTGGGCTTGAGGGAACAAGCTTAAGGAGAGTCCATCTGAGCCGGGTTCAACTTTCATTCTACTGAACTGTCGTCTGTTTTTTACATCCAGAGAAGCGTCTAACTGGAGTGAAACCCTGAAAGGCAGCTTGAGAGTGACAGCATGCCCATTGGCGGAGAAGATACAGAGTAAGGAGCTAAAAAGCAGAAAGAGTAAAGAAAGATACAGCCTTGATTGGAGTGTTGCTTTTTGCATGAATTGTGCCCCGCGTTAACTGGCCAAAGGACAAGTGCAAGCCCCCAGGCATGATGAAATGGCGGTTTCATTATGGGTGCTTGCAGGGAGGCTGAAGTCTAGTTAAGAGGCTGGTGTCATGCTCTAAATATTGACTGAGGGACGTTTGCGGATCAGGCCCTCCTGTATCGTCGAAGCAACAAGTTGCCCTCTCTGGTTGAAAATTTGCCCCCGCGCCAGCCCTCTGGCTCCGCCAGCTATAGGGCTGTCGATGCTGTAGAGCAGCCATTCATCCATTCTGAAGTCCTGATGGAACCACATGGCATGGTCAATGCTCGCTACCTGCATTGTGGGTTCCCAGAAATTGACACCATGGGGATTCAGGGATGTTGTGACAAAACTGAAATCGGAAGCGTAGGCCAGCAGGTATTTATGAATGCGTGGATCGTCCGGTAATGTGCCATTGGCACGGAGCCAGATATGGCGAACGGGCTCCATGGGCTCGGGCTTTATAAAGTCCGGCACCTTGACGGGGCGCAGCTCAATAGGGCGGTCACAGGTAAGTTTGTCCCGCACCTGTTCAGGAATCCGGTGTGCAAACTTGCGAATCCGATCAAGCTCGGATTCCAGCTCGTCTGGCGGAGTCACTTGAGGCATGTTTGGATGCTGGTGTACAAAGCCATTCTCTTTTTTCTGAAAAGAGAGGGCAATATTGAATATGGGCTTACCATTCTGAATAGCAACAACCCTGCGTGTGGTAAAACTTTGCCCATCCCGGGATTTGTCTACTTCATAGACAATCGGTTTGTGGGCATTACCAGGGCGCAGGAAATAACAGTGGAAGGAGTGCAGCCCGCGATCTTCTTCGACGGTCTGTTTTGCAGCAGACAACGCCTGTCCAATAACCTGACCACCAAACACATTGCCAAAGCCGAGGTCCTGACTTTGCCCACGAAAAATGGATTTTTCTATTTCTTCCAGCTGTAGCAAATTCAACAGCTCATTGAGTACTTTCGTCAAACTCCCCCCTCATATGCCACTGGTATTTATTCGATATGCTGATCTGTTCTGCCCATTCTCAATATCCTTTAGGAGGGCAGGGGTAAGTACCCGGACCATTGCTTTCGCATAGTCTGGCGGCGTCTTTTTCCGCCCTTGCTGCGTCACAACTCTTATCACGTAGCGGGCTACGCTCCCGACGCTGTTCCTTGAAGAGCGAAAAAATCCACTCGCCATCTTTATGCGAAAGCAATGGTCCGGATACTTAAGAAAGTTTACAGGAAATAAAATGACTTCCAATAAAAACATAAGACAGTGGGTATCAGTATTCAGATCATCTGATTAGGGTCTGTTGAGGTTTTATGATCGACTC
>NZ_SMME01000631.1 GCF_009711465.1 Parendozoicomonas verongulae | reverse complement strand
GGTGGAGGAGGAGGAGGCGGTGACGGCACATTAGGTGACAATTCACCTTCCTGCTCCCATTCCTCATCCCAAGCATCATCTGCTGCTGTCACCCCTTCATCCAGCCATTGAGTCAGCTCATCCACCGCCTCACGCTCAGGAATATTCAGTGCCAGCCTTTCCGCCAGGGCGCCTCCTGCTGCGATGACCTCGCTTTGCACATAATCCTGCTCATCAGTGAGCCAGTTATAAACTTCCACACCAACAGTCAGAGCCAGATCACTGTTTAGTTTGTGGTTCAGCACAGCATCCCGATACGCTAGAGTCGCCGTTTCGGCCTCTTTATTCGTAGCGCCTTGCGTAACAAGGCTGGTAAACAGGCTCCTTGTCACACCGATATGATCTTTGGATAAATGTGGCTGAAGCTCTTTATCTAGAAGGTTTTGATAAACACTGATTGTGTCGGCTACTCCACCTGGTGTTAATTGCCCCTCCACTGCTTGCGGTGTCACGGAGGCCTTGACATCATCAAGCAGCTTAGGAGCCACCTCACTCTGAGCAGGAACAGCCGGTTGTTTCAGCGCAGGGCTAACAGAGCTTGTAGTGTTCTGGGGAGCAGGTTGAATGTCTCTTTTCTTTTCTACATTGAGCTTTGCACTAGCCTGACCTTTCTGCAAGGTTTTCTCTGCTACTGGAGCCTGTACCGCCGACCGTTCGTGAATCCCTTTCTGGGGCACACTATTCTGAGGGGATGTGGTTTGTTTCGGTTTCGTTGTTAAAATGTTTTTTTTCGGTGCGACAGGTGGCTTATGTTGAGGGGAAAACCTTGGTGCTTTATCGGGAGACTTAGCTCTCCGCGCCAGCCACTCAAAATCCGGAGCAGTGCTTTCAGCAAATTCATCGACACCTTTCGTCACCCAAACATCTTTTTGCATTGTATTAAAAGCTGCGGATTGAGCATCGCGGCTGATTTGCGCTTTATCTTCGCGAGCCAGATTTCTTGCTAACTTGGGATAAGAATCAAAAACCTGATCAATCAGAGAATCTGCCTGTTTTTGCATTTCTTGGTGAATACTATGCAGTTCACCGGGCCCTTTATCAGCAAGCCTTTCTGAAAAACCCTTCAGATTATCTGTGGCCAGAGGTTGAGACAGGACCTGAGAAAACATTGCAGCAAGAGATTTAGGATCCAACCGAATAAAACCTTTTTCAACTGCTTGCGGCGAACCCGCACTTCTACCCGCTCCCATTACCAGAACATTCAACTGTTGAATGATGTTTTTAGCTGTCGCTTCATTATCAACATGTCCATCACTGCCTCTGACTGGTTCAGGTACAGTGAATTGTTTAGGGTGAGCAACGGGTTGAGGTTGAACCACGGTTGTAAAGGATGAGAAGGATACAGTCCTCCTCATTCCTTCTGTAGCCCTGGGCGAGATATCTGGCAACGATACCGAGCGCTTCATAACGCTTTTTGGGGGTTTTGAGAAAGGTGATGTCACCGCCTTTAAAATATATTTAAAAGGGTTGCTCAACTTAAACGTTTTCTTCCCTTTATAGCTTCCCACCTTATTTAGAGAAGACTGTCCAACACCCTGAAAAGGGTCTTGAACACCATGAATGGAACCCACCTTTCCCGATCCAGAGCCTATATCACTCATAATGCGTCTCGATATTCCTTATCTCTTTTTATTCTAGGGCAGGTTTTGAAAAGGGAGAGTAGGAAGTCTTCTCCGGAGAGTATTTTGATGAACAGCCTATCGGGTTATATTCACTGCGTAGAGGCTTGGTTCAACAAAAAGGGCAGACATAAACGCCTGCCCTCATCCACATCTTGAAAATTTTATGATTCGATATTATTCAAACCATTGTAGGCGCTTAATACAAAGGCCAGCGAACCAAAGGCCAGCAGCACAGCCATTATGGGGAACAAAACTTCCTCATCAACCAAACCGAGGTAGCCCCCTATATGGAACGCGGAATAGCAGAACACCGACATAAATATGCCAAAACTGATTCCTTTCACCATCTGGCCAACAGAACCACCCAGCTTTCCCGCCACATTTAACAGGATAATGATTGCAACGGATGAAAATAGCATCACCGCGATATATGCAAACTGTTCAACGTCCATAATCTCTCCCTGATTATCAGATTTCAATCGAACTGCTCGGAACTTTAAGCCGCTCAGATACAAACGCGACAACTAAAAGTCATACACAAAAGGTAGTGCACAATTGCACAGGTAGAAAACCACAAGTACATTATTTTAAAAACTTAGTTACTTTCGCATAATGATGACAAGTGGATTTTTCCCTCTTCAAGCCACCCTTTACTTCAAAGGTGGTGGTGGGGGTGGAG
>NZ_SMME01000381.1 GCF_009711465.1 Parendozoicomonas verongulae | reverse complement strand
CGCTGCCTTGCGGGCACTGCCTGCGAACGCCTCCGCCGTGATCTCCCCGTTCTGGTAAGCCTGCATCAGCTCTTCAAAGGCGATCTTCTGCTCGAGGAAGGTTTCTTTGACTTCCAGCGATGCCTTCTTGGTGTTGTACATCCACTCCCCAAGGCCGGTGGCGTCCGTGCCTTGGAACATGAAACCCATCTCCTGCAGTTCTTCGCTGGCCTGCTCGAGATTCTGTTTCAGGGCATCCACATCATTGGTCAGTGTCCGTACATCCGCCTCGCCCACTTGGTTGATGCCTTCGTAAGCCTCCAATGCAGCAGGTGACAAAGCAGCCATTTCGTTTTTCAGCCCCTGCCAGTGCCCGGCCATAGCCTGTGCAATAGTTCCACCGGAGGCCAGCTGGTCATTCGCTCCTGCGGCAGAGTCCCCGGCTTCTTCCAAAGCACTGCCGGTATCCTTAACGGCTTTCTTCAGTTCCTTTTGCTTCTTGGTGGCCTTGTCCACCTCGGTTACGGTGACCTTGGTCAGCTCCTTCTGGGAGTCACCGGCCTTCTTGTTGCTCTCCTCGATCCCGGCCCCGGTGGCCTCAATGCTGGCCTTGGCGATTTCGAGGGTGTCTTTGATCCTGGGTGTTTCGGTGGTGATGGCCTTCCCGATGTTCAGATAGGCATCCTTCACCTTGTTGGCATCCTTGGCGACGCCATC
>NZ_SMME01000660.1 GCF_009711465.1 Parendozoicomonas verongulae | reverse complement strand
GCTGCCGATGTAAAACCTCAACAGGCCCTAAGA
This sequence comes from Parendozoicomonas verongulae, assembly GCF_009711465.1. Taxonomy (GTDB): domain Bacteria; phylum Pseudomonadota; class Gammaproteobacteria; order Pseudomonadales; family Endozoicomonadaceae; genus Sansalvadorimonas; species Sansalvadorimonas verongulae. Next base: position 3,074 of record NZ_SMME01000660.1, on the reverse strand, counting down.
GAATTCCAGCACTTCACACTCGCTTGCAACAGCTAAACTTTCGTGGCGCCTTCACCTTCGGAGGAAGGAACACTCCCAGAACCTTCTGTCATTCCTTCCGTCATCCCTTCGAAATCTTCCCGCCGCAGCTCTGGCAGGGAAATATCTCCGCAATCCACGCCTTTTTCCTTTAATGCGGTGTACAGTATTTCAAAGCGGGAGTCGATGGCGTGAATATGTTCCAGAACGGCATTAATCGCGTGAACTGTAGGATCGGGCATTTCCTTGGTGATTGCGTAAGCATCGAAGCCAATCTTCCTGGCCATAGCCTGATGCTCCTCACCCACAGGAGACTGACGCCTGACAATACGGCCAGGAATACCGACAACCGTCGCTCCCGGCGGCACTTCTTTTACCGCAACCGCATTAGAACCAATCTTGGCATCCTTACCCACAGTGAACGGCCCTAACACCTTGGCACCGGCACCTACAACCACACCATCTTCCAAAGTCGGGTGTCGCTTGCCACCATCAAGGCTGGTACCGCCGAGGGTCACCCCCTGATAGAGGGTGACATCGTCACCAATCTCAGAGGTTTCACCAATCACCACACCCATACCGTGGTCGATAAAGAAGCGACGTCCGATGGTGGCGCCGGGATGAATTTCAATACCCGTAAACCAGCGGGAAAAGGTAGAAATCATCCGCGCCAGCCACTTCCAGTCTTTGCACCACAGTGGATGAGCGAGACGATGAAGCAGCAAAGCATGCAACCCGGGGTAGTTAGTCAGAACCTCAAAAGTGTTTCGCGCCGCAGGATCTCTATCCAGCACGCTGCGAATATCTTCACGAATTCTTTCAAACATGGTTACACTGTCCTGTTGTTTTCTTACTTCCGCAGATTCCGCAAGGCAACCTGTGTTTCCGAGAGAATACCTCTCAGAATATTGTACTCAACGGCGTTCGGACGGCTACGCGCATAAAGACGACGCAGCTTCGCCATAATTTTGTCCGGGTTACAACTCTTAAAGAAGCCCACACCTTCCAACGTTTCACGCAGATGACTGTAATAGCCTTCCATCTGCTCAGAAGACACAGGCGCATACTCACGTACCTCGGGCACCTTACTCTCACCCTCCTGAACCAGGGCTTCCATACGCATTTCGTAGCACAGCACCTGTACGGAAGCTGCCAGATTCAGAGAGCTGAACTCTGCAACAGACGGAATATGCACCTGTCGGTGACACAAACGCAACTCTTCATTCGTCAGACCACGATCTTCACGACCAAACACCAGAGCCACTTTGGCGCCATTCTTTGCCTCAGCCACAACATCTCGAGCCGTATCGCGCGGATCAGTCAGAGACAGTGAGATACCCCGAACACGGGCACTGGCGCCAACCACCAGCTCACAGTCAGCAATAGCCTCCCGCAATGAGCTGACTACAGTAGCGTTTTCCAGCAAGTCCGTAGCACCGGAGGAGAGCGCTCGCGCTTCACCAGAAGGGAAATCCACCGGATCAACCAGATACAGCGATGACAATCCCATCGTCTTCATCGCCCTGGCCGCAGACCCGATATTGCCGGGGTGCGTAGTATTCACAAGGACTATCCGGATATTTTTGTAAGGAAGCTGTTCAAAGGACATCAATCGCAACCAATAGCGCGTCAGTAAAAAGATGCGCTGTAGTCTACCAGAATGTCAGCCAGATACTTCCCACAAAAGCCATCGGTGAGCCGCACCAACACAAAGAAAACCCCGAAACAGGGCGTTCACCAGTACCGGCAATACACCTATTTTCACATTTATTAACCTGCGCTGAATAATAAGTGGTGGTATAATCCGTCGGTTAAAGGGCTTGTTGATACAAAACATCAACAAGCCCTAAAGTTCTTTCACTTCACAGAATACACATCCCGATATGCAACCGATGGTTACTATGGCCCTGCGCGCTGCGCGCAAGGCTGGCGAGATTATTGCTCAGGGCTACGAACAGCTGGACGTTATCAAGGTTCAGAAGAAAGAGGCCAACGACTATGTCACTGAAATCGATCAGGCCGCTGAGCGTGCGATTATCTCCGTTCTCAAAAAAGCCTACCCCGACCACGGTTTCCTCGGGGAAGAAACCGGACACCAGCCAGGCAAAGGTGAAGGCGAAGACTACCTGTGGATCATTGACCCTCTGGATGGCACCACCAACTTCATCCACGGCATGCCTCAATTCGCTGTATCTATTGCCTGCCAATACCGCGGCCGTATCGAGCACGCCGTTGTGTTCAACCCAATCAGCCTTGAAGAATTCACCGCCAGCCGTGGCCAGGGTGCAGCCCTGAACGGTCGTCGCATTCGTGTATCCAGCCGCACCAGCCTGCAAGGCGCCCTGCTGGGCACCGGCTTCCCATTCCGTGCTGATCAGCTGACCAACCTGGACAACTACATCGGCATGTTTCGCAGCCTCATTGGTGAGACTGCTGGCATTCGCCGCCCTGGTTCCGCTGCACTGGATCTGGCTTACGTTGCCGCCGGTCGTTACGACGGCTTCTGGGAGTTCGGCCTGAAAGAGTGGGATATGGCAGCGGGCGCACTGCTGATTCAGGAAGCCGGCGGTTTGATTGCCGACTTCCGTGGCGGCAATAAACATATGGATAAAGGTCAGGTTGTTTGCGGCGGCCCTAAAGTATTCAAGGAAATCCTCACCAGGATTCAGCCTTTCCTGTCGGAAGATATGAAGTAAGCCTTCTGGCCTTTTTTATCATCAATCCTAACGCCCTGCTTTTGCGGGGCGTTTCTTTTCCACTCAGAAGCAGTGGTATCTAGGCAATCTGCAAGCCATCCTTTTGACCTTTGCAATTTCAGCGACTCCTTTCACTGAAAGCAAACACAAATCACACATCAATTCTTAGGGAGAGATTGGCGAACAAGCAACTCAAGTTGATCTATACGTTTTTGGGTTTCTTCATGCTGCTCATCACTACGCTTAAAGCCCACCAACATGGCTTCAACCAAGGCTGAGACACCACCTTCCACATCAGTCAACCTGGTTTTGATTGTACTCATATCGCTTTTAAGAACAGAAACATCTCCCTTAAGAACA
>NZ_SMME01000535.1 GCF_009711465.1 Parendozoicomonas verongulae | reverse complement strand
TATAGTGGACCCCAAAAACTGGACCACTGGTTAAGTTAAGTTTTCCGACTGTATGATGCCCTTTCAAGGAGGGGAAAATGACAGTCAGAAAAAGGAAGCGTCATGCACCTGAATTCAAAGCTCAGGTTGCACTGGAAGCCTACAGAGGCGATAAAACAATTAACCAGTTGGCCAGTGAACATGGCTTAGCCGCTGTTCAGATTAGTCAGTGGAAGCGTCAGCTACTGAAACAGGTTCCTGAGCTATTTGGCCGTACGGCTCCAGTTATTGATCCTGATGAACTCACCGCCCCGTTATATCAGGAAATCGGTCGGCTCAAGATGGAGCTGGACTGGTTGAAAAAAAAATCTGGATCAGTCGGTTGATCATTTGCGTATGCTTGTCGATCCTAAGAACTTGGATATCAGTGTACGACGACAGTGTGAGCTGCTCGGACTGAATCGCTCTACGCTTTACTATCGGGGTCAACCCGCACAGGAAAGTGCTGAGAATCTCCTGTTGATGGAGCTGATCGACAAGCAGTACACAGCAACACCTTTTTATGGCAGTCGTAAAATGACGGAGTGGCTGAAAATACAAGGCCATCTCGTTAACAGAAAACGTACGCAGCGCCTTATGCGACTAATGGGCATTGAAGGCGTGGCTCCCAAGCCTGGAACCAGCCTGAGAAACAAGGAGCACAAGGTTTATCCGTACCTGCTTCGAGGTCTGGAAATTAACCGCCCTAACCAGGTTTGGAGCACAGACATAACTTATTGCGCCATGCCCCAAGGGTTCATGTACTTGGTTGCCATCATCGACTGGTACAGCCGTTATGTCATTAGCTGGGAACTGTCGAATACACTGGATGCTGATTTTTGTATCCGAGCCTTGGAGCAAGCATTAGAGCTAACAGAGCCTGAAATTTTTAACACTGATCAGGGTTGCCAATTTACCAGTCAGGATTTTTTGACGCCGTTGTTGGACAGAGAAATCAAAGTCAGCATGGATGGTAAAGGTCGTGCATTGGATAACATTTTTGTCGAACGACTCTGGCGCTCTGTGAAATATGAATGGCTTTACTTAAACGAGTTCAGAACTGTAGCTGAGCTGTATCAAGGACTGGAGAAGTACTTCCGGTTCTACAATGCTGAAAGGCTTCACCAGTCACTGAACTACAAGACACCTCAGGCAATACACTTTGGCTGAGGGACTTCAACAACAGCCGGAACATAACTTAAAAAGTGGACTTCGTGGTCTAGACAATGGGGTCCACCTTA
>NZ_SMME01000266.1 GCF_009711465.1 Parendozoicomonas verongulae | reverse complement strand
TCACGGCCACTTGATGTGATTTCTACAGGCAACATTGCTATAGACGCTACGGACAGCACAGATATCCAGCCCCATAAAACAACATCCTGTGTCATAGACAGAGCAACCGAACATCACTTCGTGCATTGCCGTGGAGAAAAGCGAAAAACCGGATTAACTCTCACCACTCCAACGCCTGCAAACATCTGGCTGTTGAACCAGGTGCCACAACATGGATCCGGGATAAGGCAAGCATGTGTCATGTGTCTCCGGGTGAGGAAGCTCCCCTTCACATTCACTGTGCTCCCCTTCCTTCGAGAAGCCTGCCTTCTTCCCGATTTCCGCATTTAAATGCCTGGGTGCGTGAACATTACAGAGAGCTTCAGGTTCGAATTGACGATGATAGGCCTGAGGATTCCAGTGGTATGTATACGTTAATAGTCCACACAGGAGACAGGCCTTTTGTCTGT
>NZ_SMME01000848.1 GCF_009711465.1 Parendozoicomonas verongulae | reverse complement strand
ACACCGGGCATCATACCGGAAGGGCCAAACCAGCCAGGACAAAACTCTGGAGTTGGGTGAGATGAGACACTAGGTGCCGTACTAGTAGAGCTAAGCGGACCAGGAAGAATAACTGGAGTCAGAATAGGTGAAACATTGGGTACTATATTAGGAGTGCCAAGCCCCGCTCCGGTGGGAGTCATTCCATATTGATGTCCATACCCATAGGCTCCTAAAGGCATTAGCAGAGGCATATTCACTGTGGGACTAACAGAATATCCTGCCAGAGAGGGGAGATTTGCACTCTGAGCTGTGACAGGCATAGTTATTGCTGGAGGCGCGCTGCTTGCTCTCATTAAACTGTGAGGTGTACTTGACCGGCTGGATTGAGATGAATTCATGGAGACTCCTTGTATTAAAACTTAATTTTTCACACATTGGAGTCCGCGATATTTCAATAATTCAACCGGTGGTTATCTTCACTAACGCTCTGGTTACCAAGTTCTGTTCAGGATCGACGTGGCTATGCATTATGCCAAAGCAATGGTTTGGGCACTTAAAGGGGCATTCCTGAGGGCTAGCCGGCGCAGTGCTTGAATCTCATCAGGCCAGATTGTTTCATCGATTGTCTCAAGTACCATAGGAACACCATTAAAGCGATCATCCTGCATGATGGTGCGAAAGCACTCCCAACCAATTTCCCCTGCTCCCAGACTATGGTGGCGGTCTTTCCGTGAATTCAGTTCACCTTTGGAATCATTAAGGTGCATACCTTTGAGATACCGGAAGCCCACTCGTTTTTCAAATTCTGCAAATGTCTTCTCGCAGGCTTCTTTAGTGCGCAGATCATAACCTGCTGCAAAAGTGTGACAGGTATCCAGACAGACACCCACACGGCTTTTGTCGTGCACACCGTCAATTATCATAGCCAGATGCTCGAAGCTCCACCCCATATTGCTGCCTTGTCCTGCAGTATTCTCGATAACAGCAATCACACCCTCGGTGCGATCAAGGGCAAGATTAATAGACTCCGCCACACGCTCGGCACACTCCTCCTCACTGATCTTACGAAGATGGCTGCCGGGGTGAAAATTAAGGCGATCCAGACCCAGCTGCATGCAGCGTTCCATCTCTTCAACAAACGCATCGCGAGACTTTTGTAAACCTTCTTCTTCCGGATGGCCGAGATTTATCAGGTAGCTATCGTGGGGAAGAATCTGTTCCGGTTTAAAGCCGTACGTCTCACAACGCTCTTTGAACAGCTTGATACTTTTATCGGTCAGCGGTTTTGCCTTCCACTGCCGCTGATTTTTGGTGAACAGAGCAAAAGCACTGGCGCCCAGCTTGTAAGCATTCACCGGAGCGTTCTCAACACCGCCAGCTGCGCTTACGTGGGCACCAATGTATTTATTTAACATCTCACTCAATGCAGCGATTCCCTTTCACACTGTCATGGTTTACAAGGCTAAGTACCCGGACCATTGTTTTCGCATAATGGTGGCGAGTGAATTTTTTCGCTCTTCAAGGAACAACGTCGGGAGCGTAGCCCGCAACGTGACCAGAGCTGTGACGCAGCAAGGGCGGAAAAAGACGCCGCCAGACTATGCGAAACCAATAGTCAGGGTACTTATTATGCCTGATTGACCAGAGAGATGAGCAGGCGACAGGGAGAGTTTATAATGATAATTCAACGGCTGGACGTGCATTCTTATTGCGCATCATGCTGGCGATAATCAGAACAAACGGAATAGCCAGCAATGCAAACATCAGTGCCGTAGCCTCAAATACCCCTAAATCCAAAAGTTTGACAAGAGCAACCAGCAGCCCACCAATCGACGTGCGGACACAACCATCAATGGATGCAGCCAGACCTGCACAGTGCTTAAAATGCTCCAGCGTCAGGCCAAAAGCTGTACCGTAGATAAAGTTGAAACCGATACCAGCCACAGCAGCCGGAATGAAGAACAGCAATGGGTTGCTGGCTGGAACCAGCATAATCCCGGCGGCAGCAATCAAAGCCAAAGCAATACCAACCAGAATAGTCTGTTCGCGGCCGATCAGATTGACGATACGGGGAGCTATGATACTGGCCAGCAACTGAAGAACCCCAAGAACACCAAACACTAAGGAGAAGCCAAACTCTCCCAGTCCCCCCAGACTCATGGCCACAATCGGAGCCATGGACACATAACATAGAATGCCACCCATCGTCAGAGTTCCTGCCAGGCAATAAGTCAGGTATTGCCGATTGGTGAAGATTTCAGCCAGGTTTTTTCTGGTGTTGTTCTGGGGAGCTGTACTGATGTCAGTACTTTGGGTCTGAGCCTTGGGCGCCAGACGCACCAGAACACCAACCAACATCACGACAGCGAACATAGCCATAAAGAAGAAACTTGAGGTCCACCCCCACTGAACGGCCAGAACACCACCAATCACGGGCGCAAGTGCAGGTACAGCACCAACAATACCGCCCATATAGCTGATCAGTTTACCGGACTCCATGGCATCGAAGTTATCCCGTATCCACGCAAACGCGGTCACAGAACAACAGGCTGCACCGAAGGCCTGCAGAACTCTGGCCAGGTACAGAGTGAACAGCTGTTCAGAGCTGGCTCCCAGAAGGCTTCCTGCAATATAAAAGACAAGGCCAACTACAGCACTGGCCCGGCGGCCAAATTTATCAGACAAAGGGCCGGCAATCAGTTGAGCAACACCTAAAACCATCATGAACAGACTGACGGTAAACTGCATGGTTGCTTCATCAACATGGAAAACCTGAACCATCTCAGGTAATGATGGAAGGTATATATCAATCGCCAGTGGGCCAAAAATAACCATCAAAAAAATCACTGGCAGGGCAGAACGTTGTGACGCGAGCAAAAAGCTATCCTCAGATATTAGAATAATGCCATTATGAGATCGCTGGCTTATGAGTAAAAGTGATGGTTTTTCACTTCCTGTTTCACTCTCAGTAATATCTGAATATCGAAGATGTCATTATTGGAATTATCCCGAGTCAACTTAAAGCTTCTGGTCTGCCTTCAAGCTTTGCTGGAGGAACAAAGCGTCAGTCGAACGGCGCAGCACCTCTGCCTGAGCCAGTCTGCTGTCAGTAAAAGCTTGTCTCAACTTCGTGAGTTACTGGACGACCCCCTGTTTACCCGAACACCTCACGGACTGGTGCCCACTATTCGGGCGATGCAGTTAAAGGAAGAGCTGACACCCATTATGCAGGGGTTATGGCAGGTTATTCAGCCAAAGCAGTTTATCCCGTCGGCCTGTGAGCGGAATTTTCATATTGCCTTCCCTGAAACCGCTTTTTTACTGTTGTTTCAACACACAATGTCGGCGATCAACCTGGAGGCTCCCCAAGTGAAAATTGGAGTCAGAAACCTATCTAAGAACAATATTGCTGACCTGGTCTCCGGCAAGCTGGATATGGTACTTCTGCCCGGAGATACGGACTTCGGACAGGAAAAAATCGCGGGGATGTATAGCAAAATACTGTATACCGATACCTTAGTCTGTCAGGTACGCAAGCATCACCCCTGCCTGGAGCAGGAATGGTGTATAGACCGATGGCTGGAGTTAAAGCATATAGGTATTGGCAAGATTAACAGTCACTGGCTTGAGATTGACAAGGCGTTGTCTATAAAAAATCTTTCCAGAAATGTTGCGGTGTCCGTGGAAGATTTTTACAGTGCTACCGGAATGTGTGAGAACACTGATCTGGCTATTTCCCCTCCCAGTCTCTGGGCGGACTATGCCCTGAAACACTTTGATGTTGTTTCACTGCCTATTCCCTTCACCCTTAAACCAATCTGCTACGTACTGTACTGGCATGAACGTAACCACGATGACCCAGCCCACCGATGGCTAAGAAGTATCATTGAGGCAGCTGCCAGAAATCTACACTAAGTGCTCTCCAACACACTTGGAAAACTGGTTGCAGGGAGATTTTATCGTCACAGTGGTTGAGGCGTGTGTCCGGGATAGTGGAGACATACCCGGGTGAGAGTGATAAAAAGTAGCTGAAAGTTTACGATTTCACCGAATATTCATTCCTTTGGAAGGCTTGGTACTACTGCTAGAACGCGTTGGTTAACATCATCATTTTTTATTTTTATCGTGTCGAATCCGAATCAGCATAAGATCAGAAGGGAATTCGTGAGACAGAACTTTTGCCTCTTGCTCGTCAATCGTTTTCAGGTGGCCTACGGAATGGTTAAAATTACTGCCGATACATATTTTTACTCCCCCCTCACTACCCGAAGCAGGATAGTACTGCACCAGATGGGCTACTTTCTGATTTTGTGTGTCTAAAACGTCCATATTTGTCCACACGAAACGATGTTTTCGTGTCTCGTCAGGTTGCTCAATCCCCAACCGCCATATGTTATGATAATTGACAAAGGAGGTTATGTTACTGGGGGATTCGGCGTACGTACACGTGATCTCATAACGACTATGGAAGAATGATGTGTTGGCTCTTTCATCCCCATCTCTTTTTTTACGACGCATAACGTCCTGAAATTTTTTATGTGGAAGAGCAAGATAGATAACGGACGAATCACCTGAGCAGTCTTCTGGTTGATAGACAGGGCCTGTAGAGTTGGGCTGGGGCACCAGAGTGACGGCGGCATTGGCAGAGCTGGCTGGTAGAATAATCTTTTGCATGAATTGGCAACCCTGTTTATGTGTGTCCAGCTCTGCAGCGGTGGTTGCTTCAAAGCAGCGATCGCATTCTACAGATCTTTGTGGGCACGCGGTCGCCTGGTGCTCCTTGAGCGTTGACCGAGCCAGATCATTGTTGCATAACACGCAGTTTACCGGATAACTGATACAGTCCTGAAAATGCTGCGTCATTTCTCCCTGTAGCAGGGAACTCTCACAGTAAGTACAACTCACCGGGCGCCGGTCACACCGCTCTTCATGGTCGGATAGATCTCTCCTTTCTACTAATAATGTGCAGTGGCGGCACGGAAGGGATATATAGGGACAATCAGAGAAATGAGAAGAAAGCTCGCTGAGATTGCTGGCTATAAAACCACATGGGGAGTGGCATGGGATGTTTGTTACAGATAGCGACGTCGGCTGACTTGCTTTAGAGCCTTCCTTCAAAGCGGCGTTAAGAACCAGAGGGTAGAGCCTGACCAAGCGACCAGTTAACTCTGGGTTGCTTTGAGTGGTTGATGGATCGCCTTCTACCTTGAGGCACTCGTCTCTAAGTCGCTTGGCTTCCATAACCGTTTCATAATCCGCGGCAAGGTTCCCTTCCTTATAGGGGCGTTTTCTACATTGTTGTTTATGTCTATCAAGTTCCTGGCCTGATGTTCTCTCACCACAGCCATAATCACAATCTAAAAGCTTTTGTGAACAGAGTTTCTTGTGAGCCTCCAACTCGTTGTAGCCTCCAGACCACCCACACTTTTCACTCATACAGTAAAAGCGGGTATTGTTGAGGGTTAAGAGCCCTCCTTTTTTGGTATATCTGGCTATATCCCTGTCTGCCAGCTTTGCACGGCACTCAGGGCATGTGCTGAGCTTGTCGAAATCCTCTTCAAAACAGGTCGCGCAGATTTTATGCCCCTCTTCACAAATTATTACGCTAGCTGCGTCATTCTTGCAGACTGTACATCCAGAGACTGCTTTGGGCACTCCCCAGAGAGTATCGTTAATGGATACTGTTGAATGATGTATTTGTGATTGCATAACCTGACTTTCCCTGATGTATCTGTTTATAGGGGATAGGACATTTTCAGGCAGGTTGAGTTCTCGGTATGCAGGCTTTCCTAACAAGGTCGTCAGGGGCACCCGAAGGGTCTTTCCGAGGAACCTGGCACAGTGGGTAGCCTGTGAAAATTCACTCCTCTGGAAGGCTTGGGACTACTGAACATTAATCATTTAGCGGGAATTGCTGTTAAAGTGTTGCTACTAAGTACCCGGACCATTGCAAAAACAGGCACCTAAGAATAAAAAGTTCACGTAATGAAGAACCCAAGAAAGATCGCCAAGGTAATATTAAACGGCTTCCGTCGTCACTATCGCCTGTTTCAGGACATCACCACTTCCGTAAAAAATCACTACCAGAACCAGAACTGGTCTGCCATCAGCCAGGCATCGGCCGACCGTATCTCCTACTACGACACCCGTGTTCGGGAGTCGGTTACCGAAGTTCGGCAGCTTCTGGAAGGCGATAAACTCCAGCCAGAGCTGTGGCATGCAGTGAAAGGGTTTTACCTGAAATATCTCATCTTCCATCCTCAGGCGGAGTTGGCTGAAACCTTCTACAACTCTGTGTTCTGCAACCTGTTCCACCGTCAGTATTACAACAACCAGTTTATTTTTGTGGAATCCACCCTGCAGGACCGTATCCCCGTGGCTATGGATACAGCCTATAAAAGCTATTTCCCCGTGGAGTATAACGATGACGGTATTGGGGAAACGGTTAAGGAGATCATAAGAGACCTTCACCCCGGCGTTGCGTTTGTAAATCTTGATAGGGATATCAAGCTTTTACAGAAAGCCTTCTTTAAACAGGCCTCCCACACACATCATCAACCTTATCGCATGCGCTTTGATATTTTGAAATCGCCATTCTTCCGCAACAAATCTGCTTATATTATCGGTCGGGTGGTGTCGCTAACCGGTATTCAGCCTTTCATTATTCCGGTTTTGCACCACCCCAAAGGCGGCTTATTTATTGATGTACTACTCACAGCCTCACGCCAACTCTCCATCCTTTTCGGCTTTGCCCGCGCTTATTTTATGGTGGAAACTCAGACACCTTCCGCCCTTGTTCGTTTTTTGCAAACCCTGCTGCCCAACAAAACCATTGCCGAGCTTTACAGTGCTATAGGTTTTCATAAGCAAGGGAAAACAGAGTTCTATCGCGAACTGCTCACCCATCTGGATGAATCTGACGATCAATTTATAGTGGCACCCGGCGTGAAAGGTATGGTGATGGAAGTGTTCACTCTGCCATCGTTCCCCTACGTCTTTAAAATCATCAAAGACAAGTTTGCTCCCAGCAAAAACTTCAGCCGCCAAACCGTGCTGGAGCGTTACCAGCTTGTTAAAAAACACGACCGCATCGGCCGCATGGCAGACACCCACGAATACAAAGATGTGGTGCTCCCCAAATCCCGCTTCCCCGATAAACTGCTAACCCAGCTTGAGGCAACCATCCCTGGCTCGTTTGATATCGAAGACGATACTGTCGTCATTAAACACCTGTATATAGAACGGCGAATGACGCCTTTAAATCTCTATCTGGAAAAAGCCACATCGGAAGAAACCGAAGAGGTCATTGGCGAATATGGCCAGGCTCTCAAGGAAATGATTGGTGTGAATATCTTCCCCGGAGATATGTTGCTGAAAAACTTTGGTGTGACCAACAACCGGCGAGTGGTGTTTTATGACTACGACGAAGTGCAATATATGACCGAAATGAACTTCAGAAAGATTCCGCCACCGCGCACTTACGAAGATGAGATGTCTGCCGAGCCCTGGTACTCCGTTGCCCCTAACGATGTATTTCCCGAGGAGTTGAGCACCTTTGTTACCACCTTGCCGAGGGTGAGAAAGCTACTCAAACAACTGCACCCGGATCTTCTGGATGCAGATTATTGGAAAGGCATTCAAAAACATGTTGCCAATGGTGATTACCTGGATGTGTTTCCGTATCCGGATAAGCAGCGGTTTTATCACCTTTGGTGAAGGCAACAGCGGCCATATTGCAAAAATGGCCGCCCACCAAACAACGGATTAAATACCTATATATTCACAAAATCTTTACGCCGGCAAATGACATTTGTCAGAAAAACTACCTACCAATCCTGATAGTCTACCCACCATTACGGGGACACCTGCCAAAGCCTCCCTGAAGAACTTAAAACATCGGCCTCAAGGACTTTATTCATGATTTCTATGAATCGTGGGTTTAAGCTGCTTACAGCAACAGCTCTGGCACTTGCTGTCAGTGCCTGTTCTTTCCTTCAGCAACAGCCTGAAGGAACCTATGAACAAGACAAAACATATAAGCTGACCGTTCTTCACACCAACGATCACCATGGTCGTTTCTGGCGAGACCACAAGGGTCGCTGGGGTATGTCTGCCCGGATGACTCTGGTAAATGAGATTCGTCAAGAAGTAAAAGATGAGGGCGGCAATGTACTGCTGCTGTCTGGCGGTGACGTTAACAGCGGTGTACCGGAGTCCGACCTGCAAGATGCCATCCCTGATTTTAAAGGCATGAATTTACTGGGTTACGACGCTATGGCCGTCGGCAACCATGAATTCGATAAGCCCCGGGATGTTTTGATGATGCAACAAGACATCGCAGACTTCCCTTTCCTGTCTGCCAATATTATTGATGAAAAAACTGGCAGTCCTCTATTCAAGCCTTACACCACTTTTGAGTTTGATGGCTTACGTGTGGCAGTGATGGGCCTCACCACAATCGACACCCCCAAAGCCACTGACCCGGCCAACACTGCTGGCCTGGACTTTATCTCTCCAGTGAAAGCAACTTCTCAGTTAATGCCTGAACTGAAAAAGGCCTCTGACATTGTTATCGTCTCCAGCCATCTGGGTTACTACGAAGATGCCAACCATGGCGTGAATTCTCCAGGGGATGTAACTCTGGCTCGCAATGTGGATGGTATCGATATGATTTTCGGTGGCCACTCCCATCAAACCCTGGAACGCCCGGATAAGCAGAACGGCACCTATATCTTCCAGGCTAATGAGCTGGGCAAGTTTATTGGCCGTGCAGACTTCGAGTTCCGCAATGGTGTACTGAAACTGGTGAGCTACAAGCTGATTCCTGTGAACCATAAGGAAATCACTATCAAGGAAGACCCAGCCATGCTGGCTCTGCTGGCGCCTTACCATGAGAAAGGTGCCAAGCTGGTTGAAGCCAGGGTTGGCTCTGTTGATGAGCGCCTGATGGGTGAGCGCAGCGAAGTACGCTTCCAGCCAACTGATCTTGGCACTATGATCACCCAGGCATTTATTGAAAAGACCGGTGCAGACTTTGCGACCATGAACGGCGGCGGCATCCGTGCCAGTATTCCTGCAGGTGAAATTACCTACAAGAACATTCTGACTGTTCTGCCTTTCGGCAACACCCTGACTACCGTTGAAATGAATGGTCAGGAAGTGATGGACTACCTGAACGTGGTTGCCCTCAAGCCAGCCAACAGTGGTGCATTTGCACACTTCTCCGGCATTGAAATGGTAATCGAGAGTGGCGCAGTTCACGATGTGAGGATTGGTGGCGAAGCTATCGACCTGAACAAGACCTACAAAATGGCTCTGCTGAGTTTCTCTGCTGGCGGTGGTGACAACTACCCCAACGTGAAGAAAATGCCTGGCTTCGTAGACACCGGCTTCGCCGATGCAGAGGTATTGCGCGAGTTTACTGAGAAGCATTCCCCGCTGAAGGTTTCTGACTTTACCCCTGCGGGTATTGTGCGTAAGTAACCATAACAATCAGAACCCCATAAAAGAAACCCGGCTGATTAGCCGGGTTTCTTTTATCGACACACTTACAACAACAAAGATCAGAAGTTGTACTTCAGGGTGTAGATCATCGCGTTGTTATTACCATCAAAGCCCAGTTTCTTGTTAGCGTAGCGGTACTGAACACCGGCAGAGATGTGCTGGGAGGCATTCCACCACAGAGCAACGGCACCGTTCATACCAAGGTTACCGTTCACTCTTTTGTATTTGCTGGCCCGCAGAAACTCAGTTTCATGCCAGTTGGTGATCATGAAGTCCTGATCCATAGCCTTGAAGTTATAGCCCAGCACCCAGCCAGCCATAATGCCGTTTGTACCGCTGTAACCATTGTCGCTGTCTACATAGTGACCACCAATCCATGGTTTGATCCAGAAGCCGGAACCGTTGGAGTAGCGGTAGCCCAGGCCGACAACGGTGTTGGTTTCATAGAAAGGCTTGGAATTGAAGTGGTAAACCTGCGCATAAAGGGAGAAGAGAGAGTCACCCAGGTAGTAATGCATGGTGCCCTTGGTAGCAATACGCTTTTCTTTGCCATCTTCATTTTCACGCTTACGGCCTGGGTTTTCGATGTCATAGAAGCCGTAGATTTCACCCCAGTTATAACCTGCACCACCTTCAACTTCCAGATAGTTAAAGTCTTCTTTCCTGTTGCCATTATTACCAGTACGTTGCTCGGTCCCTGTGGACCAATCCAAATGGTTGATGCTGACGTTGGCAAAGCTCCATACAGGTTCAGTGATGCTGCCGGCTGTCGCCGTGCCCGCTGCAAAGCTCGCGGAAAGAGCCAGTGTTGCTACTAATTTGTGTGTGTTATTCATTTTGGTACTTCTTTAGTGTGTGACATCCATCCTCACAGAGAGCTATCCATTTTTATTCTAAAGTGCCCTCCGGTGTACAGATTATGAGCGATTATGTGTGTTTATGTACATTTAAACTTCACGGAGTTTACTGCTCTAAGCTTTACCATTGGATAAAGAGCATTGTTTGACGAAGTAAAAATTCGTCCAAAAAGTGTCAACGACTAGAAACGTGATGGGAAGGTGTGGAAGTATGCGTAATACAATAATGATAACGAGGCACTAAGATGTCTGAGCAGCGAGTCCTTTTTCATACAAAAGAACATATTGCCTATGTGTCTCTGAACCGCCCTGAAAAACACAACGGTCTTGATGAGCAGCTATTTAAAGAGCTGATTGCTACTGCCAAACACATCCGCACAAACAAAAGTATTCGTGCTGTGGTTTTATCCGGTAAAGGAGAGTCCTTCTGTGCCGGACTCGACTTCAAGGCTCTCAGTAAAAATCCGCTGATGGTGCCCAAGTTCTTCTTTAAGCTTCCCTGGTCGTCTGCCAACACATTTCAGAATGTAGCGTATATCTGGAAAACACTCCCTGTGCCGGTTATAGGTGCAATACACGGGAGCTGCTATGGAGGAGGCTTACAGATTGCTTTGGGGGCGGATTATCGAATAGCAACGCCTGATTCCAAGTGGTCTGTTATGGAGGTGAAGTGGGGACTGATCCCTGATATGAGTGCTACAGCAACGCTTACCACACTGACACGCTACGATATTGCCTTTGAACTGACGACAACCGGTCGTGTATTCACCGGGCAGGAAGGCTTTGAATACGGGTTGGTCAGCAAGCTCAGTGATTCGCCTGTAGAGGACGCGGAAAAGCTGGCTGGTATTATCAGTCAACAGTCTCCCGACCAGACAGCCGCCGCCAAATTACTGCTTCGCAAAACCTGGAAAGCAGGCCCCCGTCGTTCATTGTTATGGGAGCGCCTGATTCAGATGCGTCTGCTTGGTAGAAAAAACCAAAGCATCGCTATGAAGAACGGCTTGGCGGAAAAAGGTAAAGAGCCAAAACCGTTTGCTGATCGTTCACTCTTTTAATTCAAAGACTCCAAAACAGCCCACAACAGTAAGATTGGGAGAGCGGGAGATTAAAGCCGGATGGGAGCCGGGTAACCCCTGGGGAACAGCCAGCCCGCGCTCTTCATAGTACTCCTCCCAAAACGGCATAATCTCTCCGGTGGCCGGATCACGAAACTCCAGTGGCGTTTGTGGGAAAACATGCTCGCCGTTATTACCGTGATACCAGGCATCCTGAACCAGAGAACTGCAGAACCACTCATCCTCAGATGGCATGTATGTCTCGTTATAAGGCTTCCCGATATGCTGGAAAATACGCCCTACAGCAATATTGATGTTATGGTGCTCCATACCTTTAACCCGACACACCAGTACGCGGGGCTGCCCTTGTTCATCCAGATGAGCTTTTTGCAGGAAGTCTGTCAGGGCGACCTGTCTAACCAGTGGCGGCACAGCTTCTATCAGTTCACCTTCTTCCACACACATAGCCACATGGTTGATGACAAAACCGTGAACACCCGAAAATATCCGAGACACCGCCGCCATACGGGGTTCATCTCGTGTATGGAGAAATAGCAGATCACCGGGGAGAGGAGAGCAGGGGCCAGGAAGATCAGGGTAAGACATGCAGGCCCCTTAGTCAGACGTTGGAGTGTTGTTACATCAGAACGAGTCGCGTATCCGTACGAGACAGCACTTTCATAGGCTTCCCAGAAGAGCCAATACCCCGGAGAGTGCGGAAGCCTTCGTCGATCACAGCCATAAGTCTGTCTAACGTTTCGGCTTCAGCATAGAAGATGCTGTCGTGACAGCCAAGTACGTTATAGGCAGTAATAATTTCTGGGTAATGATCTATCAGTTTGGCCGACAGGTGGCTGCTGCTCACCTTCTGGTCTGTGAATATCCAGGCACCTGTGCCGTTGGGGCGGGAGAATGTCTCAGCTGTCAGTTTCTCACCATACTGATCCATAACCAGCAGAGTTTCGGTTTTCTCGATAGGATTGAACTTGTCTTCCAACAGTTGAGGAACCTGAGTGCTCATCAAGCCTTTCAGTTCATCCATGCTGGCAACAGAACCAACACAGATCAAATCTGTGGGGCCAAGAGGGCAATGAACAATGTGCAGAGCTTCCAGCTTGAGCAGGGCGTCGCGAATCTTGTGAACATCGTTATCCCCTGCATCAACCAGAATAATGAAGCTCAGTTGCGTACCAGCCATATTTCATCCCCCTGAAAGTAAAAGGCAGCGTCAATCATAACATCGGTATTTCAAATCAGATCAACTCATTACGAAGCATTTGAATAACCGGTTGTGTGTCGGGTCGCTTATTTCTCCAGATAGAGAACGATTCCGCCGCCTGCTCAACCAACATGCCGAGGCCATCCATCACTTTTTCAGCCCCACGGGATTTTGCCCAGCTGTTAAACACAGTGTCACCAGCGCCATACATCATGTCGTACACAGCAGTTTGTGCTGTTATTGCAGAGTCCGGCAGAGGAGGGCATTCCCCTTCGAGGCTTGCAGATGTGCCGTTGATCACCACATCAAACTCCCTTTCCACCTCGGTAAAGCCACAGGCTGAAACCTTGCCCAGTTCACCAAACAGTTTTGCCAGCTCTTCCGCCCGACTAACGGTGCGATTGGCGATCACAACCTCAGCAGAGCCCTGTTCAAGAATGGGTTCCAGCACGCCACGTACAGCGCCACCAGCACCCAATATCAGCACCCGCTTTTTGGAAAGAGTTACGCCATTATTTTCAGTCAGATCCCTTACCAGCCCTACGCCATCGGTTGTATCCCCCCAGAGGGTGCCAGTTTCATCTTTCCAGAGAGTGTTAACAGCACCGGCTCGGCGGGCGCGGCCAGTCATGCGTTCAGCAGCATTCCAGGCATCCTGTTTGAAGGGCACAGTGATATTCAGACCGCAGCCTTTGTCCTGATAAAACAGTTCAACGGCTTCGCCAAAGCCATCTGTAGGAACAAGCAGAGCCTCGTAGCGCAGCCGCTCCCCTGTCTGTTCGGCAAACAGGGCGTGAATAATGGGAGATTTGCTATGTTTGATGGGGTTGCCCATCACGGCGTACTGATCGACTGCAACATTCATTCTTATACCTCCCCTGCTAACTAAACCCACTCCCTGGGTTTCAGAAAGTTTTCATACAGTTCAGCTTCTGGTGTGTTTAGCTCCGGGTGCCAGTCGTAACGCCAATCCACCTCCGGAGGCATAGACATCAAAATAGACTCTGTGCGCCCACCCGACTGCAAACCAAAAATCGTGCCTCTGTCATACACCAGATTGAATTCCACATAGCGGCCACGGCGGTATTTCTGGAAGCTCTTTTCCCGCTCACCCCAAGGTGTATTTTTGCGCTTTTCAATGAGAGGCAGGTAAGCCTCGAGATAACTGTCTCCCACGCTGCGTATAAAGGCGAAGGTTTCCTCAAAAGACCACTCATTCAGGTCATCAAAAAACAGCCCGCCCACACCACGAGGTTCACTTCTGTGTTTGAGGAAGAAGTATTCATCGCACCACTTTTTAAAGCGGGGATAGACATCATCCCCAAAAGGTTCGCAGGCATTTTTGCACGCCTGGTGCCAATGGCGGCAGTCTTCTTCAAATCCGTAATAGGGGGTTAAATCATACCCGCCACCAAACCACCAGACAGGGGCTTCACCTTCCTTCTCAGCAACAAATAACCGTACGTTAGCGTGGGATGTGGGGATGTAAGGATTCTTTGGATGGATAACCAGTGATACCCCCATAGCCCGAAAACTGCGGCCAGCCAGCTCTGGCCTGCGGGCAGAAGCTGCAGCGGGAAGGGAGGCACCAGAGACAGAAGAAAAGTTCACACCACCTTTCTCAATCACTGCACCATCTTCCAGAACGCGGGCACGACCACCGCCGCCACCCGCATGCTCAGTGATATCAGTTCTAAAGCCAGCACCACCATCAACCTGTTCCAATGCCTGACAGATCCTGTCCTGCAAATTCTTAAGGTATGTCTCGACGCTGGATATATCTAACGTGCTACCGGCTTCATTCATTCAGGCACCCTGCTTCTTCAATTCGGGTTCAACAGGATAGGCATCCTACCACTGTTATCTGTGATTCGGGAACGAGGGCAAGGCGAACTCCACCACAACCGGGGTGTGATCCGATAATGCTTGTTTGGAAATCGGCTCCTGCAAAACATAGCCATTGATAGAAGGCACACGGGGCGAGTAGAAAATATAGTCCAGCGTCTGATCCAGCCCGTGTTTTTCAAACAGAATCTGAGTCAACCATTTGTGTCGCTCAGAACCTGTGGCATCCGCAACAGACGGAACCATTGGATATTTGCGGCTGAGTGTTTCCAAAGGGCTTTTCTGTTCGTACCAGCTTTGACTGTCTGCATTTAAAAGCTCGTATTGACCTGGGGGCAACGCATTGAAATCACCACCGGCAAGCCACTCAATACCTTTGGATTCAAGCTCTTCAAGATAACTGTCTATCTGCGCAATCTGCTTCTCACTAATCCCGGTGTTCCTGGCAAATGAAGCATCTGTGTGCAGATTGATCACGTGAAGGTGGTGCCCCATTGTTGTTTTGACAGGTACTTCCAGCATCGCCCTTTGGTAGCTCATGGGCACGACATAGCGTTCTGGTATGCGAGCCAGATCATGACGCCTCGGTGTCCCCATCTGAAAACGGCTCAAGGTCACCAGATTCTGCTCAGCAGGGCGCTTTCGCTCAGGCAAAGTCAGATTTTGGTTGAGTCGGGAATAAGCGGTTGCGCTGTAGCAGGGATAAATATCTCCCAACTCATCCATCAACCATTGAATCTGATCCATACCCACACGGGTGTCACGATCTACCTCCTGAAGCAATACAACATCCGGCTTTTCATCGCGAATCACCTGACTGACTTTCCCGGCAACTTGTTTTTGCAGCTCCACCTGCAGCATGGGTACAGCTTCCGGACCATCCCAGAAGTTATAAACACCACCGGTCATAAACTGAACATTCCAGGTCATCACCTTCAGAGTGTGCCCAGCAGGAAGTTCAGGAGCAGTGGCGGGGCAGTGGAAACGAAGGGGAGCATTCCACTCCTCCTCAAGCTCATCACACACTGAAGTCTTTGCGCCTGAGGCGAAAGAAAGAGAGGCAAGGCAAGCAAAAGCAACAAACCAGAAACGGACAAAGTACCATGCCTGAGAAACTGGTAGTAAAGCTGTTTTCATGGAGTTTTTACCTGAGATAAACAGAAAAAGCGTTACCTCAGGCGAAATTCACCTATTGCGACCTCCCCCAAAGCCACGCCCGGGCAGAAGTATAGATAAGCCATTTTATTTCACGGCTTAACTTCTAAGAATGTGGCCAGTCACAAGATCGCAAATACGGGAAGGGGCAGTTGAATCGCCGGTTTTACCTTCAATAATACAGTCCAGCTCATCACCCAGTTGAGCCACAACGTCCACTTGCTCAACCAGTGCGTCCTCTCCGGCACGGTTGGCTGACGTGGATACCAGAGGCTTACCCCAGCTTTCACACAGCTCTCGCACAACAGGATGAGCGCTCACGCGCACGGCAACGGAGTTATGCTGACCTCGCACCCAATCCGGTACCCATTGGTTTGGGTCGGGAATCAACCAGGTAACCGGCCCTGGCCAGCTATCATCAAGCAGTTTTTTTTGTTTCTGAGATAACCCTTCGAGCAAAGGGGCAATTTGCTCCTGATCAGAAGCCGCAAGAATTAAACCCTTCTCAACCGGGCGGCGCTTAATTTCAAGAATCCGTTCAACGGCTTTTTGATTCCAGGGGTCACAGCCTAATCCCCACACGGCCTCCGTGGGATAGGCAATCACACCACCACCTCGAATAACTGAACAGACGGCCTCTACAGAGGCTTCCATTGATAGCTTACTCATTTCACTCCCTTAACCTTTTTTCTCTGTTTCAGGTCTTATCCGAACCACCGCATCATACCCTTGCAAATCCACCAGCAACAGTTTTGACAAAGCCTCCCAGCTCAAGATGCAGCAGGACTTCAGAAAGTGTGTGGCTCTCCATACCGGAGCGCAAAATCAGCTCATCGTGATGACAGGTTTCAAAGCCTATCAGCTCTAGGACCTTTTGCTGCTCCGGGCACTCGGGTTGAAGCTCAGGGAAAGCAGTTTGTAATCGTTTCTCAGCGGAGATAACACCACTTAGCTCTTCAAGAATCTGAGCCGTGTTTTCTACCAGACACGCCCCTTCACGAATCAGTTTATGGCACCCGCGCACTCCCGGATTATTCACCGAGCCCGGCATGGCAAACACCTCTCGCCCCTGTTCCAGAGCACATCGCGCTGTCACCAGTGAACCGCTGGCAATGGCAGCTTCTACAACCAGTACACCAACACTCAGGCCACTGATAATCCGGTTTCTGCGGGGGAAGTGGCCAGACTTGGGCTGGGTACCCAAAGCAAACTCAGAAACAACAGCACCGTGCTCAGTAATAGCCTTTGCCAGCGGCCTGTGACGATGGGGGTAAACACAATCCACTCCGCCTGCCAGCACAGCAACCGTTGGACCTTCAGCCTGGAGAGCACCTTGATGAGCAGCTCCATCAATACCCAGAGCCAAACCACTGGTTACAGTTAAACCCTGTTCTGCCAGTTCAGTGCCTGTTCTCCTTGCCACCTCCACCGCGGCATAGGATGGTTTTCTGCTACCAACAATAGCCATCTGCCGGTTACTCAAAACATGTGCATCACCATCCACAAACAGTATGGGGGGAGGGTCGTGAATCATTTTCAGAAAGGAGGGGTAAAGCGAGTTATCCAGCGTCAGAATATGGTGATGCTCACTGCTCTCCAGCCACCGGCGGGTGTTTTCCAGCGCAGCGTTTACAAAGGTATTTCGCTCCACCAGCGTGATGGCTTTTACCAGAGATTCCGGCAGCAGAGTTTTGAGTTGTGCGGTGCTTGCAGCAAATATCTGCTCAGGAGAACCCAAAGCAGTTAGCAGTTTCTGATAACGGGTTGGCCCCAAACCGGGAATATGGAAAAGCTGCAGCCAGTGTTTGAGTTGCTGCCAGTGGGGAGTTGCTTGAGAGTGAGGTGAGTCGCCATTCATAGCGACTCATTCTAGACAAGAAAATCAGGAAGGGAGGAGAATTACGGAGCCCGCAGAACATCACCCGTGTGGAGAGGCTGACTGGCCTGCATAACAATAGCGAAACTCATTTTCTCGTAGGTGCGGAAGACCATGATATGACCAACACGCACAGCGGGAAGCCTGACAATTTCGCCGGTCTTTTTATCCCTGATAGTGTTCTGACGGAAAATAGCCAACACACTGCCATCCTCCAGACCTTCCCGGGCGCCAAGGTTGATCAGGACATTATTATAAAGGCCGATCTGACTTACACCGCCAATCACATCCAGGATGGTGCCCTCTATATCCTTACCTTTGGGAGCAGCGGGGTAGAACGAAGTGGCCAGACGACGTTCTTCAGAAACCAGAAGCCTGTCACCCACTCGCAGCTCTTCATTTGCCCGGGTTACATGCATGGTCGCGATGTCATTGGTGATACGCTGCACATTCAAAGCCCCCACGCTCTGCACCATGGTGCCCAGGTATTCACCTGTTCTCGGATCTCTGTAATCCTTCTGCCCACGGTAAGCACCATAAGCGCTGGCTTCCTTATCAAAGTTGCCGCGCACATAAACTGTATCACCAGCGCCGCTGATAACCTTTTCCTGACCATTGGCAAGAATGTAAGGCGCAGAGAGAAGAACCTCAGGGCCTGAAATCACACGACTTACATCCAGAAAACTGCTGATGGCATCAAGAGGAATAGCCGGGATAGCATTTTCCAAAGGTGTAGAACGAATCTTTGGACCAAGACGAATGGTACGGCCCGCTTCTCCACGGCTTACGGTGAGGCGAGGTTTACCTTCCACATAAATAAGGGTGACCACATCACCGGGATAAATCAGGTGGGGGTTGTTGATTTGCGGATTGAGGCTCCAGACTTCCGGCCACTGCCAGGGGTTTTCCAGAAAACGGGCAGAAATATCCCAGAGAGTGTCCCCTTTAACGACGGTGTAGGATTCAGGCCGATCGTCACGAAAAGGTGCTGCGGCCCATACCTGCGCGACCAGAGACCACAGGAAAGCTGTCAGCAGAGCTTTCTTCATATTCTATTCCTTGATGCTGTTTTTCTTCTTTATCTTCCAATAGTAACAGCTGTTTTCTGTGAAAGACTAATTGAGCATTATTTCTGACTATCAGCTCTCATATTCATCTGCGTCCATATCATCCCGCAGATCATCAAGGGAATCATCCAGGTCCTCATTTTCTTCATCAGACTCTTCACAGACAGGGTCAGAGGCTAATGAAACGGAATCATCTTCTGAGGGAGTGCTGACACCCGACAGGCCAGCTTCAAACAAGCTGGTAGATATAGCAGGAGCTAGGCGTTTATTGTGTAACACACCTGAAAGATACTCCTTTCTCCTCTCTTCATTCTCCTCCTGAACATAGGCCCTCTTTCTGGGAATAGGGCCTAAAACACGCTTTTGGAACAGTACACCCACCAGATTATTCAAAACAAACAAACCAGCGGGGGTGATTGCCCATTCACCAGCCTGCAATAAAAGCTCAGAAACAGCATAACCTGTTCCTGTCAGCGTCCCGGCTGCAATACCGGCAGCAACCAAACCAACGAGAACAGTGCGGCGGAACATCTGGTTTGAACTCATCAGCTCAATGAACGTCGCCAGAGCCATACCCGCCCCAAAGGCTCCATGAAGAACCTGCCAATGGGTACTGGTGGGAGGCAAAACCATGAGGGCGGTACTGATTGTGCTGACTGCTTGCACAATTTCAGCATTCTCATCAATAGCTTTAACAAGCTGACTCTCATAAACCTTATTGCCAATCCAGGTATTTCCAAACCCTGCTCGCAGCATAGACAGAGAGAGTGCTGCCCCGCCCATGATGGGAATAATGGGGCATCCACTCCACCAGGCGACAGAGCCCGCTAAAAACTCAAGAGCCTTTTCAGAACTGGCAATTCTTGTATCATCAGAAAAAAGGGAGGCTCCTAACAGATTCACTCCTATACCTAAACCGGCACTCCAGGGATCAACTCCATCCTGAAGACAGGAACCTGCGCAAAGGGCTGCTTTAACGGCTCCCCAACTCAATCTCTGGGTGTAGCTGGCCGGCGTTTTAAGCTGTTCCTCTTCCACCTTTTCGTGAAGAGGGCGGCGCCCCAGCGTTAACTGCCGAAGCCGAAGCTCCTGCCTTCTCTTACCGCTCGCGCGGGCAATTCTCCGTACTCCTAAAACAGCACTTTCTCCCCAGGACAGACACCCGGCTTCATCATGGGGATCAAAGGGCCAATGAATCATTCGGTGTGTGGTTTTATTGCACGTATCTGTTGAGAACATCATGGCATGAGTGATGCCTTCACCTTCCTGCATCAGGTATTCAAAGAAGTCTTTGCGGGCCTGATCCAGAGAGCGGTCACTGTCATAGTGTTGGAAAAAAGCCATTTTGTAGGGAATTGGCTTTTTGCTGGCAAAATCAGGATCTTTTTTACATAACTCCTGATAGTTGTATGCCACCTTCAGTTTGGCGGCGAGGTAATAATCCTGGCGGTTTTTAGCAGCAATAATTTCTGAATCAGGGTTCTCATGAATGCCTCCATGAACGGAGATATAAGGAGGCTTTAGTTCAATACCACTGTCGGGCCCATATTTGGCTCCAAACTCAAGCAGTGTTTCGGTGAGGTGAAGATTCCACAGCACATGCACAACATTATGTAAGGTGTCATGCCCATCGGAATCCTTGGTTTTTTTGTAGAGATCGATAAGCCTTTCTTTCTCCGAATCAAAGGTACCCTGAGCTAAGGCCGCAGCCATCTGCCTGACAATCAACTGCTGATCCGATGACAGGTGGCACCTTTGCAAAAAAGCCTTTAAATCCTGCTCAAGGGCATCTTTATCCCGACCGGTATAGTTTGCGCGCACAGCTCGCCAGAAGGCATCTCGCCGTTTATTCTCTCCATCATTTTTTCTAACCTGTTCATACAACAGATGAGCCTGCTCTGGCCCCATATCGTCCTTGCTGCTTAAACAGGATGTGAGAACGCCTTCCGATACTCTTGAACCTTCCAGAGATTGGCGGGTGAGATCATTCACACAATCCCGACTCATATGAGCAATCAGCCATCGCGGTAAAAAAGACATGGACGCACAAGCTCGGGCTGCAATATTGGCAATATTCACGTGTCGCCCAAGACGCCCTAAAAGAAAGCGTGTATGGCACTCAATAGCTTTGCAACTCATTCCTGCAGAGCCATAGGTCACCTTTGGCCCTAAAGGGTCTTCCACCGAGGAACATAACTTTCTCCCTCCCATAAGAAGAGGTTTTGGTGGGTTCACGCTGGATGAGAAGGCCATACATCTGACTCCTTGAATTTCACGTACCTGCCAATAAAAGGTCTTACTGATGTATGAGCCATG
Source organism: Parendozoicomonas verongulae (assembly GCF_009711465.1). Lineage (GTDB taxonomy): Bacteria > Pseudomonadota > Gammaproteobacteria > Pseudomonadales > Endozoicomonadaceae > Sansalvadorimonas > Sansalvadorimonas verongulae. The sequence goes on along the minus strand of NZ_SMME01000848.1, from coordinate 24,517 downwards.
ACAGCAGTGTTATATCCAACGCCTGCTGTTTTGATGGGAATTCTGTTAGTGCTACTGACCCCTTGCTGAGAAATTACTAATGCTCGACCCGAATGGATTTCGTACAATGGCTGAATTGGATACAAAAAGCAGAGCTGACATAACCTATGGCAAAACTCGATATTCTTGAGTTTCCTGATCCGCGCCTTCGTAAGCCCGGCGAGAAAGTCGAATCCGTAACCGACGAGACTCGACAACTGATCGACGACATGTATGAAACTATGTACGACGCCGATGGTTGCGGTCTGGCTGCCACTCAGGTGAATGTACAAAAGCGCCTGTTCATCATGGACTTCTCGGAAGACAAGAGCGAACCCTGGACATTCATCAACCCGGAAATCACTCCTCTGACTGATGAGATTGCCGATCTTGCTGAAGGCTGCCTGTCTGTTCCCGGCTTTTTCGAGAAGCTGGACCGCCCGAATCGCGTAAAGGTCAAAGCACTGGATCGCGATGGCAAAGAATTCGAGCAGGAGTTTGAAGGTATCCAGTCCATCTGCGTACAGCACGAACTGGATCACCTTGATGGCGTTCTGTTTGTCGATGCCCTTACCAAACTCAAGCGTGACCGCATCCGCAAGAAGCTGGAAAAAGCCCAGCGTCTGGCTGCGAAATAATCTGATCGATTGCCTTTCCGGCAGAGCGTCTCCCCTGATTCCTTCCCGACGCTCTGCCAGATACCACCAAATCAAGCTCTCCCTTTTCCTTTTCCCTCTCTAAGAGCGATAATCCGCCTCTTATATCTTTTCCCAGCGCCGGAGCATCATGAGCAAAGCACTGCGTATCGTCTTTGCCGGCACCCCCGAGTTTGCCGCCATACACCTTCAGTCTGTCCTCGACACTGAACACGAAGTTATTGCTGTTTACACCCAGCCAGACCGCCCGGCGGGCCGTGGTCGCAAGCTGACCCCCAGTCCGGTAAAAGAGCTGGCCCTCCAGCACGATATTCCCGTTTACCAGCCAAAAAGCCTGCGCAACGAAGAGGCCCAGAAAGAACTGGCCGACCTCAAGCCCGACCTGATAATAGTGGTGGCTTACGGCCTGATTCTGCCCAAAGTTGTGCTGGATACTCCGGTACACGGCTGCATTAACGTACACGGTTCAATCCTGCCCCGCTGGCGCGGTGCTGCGCCTATTCAGCGTGCTGTGGGCGCGGGTGATAAGGAATCCGGCGTCACCATCATGCAGATGGACGAAGGACTGGATACCGGCGATATGCTGCTGAAAGTCACCTGTCCTATCGACTGCACAGACACCAGTCAGGACCTGTACGACCGTCTGGCCAAGCTGGGTGGCCCCGCTCTGGTGGAAACTCTCACCATGATCAGCGAAGGCACCCTGCAGCCTGAGAAACAAAACGAAGACAAAGCTACCTACGCCCACAAAATGTCCAAGGAAGAAGGACAGGTAGACTGGAGCCGCCCAGCCGCCGAACTGGACTGCAAGGTTCGCGGCTTCAACCCGTGGCCTGTAGCCTGGATGATCCAGGATGCAGAACAGACTGACAAACGCACCCGCATCTGGGACGCTGAAGCTCTGGAAGACAGCACCGATGCCGCCCCCGGCACCATCATCCGTGCCGACAAAAGCGGCATTGATGTGGCCTGTGGCGAAGGCGTTCTGCGCCTGAAGAAGCTGCAACTTCCCAGCAGTAAAGCCATGGACGTGCTCGACCTTTTGAACAGCCGTAAAGAGATGTTCGCCCCCGGCACTGTGTTCTCCTATGTTGAGCTTTCCTGATGGCTGATAGAAGACGTTCCAAACCCCAGAGCAAGCAGCCAGAACAGAAGCAGCCCGCTCCACAACGAAAGGGCGTGCGCTTTTACGGCGCGAAAGTGATCGCAAAAGTCATGGCTGGCGAATCTCTGGCAACCGCTCTGCCTGCTGTTGAGTCTGAACTGGAAGGGCGGGACCTCGCCCTGCTGCGCCAGCTGTGTTACACGACACTGCGCCACTGGTTCAGCCTGAACGCCGTGCTCGACCAGCTGCTTACCAAACCACTGAAATACCGTGACAGTGACGTAAAAGCCCTGATGCTGCTGGGTATCTGCCAGCTGTATCACACCCGCATTCCTCCTCACGCAGCTATCAGCGAAACTGTGGGCGCAGCAAAAGGGTTGAAGAAATCCTGGGCCAACGGCCTTGTGAACGCTGTGCTGCGAAACGCCCAGCGGGAAGAAGAGAAGCTGCGTACAGCCGCAACCAAGGATGCCACCCTCGCAGAACTGCCAGACTGGCTCTACGGCAAGCTGGCCAAACGCTGGCCGGAGCAGTTGGACAATATTATCGCAGGCACCAACAGTCAGGCGCCCATGACTTTGCGGGTGAACAGCGCCAAGGTGTCTCGCCCGGATTACCTGAAGCAGCTGAAAGCAGCTGAGATCAACGCCTCCCGCACCCTGTACTCCGACCATGGCATTCAGCTGGAAGAGCCAACTGCTGTGGATAATCTGCCCGGATTCTTTGATGGGTTGGTGAGTGTGCAGGACGAAGCGGCACAGCTATCCGCTGCCATGTTGGAGTGTGATCCCGGTGAGCGAGTGCTGGACGCCTGCGCCGCTCCCGGTGGTAAAACCTGCCATTTGCTTGAGAACACCGAGAACCTTGATCTTACCGCACTCGATCTGGAAGCCAGTCGCCTTGTGCGGGTGGAAGAAAACCTTGAGCGCCTGCAGCTGCAGGCTGGTGTGATTCAGGGTGATGCCAGCAAGCCGGACGAGTGGTGGGATGGTCAGCAGTACGATCGCATCCTTCTGGATGCTCCTTGCTCCGCAACGGGTGTGATACGTCGCCATCCGGATATCAAAATCCTGCGCAGGGCAGACGACATCCCCCAACTGGTTGAGCTGCAGGGGCATATTCTCGATGCCATGTGGAAGCTGCTGAAACCCGGCGGCACCCTTGTGTACGCAACCTGTTCCATTCTGCCGGAAGAAAACAGCCGTCAGGTAGAGGGCTTTCTTGCCCGCACCGACAATGCGGTGCAGGATACCCCTACAGGCGTGAGCAAAAATAACGAGTGCGGTATTGATACCGGATTTGGCCTGCAGTTGCTGCCGAAGGCAGGAGGCCACGACGGTTTCTTTTACTGTCGTCTACGAAAACAACCGTAAGCGGAAAATGCCCACACCGGTAAAACACGTGGGCACTTTCACACAAAAGAGCAGATCAACTGAGCTTTCATGAAAACAATTATCATTTTGGGTGCCGGCCAGGTGGGCGGCACTCTGGCGGAAAACCTGGCCAACGAAGAAAATGATATTACCGTTGTGGACAGTAGTGCCGAGCGCCTGAGAGAGTTGCAGGAGCGTCTGGATATCCGCACGGTTCACGGCATGGCCTCATTCCCCTCCGTGCTCAAGCAGGCCGGGGCAGATGATGCCGATATTCTGGTGGCTGTGACCAATATGGATGAGGTGAATATGGTGGCCTGCCAGATCGCTTCCACCATGTTCCAGACCCCCATCAAGATTGCCCGAATCCGCCAGACCGCTTATCTGACCCGTGCCGGCCTGTTTAAGGACGATGCGATTCCTGTTGATGTTCTTATCAGCCCTGAGCAAGTGGTTACTAACCACGTGAAGCGTTTGATAGAGCACCCGGGGGCTTTGCAGGTTCTGGATTTCGCCAATGGCCGCCTGAAAATGGTGGCGGTCAAAGCCTACTATGGCGGGCCGCTGGTGAATCAGGAGCTGCGCACCATCCGCGAACACATGCCCAATGTGGAAACCCGGGTGGCAGCGATTTTCCGCCGGGGCAAATCCATTGAGCCGCTGGGCTCTACGGTGATTGAGGCGGACGATGAAGTGTTCTTTATTGCCGACCGTCGCCACATTCGCGATGTGATGAGTGAGCTGCGCCGTCTTGATCAGGACTACAAGCGCATCATTATTGCCGGCGGTGGCAACATTGGCCTGCGTCTGGCTCAGGCTATTGAAGATCGCTACAACGTGAAGATTATTGAGCGAAGCCTGAGCCGCTGTCATCAGCTGTCTCAGGATTTGAACAAGGCTATCGTTTTCAACGGCAACGCCTCCGACAAGGACCTTTTGCAGTCGGAAAGTATCGAAGGCACTGATATTTTCATCGCCCTTACAAACGATGATGAAGCCAACGTAATGTCCTCCATGTTGGCCAAACGTCTCGGTGCCCGCAAGGTGATGGCGCTGATCAACAACCCGGCTTATGTGGATCTGGTGCAGGGCGGTGAGATTGATATTGCCATCTCCCCACAGCTGGTAACTATTGGCAGTCTTCTACGCCACGTAAGGCGCGGGGACTTTGTGAATGTTCACTCACTTCGCAGAGGTGCGGCAGAAGCCTTTGAAGCCGTGGCCCACGGCGACCAGCACAGCTCCAAGGTTATTGGCCGCACCATTGGCGAGATTAACCTGCCACCGGGTGCGACTATCGGTGCAGTGGTTCGTCAAGATGAAGTACTGATTGCTCACGATCATATTGAGATTGAGCCTCAGGATCACATCATCTTGTTCCTCACAGACAAGAAGCGTATAACCGAGGTGGAAAAGCTGTTCCACACAGGTATTGGCTTCTTCTAAAAACTGACTGGCAGGGTATACCAGTCACGGAAGAAATAGTGATGAGGGCTTGGATCAAGCCCCGCATAACAACAAACTTAATTCCGCAGGCACATATTGCCTGCGTGAGGGGAGCACTGCGCGTTTATGCACCCATCGGTTATTTCTCGTATTCTGGGGGTATTGCTGGCTTTATTCAGCCTGGCGAGCCTGCCACCTATGCTCGTCGCCTGGATGTATGACGAGTCTGAAATTGCACTGTTTGGTTACACCTTTTTTATCACGCTGCTCACAGGAGCAGGCTGCTGGTTGCCGTTTTACCGCGCCCGGTATGAGCTTCGACCGCGAGATGGCTTTCTGATCACAGTGCTGTTCTGGACTGTTCTCAGCTTATTCGGATCCATTCCTTTCCTGTTGATGGAGATGCCGGAACTTTCCTGGACGGATGCTTTCTTTGAAGCCATGTCTGGCCTGACAACCACTGGCGCCACAGTCCTCACCAATATTGAAACCCTGCCTCGTTCCATTCTCTTCTACCGTCAGCAGCTGCAGTGGCTGGGAGGTATGGGAATTATTGTTCTGGCCGTGGCCATTCTACCCATGCTGGGCATTGGTGGTATGCAGCTGTATCGCACCGAAGCGCCCGGCCCTATCAAGGACAGAAAGCTCCAGCCCCGCATTGCCGAGACCGCCAAGACTCTCTGGTATCTCTATCTCGGGATGACGATCACCTGTACCGTTGCTTATTGGCTGGCAGGGATGAACCTGTTTGATGCGGTGTCTCACAGCTTCTCAACCGTGGCCATCGGCGGCTTTTCTACCTACGACGCCAGCATCGGGCACTTCGATAGCTCTTTAATTGAGGGCATCGCCGTGCTCTTTATGCTGCTGTCGGGAATGAACTTTGCGCTGCACTATCTGGCGCTCCACAACCGCAGCCTACGTCATTACTGGGCAGATCCTGAAGTGCGCGTTTATCTGGGTATCTTGATTCTGGTAATCATGATTACGGTGGTTGCCCTGCATTTCACCGACACCCATAAAAACTGGGAATCCGTCCGCTTCAGTGTGTTTCAGGTAGTGTCGGTGGCCACCACCACTGGGTTCTCAGTGTCTGACTTTTCTCTCTGGCCCATCTTCCTGCCTATGTTGTTGTTCCTGACCAGCTTCTCCGGTGCCTGCGCTGGCTCAACCGGCGGCGGCATGAAGGTGATTCGCATTATCCTGATCTTCAAGCAGGGTTCCCGGGAGCTGAAACGGCTGATTCATCCCAACGCTATTTTCTCCATCAAACTGGGGAGAAGGGCGGTGCCAGATCGGGTGGCGGAAGCGGTGTGGGGATTCTTCTCCGCTTATATCTTCCTGTTCATCGTCCTGCAACTGGCGCTGCTGGCCACGGGGCTGGATTCGATCACTGCGTTCTCAACAGTGGCCTCCAGCCTGAATAACCTTGGCCCGGCCCTTGGGGAAGCCTCGGCAAACTACCAGAGCCTGCCGGACAGCGCCAAGTGGATACTCTCCTTTGCCATGCTTCTCGGGCGGTTGGAGATATTTACGTTGGTTGTTCTGTTTTCTCCTATGTTTTGGCGGCATTGAGTGGTGTGGTACAAGCCCTCAACCTAATCGGCCACCTTTATAAAACAGAAGCTGTTGTCCGTGAGAAGGTGCTGACCGGCGATGACAAGAAAGAGTTTCGGCAAACACAAAGACTCCGTTGGTTAACCCGGCTGACATTATTCTTTTCAGAGCCGGGCTGGCTGGCTCTGGCACTGATTTGCCTGACATTCTCCTATCTGTGTATTCACCCAAGGCTGGTCACTGAGTGGCTGATGCGATGAAGGAATTGTTCTGAAAAAGGAACTTTTCCATGCTATTGTGTACAAAATTTTATACTTGGCGCTAAACTGGTGAGTAACGAGAAGCCAATTGAGTGGATAGGCAGTGCCCTGGATGATCTTTTGGATTTTCCTGATGGTGCGAAAAAAGAGGCTGGTTTCCAGCTTCACCGGGTACAACATGATCTGGAGCCTGAGCGCTGGAAAGAGTTCAAAACCGTGGGTGCAGGCGTTAAAGAGATCATTATTTCGGAAGAAGGCGATGCCTTCCGGGTGATGTATGTCGCCAAGTTTGAGGAGGCTGTGTATGTGTTGCACAGCTTCCAGAAGAAAACCCAGCAGACCAGTAAGCATGACAAACAGATTGCCAGCCGCCGCTACAAACTGGTTGAGGCTGAACGCCGCAAAAAGAAAGGAGACAAACGATGAGTGATAAGATCGTAGCCCACACCACCCCTGCCGGTGGCAATGTCTTCGCAGACCTGGGCTTTGAGCCTGCGGAAGCCGAACAGCTCAAACAGGAATCTGAGCGCCGGATCAAGTCTGACCTGAAAATTCAGCTGATGAGCGAAGTGACCCATGCCATCCGCGAGCAGGACATGAAACAGGAAGAGGCTGCCCGACTTCTGGGTGTTACCCGCCCCCGTGTGTCCGATGTGATGACCGGTAAGGCCAGCAAGTTTACCATTGATGCTCTGGTGGATATGTTACAGAAGTTGGGTAAAACAGTGCAGCTGCGGGTAGCGGTTTGATTTTTACACAGCCCATGCAGAAGGAAATCGGGATCAATGGTTATCCAGAAGACCTTCTGCCCATTCTGAGGTCAATGGCACTGACTCAAGCCGCTTTCCCTTGGTATTTCTTGAGTCGTCTTGCCTTTGGCCGAGTATGCTGCAATTTGGGGAAGGCCTTTGGTCGCCTCTTCACTGCACGAGGTTCAGACCTCCCTGGTCGGTTTCCAACCTGATGTTCGGCTATTATGTTCAGCATGGCTTCGATAACACCGGCCGGGGGATCGCTACTCAGAAGTAGACTGTGAAAGTCTTGCAGAGTTTGTGTGTCGCTCTGAAGCTGATGTCCCGGGGCGTCTTCTCTGTCATCTGTGCCGTTCGAGCCATCAACGCCCGCAGTAGGTTGTAAGCCAGCAGGTACACTGAAATTTCCTTGCACACGCACCATATCCGGACTTTTACAGCGCAGTACATCCATTTTCATCAGCGTTTTCATGGACCTGAGATCTAGCTCCACATGCCACCTTTTCAGGTATAGGGCATTGATCTCTGCTCTGGTGTAGCGCTTGTCATCGACAAGTGTCGTCATGATGATGCGTTTCCTGCTTTTGATAGCTCTGACCGTGAGTTCCTTCGGTGTAAATTGCTCGTAAAATGTCCGGCTCATCCACTCTGGACAGGCCGGTCGTTTCAGGACAAATAAGCCATCTGTCTTACCGAGCTTTTTATCACAACGGAAGTCGATATGTCTGGACCCATGCTTTTCAAATACCACATCAGCACCGGCCAGGCGCAGAAGAACAAGAAGAAAATAGTTCTCGAAATTCGCGTCTCCAAGCATTATGTCACCCTCACGAATGCGGGAGAGCAGTTGTCTTAACAAGGCTTGTTCCCCCGTTTCCTTGCCCTCGTAGGGAGATGTAGCGAAGTCCAGAACGGCGCCACTGCCCAGTGTAATCAGAACCAGAATTCTCAGAATCGGAAAACCAACGCCTTTTTTTGGGTGGACGGTTGCGGATAAACAGCCTGATTAGCGGGACTGTCAGGCATGGATAATGTTGATCCATCGACCAATACAACACGTCGCTCATGCCAGCGCCAACTCTCTGGGCTGGCGTCATCAAGTCGTTGTCCCGATAGCTGAGAAAGTGTTTTCACATCACGCTCATCCAGTCGCTTTCGGGCTTTGCAGTAGGCACTGTTATGGGTTGTCCGGCGTTTGTTGTTGAGAATGGTCTGGTCAGCAGCATCCGCTATCAGAGTCTTACGACAGGACTTGTTTTCACTGACCACCTGACGAAGGAACAGGAAGAGGGTTTTCACCGCAGGATAATCGCGAACCCTGCCTTTACAATGCTTCTGAAAGTCCAGCAGGTCATCTTCAGTGAGAACCGTGGACAAAGGATTATCAGCACATTGCGCCATCTGAAGCAGGCAATTTTGAACGTGCTTTCTCAAGGTTGAACTAGAATTTCTCATGGCTTGTCAGGGGGGTGGAAAAAAGAACGGTTTAGATAATCGTTCTCTCTCTGGCAAGCCCCACCAGACAATGTGTGGAGTCTTAAGTCAGTGCCATTGGTTCTAAGCCACTTCCACATAGCACAGCATATCATACATGATTCTGATGAACGTTATTTATACAAAGACGGCTTCGCCAATTAAAGAAGGACGGAGATCCGAAAGCCAATAGTGCGTGGACGCTAAACCAAACTATTTGGGATGAATTGTCAAAATCAAAAGAAGCAGGTATTTCCATCAAGAGATACGTCTCAATTCGTAACTTTGAATATAGTCATAACTACACCCATGATAAGCAGAAAGGCAAACCTCTATCTGCATATGAATATGCAAAAAATCTTGATATTTGTGACGACACTAAGAGTATTGTCAATTTCTTAAAACAAATTGTCGGTGAAAAAAAGTATGATAATCATTTCACTCAAGAATATCTTCACGAAACAGTAGTTGAGCCACATTGAGTTGCTAACAAGTGACTGAACTTCCCCCGCTTTGTGAACATTAGCCTCCGACATAATTCACATATTGTGAACTATGTCGGAGGATGCTAGAGTTCACTCATAGTGAACTTAGGGTCGTTATGCACGTAATATCCAGAAAACCATTCAATGACGCGGTAAGGAAATATCCAAATCAGTCTGCCGCGATTGAGGCTGTTTATAAGTCATTGAGAAATGGGAACTTTCATAACCCCAACGAACTCAAAAATCTGTATCCGAGCCTGGATAACTTCAAACACAAGGACAAGTGGTGGGTCATAGATATCAGCGGAAACAATCTAAGACTCATTGCTTTTATAGAGTTTCGAGATAACAGGATATATGTGAAGCACATTGTGTCCCATGCAGAATACGACAAACTGTGCAAAAAATACGCGAAGGAGGCTAAGAGATGAGATTCTCTAACATAAAAGCCAAAGCTACTGACCTCTTTGCTGAAGCAAGCTTTGTTGGCCGTATACAGAGTGAAGAGGAGTACAAGACAGCCCTTGATCTGATGGATGAACTTATTGAGGAATATGACAACTATGTTCCTTTGATCGAAATCCTTTCTGCATCCATCGAGCGCTGGGAGAACGAGTCTGATGAGTTTGCAGAGTTCAACCAAAGAGTCGAAAACCTCGATGACGGTGCTGCGGTACTCCGTACACTGATAGACCAATATCAGCTCAAGGCTGATGACCTCAAAGAGGAGATTGGTGGTAAGAGTCTTGTATCTATGATTCTCAATGGAACCCGGAAACTCACCAGGGATCATATCCAAGCACTGTCACAGCGTTTTCACATATCGCCATCCGTTTTCTTTCCTATGGGACCAGACACAACCCCTGCTAAACGGTAAAAGCCTGCCTCCGAGTAAATTGGCGCCATTAAGTGACATTCCTGCATCCCAAGGCTGCATTCCCACGGTGCATCTGAGGTATAATCCGCTCAATTTTAATTATTTGGCCTGCTTCCCACGGAGGCAGGCGATGGAATCCAACCCGAGGTGGTACTGTGAGCGACCAGAATACGCCCGACGTGAATACGTTTCAGGGGCTGATACTTACCCTGCAAAACTTCTGGGCAAGCCATGGCTGTGTAGTCATGCAACCTTTGGACATGGAAGTGGGCGCCGGTACATTCCACCCCGGCACCTTCCTGCGTGCCATCGGCCCTGAGAACTGGAACGCCGCTTACGTTCAGCCAAGCCGCCGTCCTACCGATGGTCGTTACGGTGAAAACCCCAACCGTCTGCAACACTACTACCAGTTCCAGGTGGTGATGAAGCCAAACCCATCCAATATTCAGGAGCTGTATCTGGACTCCCTGCGTGCGCTGGGTGTTGATCCTCTGGTTCATGACATCCGTTTTGTGGAAGACAACTGGGAATCCCCAACTCTGGGGGCCTGGGGTCTTGGCTGGGAAGTGTGGATGAACGGCATGGAAGTATCCCAGTTCACCTACTTCCAGCAAGTGGGCGGCCTTGAGTGCTTCCCTGTGACTGGCGAAATCACCTACGGTCTGGAACGTCTGGCCATGTACATTCAGGAAGTAGACAGCGTTTACGACCTGATCTGGACCCACGGCCCTCAAGGCCCTGTGACCTACGGCGATGTGTTCCACCAGAACGAAGTAGAGCAGTCTACCTTCAACTTTGAACACGCCGACACCAAGGTGCTGTTTGAGCACTTCGACTTCTTCGAGCAGGAATCTGCCCGTCTGGTTGAACTGGGTCTGCCTCTGCCTGCCTACGAATACACCCTGAAAGCGTCTCATACCTTCAACCTGCTGGATGCCCGTCACGCGATCTCCGTGACCGAGCGTCAGCGTTACATCCTGCGTGTGCGTACTCTGGCCCGTGCTGTGGCCAAGGCTTACTACGACGCCCGTAAGAAGCTGGGCTTCCCTCTGGCTGATGAAGATATTCGCCAAGAGCTACTGAAAGACGACATTCAGGAGGGTAAATAATGTCCGCTCAAGATTTTCTGGTTGAACTGGGCACTGAAGAGCTGCCTCCAAAAGCTCTGCGCAAGCTGTCTGACGCTTTCACCAGCGGCATTCTGACACGTCTGGAACAGGCTGGCCTTAAGTGCGGTACCCATCAGCCTTTCGCGGCCCCCCGTCGTCTGGCTCTGTTGATCCGTGATCTGGAAACTGCGCAACCTGACAAGAACGTCGAACGTCGTGGCCCGGCCGTTCAGGCGGCCTTTGATGCAGAAGGCAACCCAAGCAAGGCCGCACAGGGCTTCGCCCGTTCCTGTGGCGTTGAGGTGGCAGACCTCGACCATATGGAAACCAAGAAAGGCGCATGGCTGGTTTACCGCTCCGTAGAGCAGGGCAAGGCCACTACAGAGCTGCTGCCTGACATTATCTCCGCCGCGCTGGATGAACTGCCTATTCCTAAACGCATGCGCTGGGGCCGCAGCCGCACTGAGTTCGTTCGCCCTGTTCAGTGGCTGGTGACTCTGTTTGGCAGCGATATTGTGGATTGCGAAATCCTGGGCATGAAATCTGGCCGTGAAACACGTGGTCACCGCTTCCATCACAACGATGTGATTGCTATTGAGCAACCATCGGATTATCAGAAGCTGCTGGCTCGTACCGGTTTTGTGGTAGCGGATTATGACAGCCGTAAATCCACTATTCGCCAGCAGGTTGAAACGGAAGCTCACAAGCTGGGTGGCGTAGCTGTCATTGATGAAGATCTGCTGGAAGAAGTGGCGTCTCTGAACGAGTGGCCGTCTGCACTGTCTGGTCGCTTTGACGATGCCTTCCTGGAAGTGCCGTCCGAAGCCCTGATCTCTTCCATGAAAGAGCACCAGAAGTACTTCCATGTGGTGAACGACGAAGGTGAGCTGATGCCACACTTCATCACCATTACCAACATCCAGAGCAAAGACCCTTCCCAGATCATCTCCGGTAACGAAAAGGTTATACGACCACGTCTGGCTGATGCCCGTTTCTTCTACGAAACCGACAGGAAGACGACGCTGGACGCCAACCGTGAAAAACTGAAACCTGTCGTCTTTCAGAAAGATCTGGGATCCATATTCGACAAGACCGAACGTATCGCACGCCTTGCGTCGTTTGTTGCCACCAAAGAAGAAGGTAACGCAGACAACGCCAAGCGCGCCGGTGAACTGTGCAAGTCTGATCTGGTTTCTGAAATGGTGCTGGAGTTCACTGACCTGCAAGGCATCATGGGCATGTATTACGCAGAGCACGACGGTGAACAGGCCGACGTATGCAAGGCTCTGAACGAGCAGTATATGCCTCGCTTTGCCGGCGACGAGCTGCCAACCACGCTGACCGGTTGCGCTGTGGCTATCGCCGACAAGATGGACACCATCACCGGTATCTTCGGTATTAAACAGCCACCGTCTGGCAGCAAAGATCCATTCGCACTTCGTCGTGCGACACTGGGCGTATTGCGCATCATCGTTGAGAAGCGTCTGAACCTTGATCTGTGCGATCTGATCAATGAAGCCATCGAAGGTTACCGTGCTCAGGGCGTTGAACTTCCAGCAGGTAAGGAACTGAACGATACTGTTCTGGAATTCATGCTGGATCGTTTCCGTTCCTGGTATCAGGGTGAAGGTATTGCGGCAGAAGTGTTCCTGTCTGTAAAAGCTCTGAAGCCTTCCCGCCCTTACGACTTCGATCAACGCGTGAAGGCGATTGCAGACTTTATGTCACTGCCGGAAGCCGCTGCACTGGCCTCTGCTAACAAGCGTGTGTCCAATATTCTGGCTAAGGCTGGCGACGTTATTATCCCAGATAACATTGCCACCGAGCTGCTTCAGGAAGATGCCGAGAAGAGCCTGCACAGCGTTATCAAAACCTGTGTAAGCGACGTGGAGCCTCTGCTGGTTGCAGGCAACTACAGCGTCGCCATGAACATTCTGGCGCAACTGAAAGAGCCTGTGGACACCTTCTTCGACAAGGTTATGGTGAACGTGGAAGACGAGCAGGTGAAGATGAACCGCTACGCCCTGCTGAAGAAGCTGCGTCATCTGTTCCTGGATATCGCTGATATCTCCCTGCTGCAAACAAATTAATCGATTGAATTATCTTGTTTGTGTGCCGGTCGGCGTTCGGTGGAGCGCCGACCTGCTAATACTCATAATCTCAAAGGCAAGATCAGGCTATTTCATGCAGTTGGTAATCCTCGACCGTGATGGGGTCATAAACGAAGATTCGGACGACTATATTAAGTCTCCGCAGGAGTGGCACCCTGTTCCCGGAAGTATCGAGGCTATCGCAAAACTGTGTCAGGCAGGTTTTACTGTGGCTGTTGCTACCAACCAGTCTGGGGTAGGGCGGGGTTACTATTCCCTCGCAACCCTTGATGCGATGCACGCTAAAATGAGGGGTTTGGTTGAGAAGGCTGGCGGGCAGATTGCCTGTATCCGCTTTTGCCCCCACACCCCGGATGAGAACTGTGAGTGCCGTAAGCCAAAGCCCGGCCTTGTTCGTCAAATTGAGAAGGCTCTTAACTGCGATGCCAAAGGCGCGTGGTTTGTTGGCGATACAGCCAAGGATATGCAGGTGGCCCAATCCTGCGGCTGCCAGCCCGTTTTGGTGAAGACCGGGAAGGGGCAAAGAACCCTGGGCAAAGGGCTGAATCTGGACGGTATTCGTGTTGTTAATAATCTGCTGGAGTTTGCTGACTTTCTGACTCAGGACTAGCTAACCAAGGACTAAACCCAAACAATGACAAGAATAACGATATTGCTTTGCTGGTTAAGAACCATTCTGTTTTATATGGTCTGGATTCTCTGGACGTTTCTGTGGTGCTCCTTTGTTATTTTTGCTGTGTATTTCGTTCCGAAATATAAGCGACATGCGTTTGTTATCAGAACCTACTGCACCGTCAGTCTCTTTTTTAGTAAAACCATCTGCGGGATAACCTGGCGCGTAGAAGGTGAGGAAAACATTCCGGATAAACCCTGTGTGGTGGCCAGTAATCACCAGTCTCCCTGGGAAACCTTTCTGGTACAGATTCTTTTTACTCCTCAATCAACAGTGATCAAGAAAGAGCTGCTGGCGATTCCGTTCTTTGGTTGGGCTTACAAAAAAGTAAATCCGATTGCTATCGACCGGAAAGATGGCCGTTCGGCCTTGCAGCAAGTGATTGAGAAAGGAAAGACTGCCCTTGAAGACAAACACTGGGTAGCCATATTTCCGGAAGGCACCCGTAAGCGCTGGCCGGAAGTGGGATACTTCACCCGCGGTACAGCCTCTCTGGCCACTTATGCTGGTGTTCCCGTGCTACCTGTGGCACATAATGCCGGACGTTACTGGCCCTCTCACAAATGGTTGAAAACGCCCGGAGAAATTGTTGTGCGTATTGGTCCAGCCATTGAAAGTAAAGGTAAGGAAGTCCCTGAGCTCACAGATGAGATCAGGGATTGGGTTGTGACTAATAAGCCCTACTAAACACAAGACAGAAAAGATAAGAGCAGGGGATTTCCCTGCTTTTTCTTAAGAAAGAAGGCGTTGAAAGTCGGAATGAAGAAACAGTGTCTCAGCTCTGCTTCTGCGCTCTTTCACTTCCAGTTTTTTTCTCTTCTCTTCAAATTCCAAGTAGCATTCAGCGGCTCGTTTTCGGCCTTCGTAGTCATATAAATCCTGTCGTATATCTGCCTCATCCCGTCCCGTCACTTTGCTATAGATGATTTGCAGCTGTCTGCGAAACGTTGACGCACCATTACGCAAAATTCTGGGAGAGAAGGCCCTTCGCTTTCTTTCCAGTAGTCGATATGCAATCCCATCGTCCTGTGCCATACCCAATCTGCGATCCAGATATTCCGGTGAAGAAGTATACGGGGTAAAACCGCAGGCATGTCTGAAGGATGCTTCCACAGGTGCAGCCTCTTTCATCATATTCAGGGCTTTTTCCGGGTCACGGCTGTTATAACGATGAAGACTGGCAATATGATTGTTATACCGCCTGTTCAGCTCTTGTCTGGCAGACTCAGGGGACATTTTTCGAAACCAGGGGGCATGGCTGTCGATAGCATTTATGATGTCCGCCCTTTGCCCATAGCACTGACTGAGCTCCTCTTGCAGTCTGAGGGTTTTTTCCTGTGATTTCTCCAGTTCCTTTTTACACTCATCTCTTTCGCCGAATATTGCACAATGGGCCCGAGCCATACCAATATGAAGCAATGAGAAAGCCCCAATAGTCACAACACCCACCCCTGCAATAGCGATGAACTCATAAGGTGCAGCCCGAAGAAAACTTCCGCCATAACAGGCACACCGCTGCAAAAAAGAGGGCTGCATGACGACTTGTGTAACCGTTGTATTATTCAACTGCAGGGTCGTCGAAAGGCTTTTCAGCATACACATACTGCTGGAAGTAGCGCTTGAGAAGGTGGGCCAGAGGCCAGTAATGCGCAGTACAGGGATTGCAATCAGCGCAACACTGCAGGCCAAACGCAGAGCAGAGTTGTGCCCGCGGTCGACCCTTTCCCAGCATTTCTTACTGGTCATGTATTTACGTGGCTTGTAAGGCACTGGGAGAGTAACGCTTTTTTCTTGCCACGGCCGACCTTCTGCCTGCCGTGTGACTGTGTTGATTGTTGAGCATGGTGAAGCAGGAGGGGGATAACTCAGGCTTTGTGAATACATACGTCCATACCTCAATCAACCATTTCGAGATATTATTTTGACCTTTAGATAAGTGCATTGTTAGGAGCCACCTGACAGCTCTGTTATCACGCTTAACTGTTCCAATACACTTTTACAGGCGGTTGTATTCCCGGGTTAAAAACTGCCTATGCTGTCGGCTTCGCTCTTCGTTCTCCAGGAGCTGGGCTCTTTTTTCCTCAATACTCATACAGGCCTGCAGGGCTTGTTTTCGCGCCTTATATTCATAGGAATCCTGTCGCCACTTCGCCTGATTACGGGTTATGAGTTGCGAGTAGACAGACTGCAGTTTTCTGCGACACACTGACGAGACTCCGCTGCGCAAAATACGGCAGGGCAAGGCAGAGCGCTTTCTTTCCAACAAGCGTGAGCCTATGGTGCCATCCTCCTGGGGGTTTAATATTTCCAGACGGCGATCCAGATATTCAGGGGAAGATTCATAAGACGTTAAACCGTGATCTCTGCGGTACATTCGCTCCAGAGGAGCAGCAGCGTTCACCATGGCTCGGACCTTTTTAGGATCCCGACCGTTGTAGCGATCTATTCCGTCCAGATGCTGCTGATAGCGCCGTTCTAATTCATGGAAAGCAGATTCATGATCGCGATTTCTGAGCCAGGGAATACACCCTTTGACAGCCTCCCACACACCTTCTCTTTTTCGGTCACACAGCTCAACACGCTTCTTCCAAAGGTCATGCTCTTTTTGCACCTGATTCAATTGCTTTCCGCACTCGGCTTTTTCACCATACAGCTCCGTATAGAGATATGCGGCTCCCAGGCACCCCAGGGCAGAAACTCCCAGACTACCCAATCCAATACCGGCATACAGTGAGAAGCTGAGAAGCGTTGAAATATTCACACCACAAATAACACTGGGAACAGTGGCGACAGCAAGGTTCAGGCCTTCAGCAGAAAGAGGCCACAAGTTCGTCAGTTGTAATCCAATAGCTGAAACCGTAGATAACACAGTTCCGCCAGCTCCGACCGTAGCAACAAAACCACCAGAAATTATCTCCCAGCGCTTATTTTCACTCATGTAACGCTGCGTTTTTTCAGGCAAGAGATGATCAGCCATGAGAGGTTCACCGTTAGCCTGAGCGACATACTGTCCCTGCCAGCATCCTGTTGGCAGGTGTGTAGCCAAGCTCTGTAGAGGCTGCTGGTTAAAGCTTTCTGTTGCCATCGGAATTGGTGTACTCATAGCAGTCACCTCAAATATTTATGTCCGAGATAACTGTTTTGACCACAGGCTAACCACTTTGTCGGGATGTGGATAACCCGTGTGTTAGTGAAACTGACAAGGTACGGAAGGAGTCTGTTCGACAGCAGGGGGAAATAATAAAAAAACTATACAGGTCAAGCACTTACCTGACCTGTAGATAAAATCAATGAGCTTCCATCAACTTCTCAATAGTGCCAATCAGGATGTGGATAACTTTAATATGGACTTCCTGGATACGGTCTGCGTAACCAAAATGTGGTACACAGATTTCGATATCCGCCATACCAGCCATCTTACCGCCATCCTTGCCGGTAAGAGCGATGGTTTTCACACCCTTAGCCGCAGCGGCTTCAAAAGCCTTGATCACGTTACCAGAGTTACCGCTGGTACTGATACCCAGCACAACATCTCCAGACTGCGCCACAGCTTCCACATAACGGCTGAATACATACTCATAGCCAAAATCGTTGCTGACGCATGAGAGGTGGCTAGGGTCGGAAATAGCGATACCCGGGTAGCCGGGGCGATTATCACGATAACGGCCGGTTAGCTCTTCTGCAAAATGCATGGCGTCGCAGTGGGAGCCGCCATTACCACAGGAAAGCACTTTGCCACCGGCCTTGAAGGATTCGGCAATCAACTCTGCGGCATTCTGGATTTTCTGCAGCTGTTCTTCATCAGCCAGAAAGCGTGTGAGGACTTCCTGCGCCTCTGTCAATTCATTGCGAATGAAAGATTGTATTTCCTGCATAGCATTACCTTCGATAAAAAAGCCGATGGAAAACCATCGGCTATTCAAAGAATGAGAAACCTTAAACGTCGAGGTTGGCCACTTTCAGAGCGTTACTCTCGATAAAGTCACGACGTGGTTCCACCTGATCTCCCATCAGGGTTGTGAAAATCTGGTCCGCCGCAATGGCGTCTTCGATAGTCACTTTCAGCATACGGCGGTTGATTGGGTCCATGGTGGTTTCCCAGAGCTGGTCAGGGTTCATTTCCCCAAGACCCTTATAGCGCTGAATACCATGGCGTTTGGTGGATTCGTACATCAGCCAGTCGAGGCCCTGATCGAATGTATCGACAGGTTGCTTGCGCTCTCCTTTCTGGATATGGGCACCTTTCTCCAGCAGGCCGTTCAACTTGCTACCCAGAGACATGATCTGGCCGTAGTCGTTGGAGGAGAAGAACTCGCTTTGGAACAGGTAAATCGTTTCCAGACCGTGGGCCTTTACAGACACCTCTGGCAGCCAGCAGTTGTGCTCTTTGTCCTCGACTACGCGCATAGACATAATACTGCCGGACATCACATTGCTGGACAGATTTTCGTTGAGTTTGGTTACCCAGCCTTCAATCAGCGCCTTGTCCTTCAGATTCTCTTCACTGAGCGCATCAGCGTAGATCATCTGCTGCAGCACATCCGTAGGATACAGGCGAGCCAGACGGTTAATCACACCCTGAACCTTACGGTACTCGTTCACCAGAGCTTCCAGCTGATCATCCGCAATGCCAGGAGCGTCCTCATTCACGTGCAGGCTGGCGTTTTCCAGCGCCATGGTGGTGAGGTACTCCTGCAGGGCATCGTCGTCCTTCAGGTACTGCTCCTGCTTGCCACGCTTCACCTTATAGAGAGGTGGCTGGGCAATGTAGATGTAGCCTTTCTCGATCAGCTCAGGCATCTGACGGAAGAAGAAGGTCAGCAGCAGGGTACGAATGTGAGCACCATCCACATCCGCATCAGTCATGATAATGATGCTGTGGTAACGGAGCTTCTCAGGGTTGAACTCTTCGCGGCCAATGCCGCAGCCCAGCGCCGTGATCAGGGTACCCACTTCCTGAGAAGAGAGCATCTTATCAAAGCGGGCTTTCTCTACGTTCAGGATCTTACCTTTCAGAGGCAGGATCGCCTGGGTTCTGCGGTCACGGCCCTGTTTGGCCGATCCACCCGCAGAGTCACCCTCCACTATGTAGAGCTCAGAGAGGGCAGGGTCCTTCTCCTGACAGTCTGCCAGCTTTCCGGGCAGACCTGCGATATCCAGAGCACCTTTACGACGAGTCATCTCACGGGCCTTACGGGCGGCCTCACGGGCTCTCGCAGCGTCCAGCATCTTATTGACAACAAGCTTGGATTCCTGAGGATTCTCCACCAGAAATTCGGAAAGAGCACGACCCATTTCCTGTTCCACAGCGGTCTTCACTTCGGAAGATACCAGCTTATCCTTCGTCTGGGAGGAGAACTTGGGATCGGGAACCTTCACCGACACAATAGCGGTCAGGCCTTCACGGGCATCGTCACCGGTGGTGCTGACCTTCTGCTTCTTGGCCAGACCTTCCGCTTCGATGTAGTTGTTCAGGGTACGGGTCAGAGCTGCACGGAAGCCCGCCAGGTGCGTACCACCATCACGGTTGGTGATGTTGTTGGTAAAGCAGTAGATGCTTTCCTGGAAGCTGTCATTCCACTGCATAGCCACTTCAACACCAACACCGTCTTCGTGCTGGGCGTTAAAGTGGAATACCTTATTAACAGCGGTTTTGTTCTGATTCAGGTACTCAACGAAGGCTTTCAGGCCGCCTTCATACATGAACTGATCTTCACGGCCATCGCGCTCATCCTTCAGGTTGATGCACACACCGGAGTTCAGGAATGACAGTTCACGCAGGCGTTTAGCCAGAATATCGTAGCTGTAGTGGATATTTGAGAAGGTCTCAGCAGAAGGCCAGAAGGTGACTTCTGTACCAGTGCCTTCAGTTTCACCCACAACAGACAGCGGTGCACGTGGAACCCCATTATCGTAAATCTGCTGGTGTACGCTGCCGTTACGACGAATCGTCATGCGCAGTTCACGGGAGAGGGCGTTTACAACGGATACACCCACACCGTGCAGGCCACCAGACACCTTATAGGTGTTGTCGTCGAACTTACCACCGGCGTGGAGCACAGTCATGATAACTTCGGCGGCAGAAACCCCTTCTTCTTCGTGAATATCCGTTGGGATACCACGGCCGTCATCCTTTACTGTAACGGACTCATCAGGATGAATAATTACGTCGATTGCTGAACAGTGACCGGCCAGCGCCTCGTCAATGGAATTATCAACAATCTCGAAAACCATGTGGTGAAGACCGGTTCCATCATCCGTGTCTCCGATATACATACCAGGGCGCTTACGGACTGCATCCAGCCCCTTCAGCACCTTGATATTCGATGCATCATAAGTTTGTTCACTCATTCCGCCACTCTCTCCAATAGCACTGACAGCCCCGCGACTCTTGCACGATGGGCCACCAGTTTGGTTATCCCGTATCCATCAGGGTGGGACGGCAGATGCCTGCTCAGCCCTGGAATCTTCAACCAACAATCCATGTTCCACATGGAACATCTTTACATCTGACTCCATACTCCAGACATTTTCCAGAGTACTTTTGTCCACGCAGGTGATAAACACCTGTGCGTTCATATCTTCAAACATTTTGCAGAGCCGGAAACGGTGATCCCGATCCAGCTCAGATGGAAGGTCATCAACAAGATAGACACATCCAAAAGGTTTGCTCTCACTGAACAGCTTGCCCTGGGCCAGCTTGAGAGCGCAGACAACAGCTTTCTGTTGCCCTCGGGACAGGTTATCTACTGCAGGCAGCCCTTTGTAGCGCAGCCTGATATCGGCTCTGTGAGGTCCCCATTGGGTATAGCCTGCCTCATAGTCCCTTCTTAGAGAACGCTTGAGAACGTCTCTCAGGGAGCTTTCCTTGTCCCAACCCCGGGTGTAGGAAATCTGCACATCGGATATTCCAGACAGTTTTTCCAGGGTTTCTTCAAAGACGGGCTTTAAGGCTTCGAAGTAGGCCCGCCTGTAACTATCTATCTCTTCTCCACTCTGGGATAACTCACTATCCCACACATCTATAAGCGAATCAGATATTTTACCATGACGGAGCAAAGCATTCCGCTGTTTCATGGATTTATGGGCGCGCTTCCATGCTTGCAGAAAACGATGTTCCACATGGAACACTCCCCAATCCAGAAACTGGCGCCGGTCTTTCGGGGAGCCTTCCAGCAACCGAAAGGTGTCAGGGTTAATCACTTGAAGGGGGAGAATCGTGGCGAGATCAGAACTTAAGCGAGCCACCTCACCGTTAATGTGAATCTTGCAGGCAGTATCCTGAGATCGATTCACACCAAGAGAGAAAATAGAATCCTTCCCCTTAACCCGTCCAAAGACAGTACAGGAATCCTGTTCCTGACGAATCACGGGCTTTACTTTTGCGGAGCGGAAAGAGCGGGAGGTACCAAGAATGTGTACAGCTTCGAGAAAGCTGGTCTTGCCACTGCCATTTGCGCCGTAAAGGATATTGATAGAAGGGGAGGGGGTGAGTGTAACAGATGCGAGATTTCTCACATCTGTCACGCGTACTTTCTGAAGAAAGGACATCTCTATAGAAAGAAAGGATCAGAGGCGCATGGGCATAACCACGTAAACAGAATCACTGTCTTCGGGTTCTTCCACAAGAGCACTACTATTGGGATCGGACAAGGTGAGTTTCACAGCGTCACTATCAATAACGGAGAGTACATCCAGCAGATAACTTACGTTAAAGCCAATCTCCAGAGAGCCTCCTTCGTAAGTTACGGTAATCTCTTCTTCTGCCTCTTCCTGCTCAGGGTTGTTCGCCATGATATTGATAGTGTTCTGATCCAGAATCAGGCGAATACCACGATATTTCTCGTTGGAGAGGATAGACGCACGATTCAGAGCCTGACGCATGGTCTGGCGATCACTAATCACAATCTTGTCTCCGCCGCGGGGGAGTACACGCTCGTAATCAGGGAACTTACCGTCAACCAGCTTAGAGGTGAAGATAAAGTCACCAGTGGTTGCACGGATATGATTAGCCCCCAATGTGATATTCACTATCTCTTCACCGTCTGTCAGCAGACGGGCCAGTTCGAGAATACCTTTGCGAGGAACGATAACCTGATGGCGATCATCCTGGCTGATATCTGCTTCAACAGTGCACATAGCCAAACGGTGGCCATCGGTAGCCACAGAGCGCAGGGCGTGATCACGGACTTCAAGCAGCATACCGTTCAGGTAGTAGCGAACATCCTGCTGAGCCATGGCAAAACCGGTGCGGTCAATCAGGCGACGTAAACGGTTCTGATTAATAGAGAAGGAGTAAGAGCCAGACTCTTCCTCAATGCTTGGGAATTCGTTGGCAGGCAGGGTGGAGAGGGTAAAGCGTGAGCGCCCGGAGCGGAAAATAACCCGCTGATCCTCCAGCTGGAACGTGATATCGCTGTCTTCAGGAAGAGACTTGCAGATATCCATCAGCTTCCGTGCTGGTACAGTAATCTCACCATCTTCCGCTGGGTTTTCGAGGTGCACACGGCCAACCAGTTCCACTTCCAGGTCGGTGCCGGTCAGGGAGAGAGTGTCACCCTCAGCAACCAGCAGGACGTTGGACAGAACAGGCAGGGTCTGTCGGCGTTCGACGACTCCAGCAACCAGCAACAGTGGCTTAAGCAGGGCTTCCCGGTTAATGGTAAATTTCATTGTTTCCTTTCTCGCCTCTAGCTAAGGAAATGCGTTCATATCTGGATTGTTCAAATCAACTGGTCAGCAGACGCAGAAGATTCTTATGATCTTCCGCAATCTCAGCATCGCTTTCACACAATTGCTTTACTTTACGACAAGCGTGCAACACCGTTGTATGATCGCGCCCACCATAAGCATCACCAATTTCCGGCAAGCTGTGATTGGTCAGCTCTTTAGACAATGCCATGGCAATTTGTCGAGGTCGAGCCACAGAGCGGCTCCGCCTCTTGGACAGTATGTCTGAAATCTTGATCTTGTAATATTCAGCCACAGTTCGCTGAATATTTTCAATGCTCACCTGTTTATCCTGAAGGGCTAATAAATCCTTCAAAGACTCACGAATCAGGTCAACATCAATTTTGCGTCCCATAAAGTGCGCACTGGCAATGACACGCTTTAATGCACCTTCCAGCTCTCGAACATTGGAACGAATACGCTGGGCAATAAAGAAAGCAGAGTCGTGTGGTAAATCAACACGAGCCTGTTCCGCTTTCTTCATAAGGATGGCGACACGGGTTTCCAGTTCAGGGGGTTCTACGGCAACAGTCAAACCCCAACCAAAACGGGATTTCAGTCGCTCTTCCAAACCGGAAATTTCTTTCGGATAGCGATCACAGGTAAGAATCATCTGCTGGCCACCTTCAAGCAGTGCGTTAAAAGTGTGAAAGAACTCTTCCTGGGAACGCTCTTTACCTGCAAAGAATTGAATATCATCAATCAGCAGTGCATCCACAGAACGGTAATAACGTTTGAAATCGTTAATCGCGTTCAACTGCAGTGCTTTTACCATATCCGCCACAAAACGTTCGGAGTGAAGATACACAATTTTCGCATCAGGGTTGAGTTGCGCCAGCTGGTTACCCACAGCGTGCATAAGGTGAGTTTTACCTAAGCCGACACCACCATAAAGAAACAGCGGGTTATAAGCATTACCCGGGTTCTCGGCCACCTGCCGTGCAGCAGCCAGTGCCAGCTGGTTGGACTTACCTTCCACAAACGTATCAAATACAAAGCTTCGGTTCAGGGAGCTAGTGTGCTTAATGCTGCCTTCCACTTCGACCTGACGCTTCGGTGTGACCATCCGTGAGGAAGCACCCGCACCAAACTGCAGTGGTGGCAGCCGATTGCCTCCCCGTTCCACTGATACAGCTGAGCCCTGATGGGCAGGCTGAGCCTCAATAACTTCTGGCTCTCGCTGCGCGTGCGTATCCGCACCCAGCTGACTATGAACGTCTGCATTTGGAACTGCTTCCGAGCCGTGTAGCTCGGAGCTGTGAATTTCAGTTTTCTTCTTATAGCTAGCAGCCAGTGGATTCACCAGACTCTTGCGCACAGCAGCAGGAGTCACCACCTCTTCTGAAGGTGCGACAGAGCCTCGCAATTCCTTTTCCAGCTCTTTGGTAGCAGAAGAACTGTTGGCCATAGGCTCAGCAGGAGGCTGGCTGTAGAGATCCAGATTAGTCTGCCCATGATCACCATCATTGTGGACAGATCTTTGTGAAGAGGGCGCTGGAGCGGCTGGTCGGGTGGGCCGTGAAGGTGGTGGTGAAAAAGGCTTACTGCCACCTCTGGCAGCTCCACCGCCACCTGCACCAGCCGAAGAAAATTTGAACGATGGTCTGCGGTTGCTGACACCAAGGGCAATCGCTGGAGGATTGCCGTCAGACAACTCCATCAGAACTTCTTCTATACGGGGCAGGTACTTGTCTTTCACCCAATCAAGAACAAACCGGTTTGGCGCCAGCAGACATAACTCATCTTGGTCAGCCATGACCTTGAGCGGGCGCAGCCAAGTATTGAATTGCTGCAGGGGCAACTCATCCTGAAGGATTTCCATGCACTTCTGCCAGAGTTCACGAGGCACTGGGATAACTCCGGTCATTCTGAACGACTGTGGTTAATAGTTT
>NZ_SMME01000536.1 GCF_009711465.1 Parendozoicomonas verongulae | reverse complement strand
TTATTGAAGGAGGTTGTTTACCCCAGTGAGTGTGATATTACCCCATCCAGTCTGGCAGAGATTAAAAGCAATATCGATAGAGTCAAGCTATTTGCCGGTCATGCCCAGAGTAGAGGGCTTGACCAGGTGCTTATGCACCTCCCCCCTTCCCGTTTACTGACATTTTTACGCAGGTTACCCGCTGACGTTGTCACTGAGACACGGGCACTTTTAACGCCTTTCAGGAATGAACTGCGTCAAGCTGTAGAGCAAGGTGATCTGGGCACAGCGACATTATACAGTGAATATGGTGCCAACTTGCTTGCTGTCTATTACCACGGTAATCCAGAGGAACCAAAAAATTTGCTGGAAATTTTAATGGTTTCCCCTGTTGTAAATCGGTGGGCTTTAGATGCGAAGCGGGAAGCTCCTCAACAGTTAGAGAATCAAACCCGGCTTGGTATATTGCTTTATGATAAGGGCTGCCGGGCTCCCGTTGATTATGCCATGATCTGTTCACTTCCCTCACTGGCAGCACACATGTTAAAGCGGGAAAGCCTTTATCTTTACTCGGAACCTGACACGGTTGACATTTTTTTCTATATGATGCGGTACACTCTGAAAGGCATTATTAGCATGGATGAGTTTGAGGTCATTATTAAGGGAGTCTTGAGATACTTCGCAGATAGGCCAGACAGCCTCAATAGCTACTACACCATGTATATTAACCGTGTTTTAGGTTGGTGTGATCCCGTTTTATGCATTGAGCTTTTTGATATTCATTCTTTCAGTTTTGTTCAAGGGTTTGACAAAACAGCAGAGCTTTTCTTTTCTCTTGGTATTGTTGCTGACATGGACGTTCTCCAAAAAGACTTGCAGAAATGCTGGGAATTAGAAAGAGAACATGTGCTGAGTCGTAAAGGACTTGATATTGATAAACTTACAACCCTATTGGAATGTGTTCAGACTTTATCTTCTCGTCATAAACAAAAGCGGGATGATTGCAGGCGGGAAAGGGGGGCGATCCGTTCAAGCTATGAACAATTGAGCATGATTCGTTCACGCAATAAACAATTGAGCATGATCTATTCACGCTATGAAGAAAGTAGAGATGATTGGCGGCGGGAAAGAGGGAGAATCCGTTCACGCTACGAACGAGACATACCTCAAAAAAGCTTAATCGAACAAGTAACAAATACTGTTAATGGAACGTTGTGGTTGCTCTCCCTTCGAAAGTGCCCTGATGCGATAAAAAGGAGCGGCCAGAATATTGCAGAATATCTTA
>NZ_SMME01000681.1:3650-3889 GCF_009711465.1 Parendozoicomonas verongulae | reverse complement strand
CAATTTATTTCCTTTTACTCCGCTTATCCTTGCATTGGGTGTTGCTGCTGTGTTGACGGTGATATTGAAGCTGGTTGACTGAACGGAAGGAGGTACCACAGGAACAGGTAGTGTTCCGCTTCCCCTTGCACTGGGCGTCTTGGCTGCCCCGGCGGTGAGAGCAAAGCTTGTTGACCGTATCGAAGATAACGCCGCAGGAGCAGGTGATGTTCCGCTTCCCCTTGCACAAAGTGTCTCGA
>NZ_SMME01000681.1:0-3517 GCF_009711465.1 Parendozoicomonas verongulae | reverse complement strand
AGTTAAGCAGGCTGACCGTATCGAAGGTAGTACCACAGGGGCAGGTGGTGTTCCACTTTCCCTTGCACCGAGCGTCTTTACTGCTCTGGCGGTGAGAATTAAGCAAACTGACCGAATCGAAGATGGCGCCGCAGAGGCAGGTAGTTTTTTGCTTTCCCTTACAACAGGCTTCGCTGCTGCCTCGGCGGTGAGTGTTAAGCAGGCTGACTGAAGTGAATGTGGCGCCACAGGGGCAGGTGGTGTTCTGTTTCCCCTTACACCGAGCATCGCTGCTGCACCGGCGGTGAGATTTAAGCAGGGTGGCTGAATCAAAGGTAGCGCCGCAGAGGCAGGTGATATTCCGCCTCCCCTTGCACCGGGCATCGCTACTGCTATGGCAGTGAGATTTAAGCAGGTTGACCGAAGCGAAGGTGGTGCCGCAGCGGCAGGTGGTGTTCTGCTTCCCTTTACACCGGGCCTCTCTGCTGCTCTGGCGGTGGCTTTTAAGCTGAATAACCGAATTAAAAGTGGTGCCGCAGCGGCAGGTGGTGTTCCGCGTTCCTCGACGTACTGCCCCTTTCTCATTTTGGCTCAATACCTCTACTTCCATTGCAGGGCTGTCGTAATCCAAATCATCCGGGACTGTTGACGCAGTTTCATAAACCTCTTCAATCTCTTGTTTGACAACTTTCCGGCAGTGAATTTCCCAGGCGTGGATATCAGAGTTAAAAGGTAATGGGAATCCATCAACGAATTCACCTGTTATCATCACCTCATCTGTCGTCTCAGCTATCAGCCCAAGGGTTTCCTTGTCCTGTCGCGACAGCCTGATTCTGGATAGACTCCCAACCCCCTGGCAGACCAGGCTATTTTCTGGGCCCGATATACAGAATGTGTCGTTCAAAGGCTGGACGACGGGTGATGATGTGCGGATATGGCCTGTTGAGATGATATCTGCTCCCCCTTCATCTGTTAGCAAAACAAGCGTACGGCTACTCACCTGCTTCTCTATACCCGCATCAGCAATAATAAAGGGAGCAACGGTCAGGATAAACCAAAGCCATGAGGTATTTGCCAGCCTTTGCAACGAGCATAACCTCTGATTCAAATCAGGCAAGAAAGGCTAGCTGATGGGTAAGGCTGGGGCAATTTTTGAACCCGGTAAAATTGTGGGTCCGGATAGCTACAGAGGAGGAGTTGCTCAATATCATCAATTAATTTCGCACTGGGAAACCAGGTGAAAACCTCCTTCAGGAAGGTATACCTGTTAAACGCAAAAATCCCGACCAGTTTCCAGATCGGGATTCTTAGATTTGGTAGGCAGTACTGGAGTCGAACCAGCGACCTCATCCATGTCAAGGATGCGCTCTAACCAACTGAGCTAACCGCCTAAATTGGTAGTCGATAGCAGATTTGAACTGCTGACCTCCGCCATGTCAAGGCGGCGCTCTAACCAACTGAGCTAATCGACTATTGTCGCGAAAATAAAGCGTTTCGTTCTCTAATTTGTTCTCATATGCAGGCGAGCCTATGCTTCAATAGACTATTCCTATTACATTGAGGAAATACTCTAACTAGCTGAGCTAACCGCCTTCAAAGATGCGACATAATCTACCGTTCGCCCGAAGAAAACGCAAGTCTAAGGAGCCCTATGCTCCATAAGGAGTTACCCGAAATACCAAATATTCTTTAGATAATAAAAAAGCCGCTTACCAAGTAAGCGACTTTTTAAATTTGGCTCCCCGATCACGCCACACTAAGAACCACTGCCACCCTCATAATCCCCTTCCCTTTCAAAGAGATAATGGCCAAACGCAAGAGTGCTGGTGCTGAGAAATGTACCAGCAGCTGGCTCACATCAGAAATTTCAGTCGATTGCACTTATTGTATTAATCCAGCATCACCGGATCTGAGATGGGGAAGTGATTCGTTCCCGGTGTGTGAAGCTGCGGGATGGGGTAGCGCTTTGTCAGTGTAAGGAGTGGGTGCGAGTGCCCGCGACTTTGAAAACTTTTTAGCAGAAAGTAGAACTATTAAACAGAATAAAATAGTTCTGCTAATTCGCGATTTACTCAATTATGGCGTTTAGTATCGCAACAGCTTCTTGCACGATAAATTCTGGGGCAGCTTCTTTCTTCTGTGCATCTCTGGCTGCTAAATCAACCATTCTTACAGCATTGAGGAGTACTACCCCCTGAGTCTCTGTTCCAGTTCCAGATAGAGGAAGAGTAAAACCTTTCACTCTGGCAAATTCACCCCCTTGAGTAATAGGGGCAATTAGCGTCATACCCAGTCGGTTAAACTTTCTGGGGGAAAGAACCAGGCAAGGCCGGTAATCACCCTGTAATTCCCGGCCTTCTGTGGGATTTAAGCAAACTTTAACGATATCGCCTCGATCAAAAACAGCCTTTACCATGCTTCGTTGCCCACCGCAGGAGCTTCATCCCACTCCTTCAGTTCTTCCGGCATGGGAGCATTTTCATCGCACTTCGCAAGCAACTCATCCAAAGAGTATTTTGGTTTTTCCTGCACGGGCTCTATTATGATGCAACCATCGGTATTACTGATCATAATATCGTCTCCTTCGCTCAGGCTCATCTCCCGAAGTATGGCGGCAGGAATAATAGTTCCTGCGGAGTTACCAATCTTTCTGATCTGAGCTCTCATTATTTATCTCCCCTATAGAGTTATAACTTAGTTACAACAATCTTAATTAAGTTCCCCCGGGTGTCAAACAATTTCACCCTATATTTCGAATAGTTCTAAGTTGCCTAAAACGACATCCATCTCCCTTTTTCTGTCGCCAATAACCTGAGATTCTGGTATTTACCGAAGAAGGCATACGAAGCCCGGAGCACGGGCCCTGCAAGCGACAGTAAACGGATGACCAGACCACAACCCCTTCCCAGAATTCAGCTGGGAGACAGTGATAACCAGCATCGGTACCGGGTGCTCAGTGAATCAGCTGTAACTCTTACCGAGCGCAGCGCGAAAAGCTGGGTCACGCTGACCCGTACCGGTTCCTTCTGGCACCCCGAATACGGCCGCTTTCAGATCACCCGCCAAACCCTCTCCGAGCAGATCCGCAACTTTAAGGCCCGCACCTGTGGGCAGGATGTGTTTATTGATGTGGGTCATAAACCGGAGAACGGCAGCGCCGGGGAGATCCTCGATCTCTGCGCCTGGATGAGAACAAACTCAGGGCGCTGATCGAGTGGCCCCCTTACGGCATCGATGCTGTGCGCAACAAGGGGTACAGCTACTTTGATGTAATGGGATGGTTCGCCCCACCTAACAGGCTTCAATGAGCCGCACTGGTTTCACCAGAATATAGTTTGGAGCAAACCACCCATGAGCACTTCAGTACTTGGCATCGATATTGTTGATACAGAAGAGCCACCACACTTCGAGTGTTACGGAAGAGGATGTCAGGGAATTATCTGAATTCATGCGAGATATACTACAGGCAAGAGAAAAACTAAAGAAGATCAGAGATTTTCTAAGCAGCTTTATTCAGGAGATCGTAGTGGAGAATGAA
>NZ_SMME01000103.1 GCF_009711465.1 Parendozoicomonas verongulae | reverse complement strand
ACCCTTTGTCTGTGACTTTAACGGGTGCAATAAAGCGTTTACCTCATCCAGCAATCTCAGCAGACACAAACGCACACACACAGGAAACAAGCCTTTTGTCTGTAATCAGGACGGGTGTAACAAGCGTTTTAGCCAGTCCAGTGATCTCATCAGGCACCAACGTATCCACACAGGAGAAAAGCCCTTTGTCTGTGATTTGGATGGATGCGACAAGTCTTTCACCACACCCAGTCATCTCACCAGGCACAAGCACACCC
>NZ_SMME01000865.1 GCF_009711465.1 Parendozoicomonas verongulae | reverse complement strand
CCCTCTTAAAAAAGAAATAGAAACTACAAGCTCCATCACTCAAGCCACGCCACCCCTTTCAACACCTTTAAGAAACAGTGAATTATGTTTACCAAAATCAATAAAGTTCCGGATTGAACGTTTGATGTGACTTCCAGCCATCAGGTTACGTGTGTATTGGAGAGTGAGAAATAAAGGGAAAGCAGAATATTCAGAAACAAGAAAACCGCCAGAAGGCGGTTCTCTCAGTTCGTTCTCAATCCGAAGGATGAGACGACAGCATAACGATTACTGCTGTGGCTGTTCAGCAGCCTGCTGCAAAGCCTGTGCGTACAGTGCATCGAAGTTAACAGGCGCCAGCATCAGGGCAGGGAAGCTGCCACGGGTTACCAGGCTGTCGATCGCTTCACGGGCGTATGGGAACAGCAGGTTCGGGCAGAATGCACCCAGGGTGCGGTGCAGGTCAGCTTCTGGCAGGTTCTTGGCCAGGAAGATACCACCCTGGTGAACTTCAGCAACGAAAGCCGTCTCTTCACCGTGCATAACAGTGGCAGTCAGAGACAGTACCACTTCGTACATGCCGTCTTCGCCCAGCTTGGTGTTACCCGTATTCAGATCCAGTTTCACTTCTGGCTGCCACTGCCCCTTGAAGATATCAGGTGCTTTTGGCGATTCGAAGGAGATATCCTTCACGTAGATACGTTGCAGTGCGAACTGTGGTTGTTGATCCTGATCTTGAGCTTCAGACATCATTATTTCCTTGAGCTATCTATTTTTAGAGTTTGGGCTTGCTTTACCCAGCGAGAAGAGAATCCAGTTCGCCCCGGGCTTCCAAAGCGTAAAGGTCATCACACCCACCTACGTGGGTTTTACCAATCCAGATTTGTGGCACGGATGTTCTGCCCGATCTTTCTGTCATAAGTTTACGGACATCGGGCTTGCCATCCACAGAGAAAATTTTTGCGGGAACCCCTTTTTCCTTCAGCAAGCCAAGGGCTTGTTGACAGAAAGGGCATAAGGCAGAGCTAAAAACAACAACTTCCTGCATAATCAGAGATTCCACATTTAATTCTTAACCAGAGGCAGGTTCTCACCCTGCCAGGTGTTCATGCCGCCCCTCAGGCGTACGACATTCTCAAAACCAGCCTCTTTCAGCTGCTTACCGGCCAAACCACTGTGCTGGCCCATACTATCAACCAGAATCACAGGGTCTGACTTATGTTTGTCCAGCTCGCCTATACGGGATTTCAGGCTGCCATGAGGAATGTTGATGGAGTCAACAATAGCGCCGCGAGCAAACTCTTTTTTGTCACGGATATCAACAACAAGCGCCTGCTCCTGGTTCACCATGCGGGTCAGCATCTGGGTACCGACCGTCTGGCCGCCTTTGCGTAGCTCAGAGAAAATCAGCAAACCCAGCAGCACGGCAAATGCGCCCGTCAGTGCCGGGTGGTTAATAATGAACTCTATGAATTGTTCCATTGGAAAAATCGGGTAACCGGAAAATACGACAAGTTCGCAAGTATACAGACTGGCAGAACAATTTCATCAACCGAACGCACTGCTTACAATTTCCATGGAGTTACCGTGTACGAGTCGCTAAAATTACCTGCTATCATCCCCTGACACTATATGCGTAACAGTATGACTAAGCGTACAACGGCCCTGTTAATCCTCGACGGCTGGGGCCACCGGGAAGAATCCGATTCCAACGCCATTCTGGCCGCCAACACTCCGGTGATGGACAACCTCTGGGCAAACAACCCTCACACCCTCATCTCCGGCTCCGGCGGTGATGTTGGCCTTCCTGATGGCCAGATGGGTAACAGCGAAGTTGGCCATATGAACCTGGGGGCCGGCCGTATTGTTTATCAGGATCTCACCCGCATCACTAAAGCCATCAGAGATGGCGACTTCCAGCAGAACCCAGAGCTGGTAAAAGCAGTTGATGCTGCAGTATCTGCTGGCAAGGCCGTACACCTGATGGGACTGATGTCTCCCGGCGGTGTTCACTCCCACGAAGACCACATCCACGCCATGGTAGAGATGGCGGCAGCCCGTGGTGCCAAGGAAGTCTATGTTCACGCCTTCCTTGATGGCCGCGACACGCCACCTCGCAGCGCCAGGGCTTCTCTGGAAAAAACCGACGCCCTGCTGAACCGTCTGGGTGTTGGCCGGGTAGCCTCCCTGATCGGCCGCTACTACGCCATGGACCGTGACTCCCGCTGGGAGCGTGTGGAAGAAGCCTGGAACCTGATGACCGCAGGCGACAGTGCATTCACCGCCGAAACCGCGGTTGCAGGCCTGGAAGCCGCTTACGAGCGTGATGAAAACGATGAGTTTGTAAAAGCCACCAGCATCGTTCCAGCGGGCGCCAGCCCTGCTGTGATGAGCGATGGCGATGCGGTGATTTTCATGAACTTCCGCGCCGACCGTGCCCGTCAGTTATCCCGCGTTTTCGCAGACGACAGTTTCGATGGCTTCACCCGCAAACAGCGCCCGAACCTGGCTGGCTTTGTGATGCTGACCCGCTACGCCGAAAGCATTCCCGCTTCCTGCGCCTTCCCACCCGCACAGCTGGTAAATACGCTGGGTGAGCATATGGAGAAACTGGGTAAAACGCAGCTGCGCATCGCCGAAACCGAGAAGTACGCCCACGTAACCTTCTTCTTCAGCGGTGGCCGTGAGACGCCATACACGGGTGAAATCCGCACGCTGGTAGATTCCCCAAAAGTTGCCACTTACGACCTGCAGCCAGAAATGAGTGCACCGGAAGTGACCGACAAACTGGTTCTCGCTATTGAAAGTGGTGAGTTCGATCTGATCATCTGCAACTACGCAAATGGCGATATGGTTGGCCACACCGGTGTGTTTGATGCTGCTGTTAAAGCAGTAGAGTGTGTAGACACCTGCGTGGGCCGTATTGTTGACGCCCTGGAAAAGCAGGGCGGCCAGTGCCTGATAACAGCCGACCACGGTAACGCCGAGCAGATGATGGACAACGCCACAGGTCAGGCGCACACCGCCCATACCTGCGAGCAGGTGCCGCTGATTTACGCAGGCCCTCAGGACATTACTCTGAACGAAGGCAAACTGTCTGACATTGCCCCTACTCTGCTGAAGCTGATGGATCTGCCACAGCCTGAAGAGATGACGGGTCATAATCTGGTTGCCTGACCCCTCCCCCTGGCGTTGGGCTTTGCTCAACGCCAATCCAATCCATTCCTCTCCTGCCAAAACAAAACCTGCGTCGTAAGTACCCAATCTCGGTACTTCTGGCTTTGAACGCGCCCTGAATGCGTCCATACTGTTCGAATGAGTATAAAAACCACATAACGTGATACAGGATCGAATGAAAATCAGGCGTTTAAATGCGTTTCTCAAACCGATAGGGACAAGGGTTGTTCTTGTCTCGCTGACACTACTGTTACCGTTTGCCCTTCCAGTTCAGGCTGATACGAGTAAGACCAATAATGCCGAACGTCTGGAAACAGTCAATAAAGATATAAAGAAGCTACACGCTCTGCTGGATAAAATCCGTAAGGAACGTTCTTCTATTGAAGCCCGCCTGGAAACCACCGAACGGGAAATCAGTCGTGTTCAGAAAGATCTGAAACAAACAGAGAGAGAACTGGAGGAGGCGAAAGCCACCGCAAAAAAGCAACAAGCCCAGCGCGAAGCGCTGAGGCAAGAACAGAATGAAAAACAGCAAAGCGTTTCCAAAGCGCTCAAAGCTGCTTATGTAGCTGGGAAAAATCCGCAGATCAAGCTTCTGCTGAATCAGGAAAATCCGGCCAAGGCCAATCGCATGATGGCCTACTACAACCATTTTGCACTGGTACAATCGGCATCACTGGCAGCTCTGAAAGAAACTGATCGCCAACTGGCAATCGCAGAAACACGCCTCGAGAAGACCAACCAACAGATTGTTCAGCACCAACAGGCTCTCACCAGCCGTGAGCAAACCTTGAAGAAGAGCAAAGGTAACCGCCATCAAGTGCTGGCGAAACTAGCTGCCAGTGAAAAGCAAAGCCACTCCAGACTTGGCAAATTAGAAGAAGAGCAGAAAGCCTTACAGCAACTACTGGCTTCCATTACTTCCATTGCAGACATTACCTCTGTCGATCAGCCTTTCAGCAAGGTCCGTGGAAAAATGCCATGGCCTGTGCACGGTAAACTTCTGCACAGGTTTGGTGACCGCCGGGACAACACCAAGCTTACCTGGCCAGGCATTTACATCAGGGCGAGCGCTGGTACACCGGTGAAAGCGCCTCACCATGGTCGTGTGGTATTTGCCGACTGGATGAAAAGCTTCGGTCAGCTGATGATTATTGATCACGGCAATGGTTACATGACTCTCTACGCCCACACTCAGGACATGCTGAAAACAGAGGGTGACTGGGTGCTGCCCGGTGAAACCATTGCTCTGGTAGGAGACAGCGGAGGTCAAACCCAGCCTGGGCTGTATTTTGAAATACGCTACAAAGGTAAACCCTCCAATCCTGCGCGGTGGCTGGTAGCATCCCGTTAGATGCTCAGGATATACTCGTAAATGGAACTTAAACATCGGGATCAGCCTCAGCAGGAGCACTACATGCCCACCCGTAAACCTCTTTCTCTCTGGTCCCCGGCAGCATTCTTTGCGCTGTCCCTGACACTGTTACCATTGGCGCCACCGGTTTCTGCACAGGAGCAAGCCTCACCTGCTAAAGCGGGTACTCCTGCAGGCGCCAGCCAGGAGAAAGGTCGGTTACCACTGGATGAGCTGCGTGCCTTCACTGAGGTGATGCAGCGTATCAAAAGCGCGTACGTTGAACCGGTTGATGACAAAACCCTCCTTGAAAATGCCATTCGCGGCATGCTCGACAACCTCGATCCTCACTCTGCCTACCTGAAGCCTGAAGATTTTCAGAATCTCGAAGAGAGTACGTCTGGTGAGTTTGGTGGCCTTGGTATAGAGGTTGGCAGTGAAGATGGCCTGATCAAAGTCATCACGCCCATTGATGACACGCCCGCCAAACGGGCAGGGGTGCAGGCAGGCGACCTGATTATTAAACTGGACGACACCCCCATCCGTGGCCTTGGCCTGAAAAAGTCTGTTGAACTGATGCGGGGCAAAGCAGGAGAACCTATCAAGCTGACCATTATCCGGGAAGGCGCCAGCAAGCCTTTGGATATCAAAGTGGTGCGAGACATCATCAAGGTCGACAGCGTACGCTATCGTTCACTGGAATCTGGCTTTGGTTACATCCGTATCAGCCAGTTTCAGATGGATACCGGAAAGGAAGTGAATGAGGCTCTGGAAAAGCTGCGCAAAGAAAATGAAGTGAATGGTTTGAAGGGCGTTGTACTGGATTTGCGCAATAACCCTGGCGGTGTGTTGCAGGCTGCTGTGGATGTAGTAGATACGTTTCTGAAAGATGGTCTGATTGTGTACACCAAGGGCCGTATTCCCA
The DNA here is from genome assembly GCF_009711465.1 of Parendozoicomonas verongulae. Lineage (GTDB taxonomy): Bacteria > Pseudomonadota > Gammaproteobacteria > Pseudomonadales > Endozoicomonadaceae > Sansalvadorimonas > Sansalvadorimonas verongulae. The sequence continues at coordinate 62,047 of NZ_SMME01000865.1, read as the reverse complement.
ACTCCGATATGAGTTACAGCGCCAACGGTAAAGATCCCTCAACCAACCTTCCTTTGGTGGTGCTGATTAACGACGGCTCGGCATCAGCCTCAGAGATTGTGGCGGGTGCTCTGCAGGATCATCGCCGGGGTATTCTGGTTGGTACCAAGAGCTTTGGTAAAGGTTCAGTGCAAACCGTTCTCCCCCTCACCACTGACAGCGAACGCGGCCTGAAGCTCACCACAGCGCTGTACTACACCCCAAGCGGTCGTTCCATTCAGGCGGAAGGCATTATGCCGGATATTGAAGTGGACAATGCCAGCGTCACCCGTGTGAAGGAAAATAACAGCTACCGGGAAGCGGATTTGAAAGGTCACCTCGACAATTCTGCCAAACCAGAAATGAGCACCAAGGCCGATATGGAAGTCGATGAAAAGGAAGACAAACAACCTCTGGATGTCAGCGATTACCAGCTGAATCAGGCATTAAATATTCTGAAGAGTCTGTATCTGAGCCGCCAGCCCGGCAAACCGAGCCCGACACTCCAACTCCCCACCACCACTGGACGCTGATCGTAGCACAGACAGGCAGTTATCGTGACTGCCTGTCCTGTTACACCCAAGTCCCAGCAAATCTTTTACCCTGCACGGTGGATTCGACCACATGTGTTCAGGGCAATGTGTCATGGCTACAAATTACAGACCACTTCCTCTCACACCCGGCCTGTCACTTCTTATGCCACTCACCCGGCGAGAAGAGCTGGAGGCAAGGCACGCACCGGCGGTACTAACAACACCAGCAATAAAACACTTGGTGCCCCGCCCGCCCAGAACACCTGTCGGGGAAAGACAAACACGCATGCTTACTCCCGATACCCCCCTTATCACCGTGAGCACCCAAACGCCCCCATCTGTAAACGTGGCACCCAGACATCAACCTGAAGAACGTCAGCCTTCAGAAAAGGAGAGCGTTCAGCCCAAAGGCAAAAAACGAAAGATACTGCGGGGGCGAGAGCGTTCACTTCAGGCTCCAAAGAGTATGCCCGTCGAGCGTATTACACAGTCCGCATCACAGGACCATCCTTCAACCTCCGGAGCCCAGCTTATTTGGGACCACAAACATCTGACAAACACTGCCATTACTCACCTCAGGCATCAGCTTGAACACCTGATCTGCAGCAAAACCCGGACATTCCCGAAGGCACTTGTGAGTCTTCGGTGCGGCCATGTATTCGACCAGAAGTTCCATCGGAAAAACCTTGAACCTGTGACCTGTTCACAAACAGGCTGCGGACGAACCTTCAGCCCTCTGGAGGTTGCCCTGATATCCCAGCCTCAAAAAATTCGAAGAATCGCTGAAGAGTTTCTAAGCCCTCTGTTTCCGGAAGGCACTGACAACTGGGAATTTAACAAAGCTGCTCAGATATTTTCAGTCACCTTGTCCCGCTTCCTGACACCAGAGGTTCCCAAACTCAAAGAAGCCTGCGACAAAGCCATTCACGACGCCATTCAGGCTGCAGTGCGCACTCTTCCCACTTATGGTCTGAGCGATATTCTGATTCCTCCATCCGATCAGGGTTCAAGCGATGAAGGAGAGTTGTTTGAAATCCCTCCACTTCGCAAACGCCCGGTGCCTGCCTTGAAGAAAACCGGAGCAGAGCCAGCAAAAAAATCAGAACGCCCCCTGCGGGCTCAACAGAAGGCTCCCCCTTTTGTTGTTCAGTCGAAATTGAAATCCCACTGGAAACCTTTTGATGGCACTGCAGGCCGTTACTGCCTCACCCATGTGATAGTCCCCACAAAAAATATCGATCAACTCACGGGAGATCATCGCTGGCAGGAGGTTTTCCCTAAAAACTTTATCGGTGAGAATCTGGCCCGAAGAGTCAAACAGGCCGCTGAAAATAACATCCGCTTCATTCTACAAAAGCAACCCGATGGTCGTCAGACATTCACTTTCAACCCTGACTTGCCTGCCATGTCGCCGGATACCCTGACTGTCCCCAAAAACCACTGGTGTATATTGCGGGAACAACTTGATCGCTATGGCGTTGAACTGGACGATAACGCCTTATGAGTGACACTATCGAGCCAAATATTCAAAAGCACCAGGACCGTGTTATGCCAACACCCTTGAGAACCGTATGTGTATTTTGCGGCGCCCGCCCCGGCAGTGACCCAGAGATTCTCAACAGCACCCTGAAACTGGCCGATGAGCTGGTCAAACACAACCTCACTCTTGTGTATGGCGGCAGCAGCACCGGGCTGATGGGGTTATTGGCAGATCGTGTTCTGGAAGGTGGTGGAAAGGTGATTGGGGTAATCCCCACCCATATCGTTGATATGGAAATCGCCCACACGGGGCTGACAGAGCAACATATTGTGGACTCCATGGCTACCCGTAAAAGCAGGATGATGGAACTGTCCGATGCTTACATCGCACTCCCCGGCGGCTACGGCACGCTGGACGAATTGTTTGAAACCCTCACCAATGCCCAGCTTAATTTGCACAGTAAACCTGTTGGCGTTCTGAATGTGAATGGTTATTACGATAGCCTGGTCACATTTCTCGATCATGCCTGTTCACAGGGGCTGTTGGCCGAAGGAAACCGCAAGCTTCTGCAAACAGGCAATACGCCATCAACTTTGCTGACAAAACTGATGGATCAGGACGTGTGAAGATATTTCTCCAGCCCCAGGGGTTCTGAGCCATTGTGAAGTTTATGGATAATCGTCTCCACAAAATCCATAACCATGGGTGAACACCCTCCGCTGGCGGTTGTCAGCGGGCTGGTGAGATTTTTTGCATCAAGGTGTGCCTCTTTCAGCACGCTGTGCAGGTAGTGAGGCATGTTGTAACTGATACCGGTGGGTAACACAAAGTGGCGAGACGTTCGTAAACCACCTCGCTGGGTAATATCAACCTGAACATCCAGAGCTCTCTCTGGGGTTTCTGGAGAGATCACACACTCGACATCCATATTTGCCACTATGCGCTCATCGGGCATTTGAGCGATAACGGCATGTCGGTGAATACTGCTGGCCATAGGAGGCTCCTTATCCGACACATCTGCGCCCCATTATAGGATGACTAAGCTGAAATCATTGGATGATTCAAAACAAGGATGCCCGTGCGCTGCCAACGCTGCCAAAAGCCCATTTCCGGTAATTACGTGAGAGCCTTTGATAAGGTCTGGCATCACGACTGTTTCCTGTGCACAGGCTGTCAGAAACCCATCGCAGGTCAGTATATAAAAAAAGATGGTCAGCCCTGGCATATACCCTGCTTTCAGAAAGCCTTTATTCCCAATTGTGCTGTGTGTAACAAACCACTCACCGAAAGCTACCTGCAGGATTATTGGGGCAATAAATACTGTGCCTCCCATAGAAAATACGCCACCTGCACGAGCTGTGGCCGCATAGTATGCGGCCCGGTGACCAACGGCGGCATGCGTTTTCCTGATGGTTTGATGATTTGCCATCTGTGTACGGAAACGGGGGTGACTACCCAATCCAAAGCCACCAAAATCATGTGGGAGATGCGGGAAGCCCTGAAATCCCTGGGGCTCAACCTCTACAACGCTGAAACCCCAACCCGCCTCACCAATCGGGATGAGCTGCATACCCACAGCCGCCATAGCAATCATGATGAACACCCGCTTTTGGGATTGGCTCAGTGGAGCACAACCTATGTGGGTAAACGCATTGTCTCACGACAATTCAACGAAATTCTGATTCAAACCAATTTGCCGGAAGACCATTTTCGTACAGTGGTGATCCATGAACTCACCCACGCCTGGTTCTTCTACAACAACCCAAAAGGTGAGAAGCTGCCACTGCATATTGAAGAAGGTATGTGTGTGTTAGTGGAGTATTTATGGCTAAAAAAACAAAAGACTGATGACGCACAGTATCGGATGACGATTATCAAAGAGTGTCCGGACCCGATTTATGGTGATGGTTTTCGAGCTGCACTCAAGGCCATGAACTTTATGCGCCTTTCCTCGCTAGCCCGCTACATTATTGAGAAAAAGAAGTTCCCGTCTGCCTTTTCCGCATTCTTCTATGAATAATTTCTATCAGACCGATAGAAAAAATTATGCTTATTTGTTGGGCACAGCCATCAAAAATTGACGTGAATCAATTACACACCACAACTATGAAAGGTAAATTTCAACTCAAGTTGAATTTACCGACATTTCACCAATCCGGTGACCAGGGGTTTAAGATGAGCGTTAAAGGCATTCAAATCACTTCCGCAGCTAACACCAGCCTGGAGAACTCCTTCTGGCTGCTGGACAAAATCAAGAGCGAAGCACGTTGCATCTGCGTGAAAGACCAGCTGTTTGCTCAAGACGAAATCGTAAACGTTGAGAAGCTGGGCAAGTTCGAATACCAGGAAGTGAACATGCAGGCAGCTCCTGTCCGTGAAGGTGGCCAGCACCTGAACGTGAACGTAATGTCCCGCGAAATGCTGGAAGACGCTGCGGCTCATCCTGAGAACTACCCTTCTCTGACCATCCGTGTGTCCGGTTACGCCGTACGCTTCAACTCTCTGACTCCAGAGCAGCAGCGCGACGTTATTACCCGCACCTTTACTGATTCCATGTAAGATTCAGTTAAGTGAGATGAAAAAAGGCTGCCAGTAAGGCAGCCTTTTTTTAAGTCCCGTTTAAAGGGATAAGAACAGATTTGATCTGCCCTCTCTTTCCTGCTTATTAGTACATATTCTCCTCGTCAGCAGCAGTAAGAGAAGAGCCCATGTGATTCTCATTGTTTTCCGTTCTCTTCATTCTCAACGTTTCTTCGTAGGCAGGTAATTGACGTCCTCTGTGACTCAGTAATCCCTTCAGATATTCCACCTGCTTTGTCTGGTACTCTTGGGAAAAGGTGCTGTCAGTCGTATACGTTACTGTATCAGCAGGATCCACGTCAGAGGCTTCTGTCCGGGCAGAAACTGAGAACAGTGCCTTCAGGGCCATTTCACTCTCAAACCGGAGTGTTACTGTATTTGTTTCTTTGTCTTTTGAACCTTGCTTTGCGCTTACCAATGGGCAATTGCCCTGAAAAATATTAGAACCTACCAAACCGTTTGGCTCCCTGAACATGTGCAGGGTTCTTTTGGCCATATAGCCACCGACCTCAAATACGATAGATACAAAGCTATGTTCTTTCGTTAGCACGTCCTTGCTATTGTCGAAGAAGTAGTCTGCCAGTGCTTCCATCCTGTTGGCGCACGGGTCAGGCCTTACCATACCTACAAGGGTGACGGTTTCACCAGGCCTGAGATGATTGCCTTCGATAGCTTTGCGAGCGTCTTTCGTGCTGAGGTACAGAGTTTCCGATGCTTTCTCCCACCATTCGGCCGTTGTTCTACTCTCGGAGCCAGTGGCCTCATCGCTCTGAACAGGCAGCGGCTGACGACCGGCATCCCATTGCTCTATCTTCAAACCTCCCTGATCCCTGAATATTTCCAGAGCTTCATCGTTAATACGTATCATAGATCTCATATGAGTGCGAGCCTCCCTGCGAGAGGTGGCATTCGTGTAGAAGACGGCGCCACTTTCCTGACTATAATAGCCCTCACTGTGCTCAAATCTTTTTACAAATTCACTGATCTCATCGGATACAGGATACTCTACGCGTGTTTCTGGTGGAGGTGCGGTATCCATAGGCTGAACTGCTTCGGGAGCTTTCAGACCCAGAGCCTGGCAGACCTTATGTATTCTGCCAGGCTCTGAGCAGATTCTTTGTTGAACCTCCCGGATCAGTTTTTCCTTGGACCTTTCCATATCACAGGGCTTTTTAGGTTGAAAGTTCTTCACCTCGGCTATTGCTAAGCCTGCTGCAAGCAGTACTTTTGTATTAAACATTTTCACCTTGGTTAGAGCTTCTGGAAACTGCTTTTCAATAGCTTCTGTTATCTCTCTTTCAACACTCAAGGAAATGGACCGCTCTGGCAGTTGTGTGTGTGCTACATGAGTGCCAGCCCCGCTCGCCACACTTGGCAGATCTTCCTGTGGATTAGGACATGGAAGCTGTTCGTCTGCACTGATTAAAGGTTTTTGTGCTGAATTGTTAACGCCGTGCATAGTCATTTTCTCCTTGATAGTATGCAGTGAATTCAGTGCTTATAGAGTGGATTTCCGGTGAACTGGTTCCGGAAGGTGAACACCTCTGTCAGGAAGATGAACACCTCTGTCAGGAAGATGAGCACAGGCTGATACTGCAAATCAGAGTGTGAAATATAGGAAAATTGTACTCTGCTCTCGAAGGTACAGCCTTGTTCTTCACTGCTTAAATGTTAAGCGGAAGTCAGGGCCTGTTTTTTGGGGAGTGACTTCCACCCTCCAAGTCTGATAGTTTGCCAGCTTACGCCGAATAAACAGGAGCTTTTATGGGGAAGGTGCGTCCATTACTTCTTTATATCCACGGCTTTAACAGCTCACCCCAATCCAGAAAATGCAATGTTCTGGGAGCTTATCTGGAAAAGCACAAAATCCACTGTGACTATCAAGTACCACAACTGAGTCAGTGGCCGGGGGAAAACGCCCGCATGCTGTTCACCCTCGCAGCAGAGGCTTTGCAGCAAAGGCCGGTTTACATTGTTGGCAGTTCACTCGGTGGTTTTTACGGCACCTGGCTGATGCAGCGTTTACTGGAGGAAGAGTTTAAGTATCCGGTGAAGCTTGTTGTTATCAACCCTGCCGTTCGCCCTTATGAACTGTTTGCCGATTACCTCGGCCCCCAAAAGAATTATTACAACGGCGAAGAATATGAACTGACCCAGAAGCATATTGACCAGCTCGCTCATCTGGAAGTCGCCACTCTCCACCATCCAGACAACATTCTCCTGCTCGCCCAGACCGGCGACGAAACCCTTGACTACCGGCACGCCATTGTACGCTATCAGGATTGCCCCCAGCGCATCGATGAAGGCGGCGATCATGCTTTTCAGGGTTTTGAAGACTGTATTCCTGTGATTCTGAGTTTCTTCGGCCCGCTTTTACTTCCTGCTACATAACCCTCGAATCTAAAAACGGGTTATCTGGGACTATTTCCCTCAGATAACCCGACAGATCAGAACCCACCCCCATAAAAAGCAGTTATAAAACAGTTTTTGAACAAAGCCCCCAAGACGTTTTACACTTGTCCAATTCATTTATTCGCCGAGCACAGCTCGCCTCCGCTTCAGAAGGGAAACATGCAGAACGAATACACTGCCGAAGCTATCGAAGTACTCTCAGGGCTTGATCCGGTGCGTAAGCGTCCGGGCATGTACACAGACACCACTCGCCCGAACCACCTTGCCCGAGAGGTGATTGATAACAGTGTGGACGAAGCTCTGGCCGGCCACGCCACAGAGTTGAAGGTGATCCTGTACCCGGATAACTCTCTGGAAGTGATCGATAACGGACGAGGCATGCCGGTAGACATTCACCCCAAACACAAAGTGTCTGGGGTGGAACTGATTCTCACCCGTCTCCACGCTGGCGGTAAATTCTCCAACAAAAACTATCAGTTCTCCGGTGGTTTGCACGGTGTGGGTGTATCGGTTGTGAACGCCCTATCCACTAAGCTGGATATCCGGATTCGTCGTGGCGGACAGGTGTACAACATCGGTTTTAAAGATGGTTTCAAAGCCTCTGAGCTGGAAGTCGTCGACACCTGCGGTAAGCGCAACACTGGTACGTCTATCCATTTCTGGCCAGATGCCCAATACTTCGATTCTCCCAAATTCGCAGCCCTGCGCCTGAAGCATACTCTGCGGGCCAAAGCCGTTCTCTGCCCCGGTTTGAAAGTGACTTTTCAGAATGTCGCTACCAAAGAAACGGAAACCTGGCACTACCAGGATGGCCTGAAAGACTATCTGCACAACGCCGTTGATGGTTATGAACTGCTGCCAAAGGAGGCCTTTACAGGCAGCCTGCGGGGTGAAAAGGAAGCTGTAGACTGGGCCGTGATCTGGCTGCCCGAAGGCGGCGAGCTGATTACCGAATCCTACGTAAACCTGATTCCCACTGCTCAGGGCGGTACCCATGTCAATGGCCTGCGCACCGGTTTGCTGGAAGCCATGCGTGAGTTCTGCGAATTCCGCAACCTGCTACCCCGTGGTGTAAAGCTGACTCCCGATGACATCTGGGAACGCTGTGCCTATGTACTCTCTGCCAAACTGGCTGACCCACAGTTCTCCGGTCAGACCAAAGAACGCCTTTCATCCCGCGAGTGTGCGGCCTTTGTGTCCGGCGTTGTCAAAGATGCCTTCAGCCTGTGGCTGAATCAGCACACTGATCAGGCTGAAGTGCTGGCTGACCTGTGTATATCAACCGCCCAGCGTCGTATGCGCAAAGCCAAAAAGGTTGTACGCAAAAAAATCACCCAAGGCCCGGCCCTGCCCGGTAAGCTGGCCGACTGCACCAGTCAGGATCTCAACTACACCGAAATCTTTCTGGTGGAAGGTGACTCTGCTGGCGGCTCTGCCAAGCAAGCCCGTGACCGTGAACATCAGGCCATCATGCCTCTGCGGGGCAAGATTCTGAACACTTGGGAAGTGGACTCCTCCGAAGTGCTCGGCTCTCAGGAAATACACGACATCTCCGTAGCACTGGGTGTAGACCCAGGATCCGACAAGCTCGACGGCCTGCGCTACGGTAAAGTCTGCATTCTCGCCGATGCGGACTCCGATGGCCTTCATATCGCTACTCTGCTCTGTGCTCTGTTTGTGCAACACTTCCGCAAACTGGTGGAAGCTGGTCATGTGTATGTGGCCATGCCGCCACTGTATCGCATCGACATTGGTAAAGAGGTTTACTATGCCCTCGACGAAGCGGAGAAGGAGGGTGTTCTGGATCGCCTGAAGGCAGAAAAGAAGCGCGGTAAAGTCGGCGTACAGCGCTTTAAGGGATTGGGTGAAATGAACCCGCTCCAGCTCCGTGAAACCACCATGGCACCAGACACGCGTCGTCTGGTTCAGCTGACCATTGACGAGCCGCTCACGACACAACAGGTGTTGGATATGATGCTGGCTAAGAAGAGAGCATCGGATCGTAAGAAATGGCTGGAGACGAAAGGGAATCTTGTTGAGATTTGACCGGCACACCACACCCTGAGTACCCAGACCTGCGAAAACAATGGTTTGGGTACTTATGTGTTTTTAGCCCATCTCACCCTTTTGGGCTCATCGGGTGGATACATGCTTCTAATACGCTTACGTATCGCTCTGAACTCACTGTTTTTCAATGCCACCTCAACTTTTACCTCGGGCTGGCCATGGCGTTGTAGAATGTGAATATATTTCTGTTTTGCCTCCATAGTGGATACCATGGCTTGAAGGACATTAGCACGCCAGGCTTCAAAATATGCCGAGCTTTCATCCATATCATCTGACAAAGATCCGTCATCTTCTGGATCATCTTCTGGATCATCTTCTGGATCATCACTTTGCTCAGAACTCATATATGATTCACTATCTGGAAACGTATCGTAAAAATCCTGTTTAGATTCAAAAGGCTCTATATCCTTTACCAAAGGAATCCAGTCAACATATTTAATAACTTCGTTTTGGTAGAGCACAGTATTGATGTTCTCAACCATAAGGAAAAAAAGTTGTGCTAAAAGATTATTTTCGGAGTTTAGCCAAACCCAGGAAAGCCACTTTCTCGTATCATCATCGACACACTCAAAAGGCGACATCTCTTTATCACGTTTTTTCTTGGAGGCAGACAGTTTATCTAATTCATCAGCCAATTGGTGGGTATACTCGCAAAAAATACCCCAGTGAGTCGTATAGTACCTTGACGAGCAGCCTGTTTTCTTTAGCCTTGACTCAAATTCTTGTAACTTCTTACTAAGAACCTTCGAAAATCTTTTTCGCGCTGTAACATCTCTCACTCTTTTAGGGAACAAAACTGTTCCGTTGTCGTAATAGCTAGCAGGTGCGTACACAACGTGAGCTATATTCCAGCGTTCTGCCTTTTGTGCGACTCTATGTTTCAGAAGCTGGTATGCAGATGGTGTTTTTGCTACATCCACCTCATCAGGTTTCTTAGCTGCAGGTTTCTTAGCTGCAGGTTTTTTATCTGCAGGTTTTTTATGCCACCCTATTTTTTTTACCGACTTATCAACCTCTGTATAGCTTTCCCTCCAGTCAAATGAAGGCTCCCGAAACTCCCCTACCCCCTGTAACGTTACAAGTTTACAATCTAATGCCAACCCTAACAGCAAGGCACATGGATCGCGATGCCATTCAAGCAGTGCAAATGCTCTTAGATTTGTATAAAGATCAACATTGCTTTTTATATCGTCTAATGTGGGTAAATCACGCTTATTCTCCTGAAGCTCCCGGTGAAAAGCCTCAAGCTGCCGGACAATCTGGTTGTATTTTTGCCGGCAACTCTCCCATTGAGGCCTTGTCACTCGGAAAGCCTTCAACCACCTCGTGGTTTTTTGTTTAGAATCTTTCTCGTAAGGTGTGAGGGCAACGCTTTCATCTTCACCTTCTAAAAGCAGTAACGACTGGACTCGATCAATAGTGCTCACAATACGTCTGGGCAGCCCCATGCTTGTAGCTCTGTATCCAACCTCATCTGCTCTCACAGCTTTACAGGGCAAGTTTACTATTACTGCCCGAAATGGAGATCTCTTTAAAGACTTGATAGGTATAGAGACACGTAGTTCATCCGAGTCGAGCTGTGGTTCTTTGGAAGCTTGAGCGCCCAGTATCGCTGGTGAGCTGGAGTCAATATTCATACATAAGCCCTATAATGAGAGTGAGATTTCCATATTGACCTTCCCATGAGCAACAAGTTTAAAAACCTACTGACAAGGCTGGTAGAACACGTAACAAAGCCATAGAGAAATGTCACACAAGGCTATCGGGTTCCACACTGTAGAGGCACAAACCATCCACCTGGAAACGCCATTTTTCCTGATTACTGCACAGAAGTAAGTTCAAATATGGCCCGACACTTCAAACCTGCAGGCAGTTTTGAGTCTGGGTTGGGTAGCTCCACTCGCACGCCATAGGTACCACTGGCGGCATCAATCACTTTATCCACAATTTTGACTGTGCCCTGAAAAACATCCTCCTGCCCACCAATAGCTACACTCACAGGCGTACCCGGCTGAACCTGACCATAGTGCTCTGCTCGCAAAACAATTTCCGCATGCAGCGGGTTTAACGACACCAACTCCAGAACCGGCTCTGTGCCCACATATTCACCAATGGACACGCTGCGTTTCACAACAATAGCATCAGCTGGGCTATAAATTGTTCGCTGCTTTAGCCGCGCTTCCGCTTCCTTGATAGCCAGTTGTGCCAGCTGTTTATCAGTCAGCAGTTCATCCTGCTCAAAGTCAGAGAGCAGCCCTTTGCGCAGCAGATCTTTATTACGTTCCAGCTTTCGGGATGAAAACTCCGCCCGTGCTTTTACGCTGTCCAGCGCGGCCTGCTCTAAACCACTTTCCAGCTTCACCAGCACCTGCCCTTTATTCACCTGAGAGCCACGCTCTGTATTTACGGCACTGACAATACCCGATACATGACTGCTGACTTTTATCTCACGACTGGGCTCAAGTAAACAACTCAACTGCATATCGTCTGGCGTTTGTGCTGTAGCAGAGCCTGCCCATAAAAACAGTTGCAAGGGCAGCATCTGAAACACTTTATTCATTATTAACTCCCTCTACCCGACAAAGGCCAGTCGCTCATCCTGACGTTCATCAATTCTAAATACCTGACGCCTGATCACGGCATGACGGCGCTCAACCTTTTTTTGTGCCCGCCTTAATCGCCACAAACTGTATTGCTGTGGTAAGGCGCGCGTTATGGAAGAATCTTCACCAGAAACTATCACCTCAAAACTTCCCGCATCTCCCTGCCGGGCACAGCGCCCTGCCAGCTGTCGGTCAATGCGGGATGAGTCATGGTACTCCGTGAGAATCACATGCAGCCCGCCCATGGCTTCCACCTCATCGGAGAGGCTGATATCTGTGCCCCGCCCTGCCATCTGCGTAGCCACTGTGACCTGCCCACGTTCACCGGCACAGGCAACGATATCGGCCTCTTCATCGTCATGGCTGGCGCTGAGAACCCTGTGAACGATCTTTTCGTTTTCTAACATTTGATGCAGATGTTGGGCTTGCCCTACACTGGCAACGCCTACAAGCACGGGCCGCCCTTGCTGATGCATAGCTTTTATTCGATCAACTACAGCCTGCCATTTCTGGTTGGCTGTCGTATGAAACTGTGGAGAGAAGTACTGTCGTTTACTGGGCTTGTGGGTAGGAATTTTCACTACAGGCAAACCGTAGATATTCCACAGTTCGCCACGCACTTCGCAGGCTGTGCCCGTCATCCCCCCAAGATGGAGGTATTGGCGGAAAAACCGTTGATACGTCATCCGAGCCAAGGTGTCTCTGGGAGATGTCAGCTCACAGTCTTCTTTCAGCTCTACCAGCTGATGTAAGCCTTGCTCCCAGCTTCGATCTTCCATTATCCGACCGGTGTGCTCATCAATAATCTGTACCTTGCCATCCCGTATAAGATAATGATGATTCCGATCCAGCAATCCCATTGCAGTCAGTGCTTTATAAACAATATCTTCCCGCCGCACCTTACTGGCCCAGTAGTTCCCTGCATTCCGACTTATCACCTTCAGCCGCTCTTCACCCAGACCCGTGAACTGAATACTGCGCTTCTGCCTGTCGAGCAGGTAATCCTCATCCGCTTTCAATTGTGCGGCATATTTCAGTGCCTGCTGATACACCTGAACCTGATCCTCTGACAGGCCATGCCCTCCTGAAATCACCAACGGGCTGCGGGCTTCATCCAGCAACACGCTGTCCGCTTCATCCACAACTGCAAAGTGCAGCCCTCTTAACAGGAGAGATGCTTCCAGCTCACTGTTGCCCCGCAGCCGTTCACTATGCAAATGCAACGGATTGCTGTTCTGCTTCAAAACCAACTGATCACGCAGGTAATCAAATACAAGATCTTTATTGGTGCAGTACACGACATCACAACTGTAAGCAGCATGGCGCTCCACAAAGGACATCCTGGGTACAATACAGCCCACTGTTAAGCCGAGAGAACGATACACAGGCTCCATAAGCTCGGCATCCCGCCGAGCTAAATACTCGTTCACTGTAACCACATGCACGGGAATTCCGCTATGGCCTGCAGCGGCAGCCGGGAGAGTCGCAGTCAGGGTTTTGCCTTCACCAGTCTGCATTTCAGCAATATTACCTTCAAGCAAAGCCAGCCCTGCCAGTAGCTGGGAGTCGAAGTGAAGCATTCCCAATTCACGGCCTGCCACCTGACGCACCATAGCAAAAGCTTGAATGAGCAAATCATCGATTAAACCATTGCTTCGCAGTTTTTGTTTGAATGCTTCGAGGGTGTTCTCACAAAGTGCAAGTTCAGGCTGTTGGTGAATCTTTTTTATAAGTTGCTGGTATCGTATTCGGCGTACGACACCCACGCTCTGCCCAACACCTTTTGCCCGATGACAGAGCTTCTCCAAAGTCTCTTTCGGCTGGTGACGACGCTCAGGCCGCAACAGTCGGCCCACCGCCTGCCGTTGCGGGCGCTTAGACATCCAACTGCCTCAGGAATAGACGACGAAGATCCCGCACCCAGCGAAAGACCAGAGGTTCAGGGTCATGACTGAAACGTACATACACCCGTTCATTCAGGCGAGTAGAGGATTTATCGTCGAGAGCCAACTCCAGCTGGAAGTAGCGACCAAAGGAGTGAACGCCTTCACTCTCATCAGGGTTAGAAGCGATCTTGCCACCACCGGCCAGCGTTAAAATACGGCTGGGTAGTTGTCGTGTAGACGCCGGAGCAATACGCACGACCTCAGCACTGAGGGAGACATCCCGGGCTGAAACAAAGCGCGCTTCAACCGCTCTGGTATTATTGCGCACCAGCTCAATAGCATCTTCTGGCACCATCACCGTGAGAGCGGTGTTATCAGCAATAACATAACCCAGCAGTTCACCACGGGGGAGAAAGCGCCCATTCAGAGAATCACCAGCGTCGAGATAGAAGACGCCTGTCTGAGGACTATTGACAGTCATACGCTGCGTTTTCTGCTTTTTGTTTTCCAGCTCTTCTTTACGAAAACGCACCACTTCCCGATTTAACTCTGCAGCCGTACGATCATCTACACTGGCCTGATACTGAACCAGTGCCTCTTGATAATTTGCTTCCAGCACGGCTTGCTGGGCCACAAGCTCCGGGTCAGCCAGTTGTGCCAGCAGCTGCCCCTCTTCCACCGTATCACCACTTCCAATAGCCAGCTGTTGCACAAAACCACCAGTACGCACCCGCACCATGGATTGCTCTGGCGGTAAAATGACACCTTCGGCAACCGTTGATAGTGGGAACGGAATCATTCCGAATGCAGCAACAACCGTTACCACTACACCAGTCACCAGTCCCCACAAACGACTGGAATGCTCTTCAATGGAAGGTTCACCCATCGCTTTCTTTATTATTTTCATCAGCGGCATAACCAATGTCATCACCATTAACCAAATAGCCAGCAGTGTGCCAATAAAGAAATACTGACCAGCAATAAACAAAGCAATGGCCACCATAATAAACAGGCGATACACATAAGAAACTGTGACATAACCCGCCAGCCAGAGACCTTCTTTCCGAGTTGTTACCTGAGATTCCTGATTGGGAATATTGAGAATATAACGCTTGACCAGATACCCCAGATACTGATTACCACGCGTAGCAAGATTGGGAATCTCCAGCCAGTCGGCCAGTACATAGTAGGCATCAAAACGCAGGAGAGGATTGCCGTTAAATAACAGCGTTGAGACTCCGGCAACCAACATAGTGTTAAAAGCTATCGCCCGCACAGCTCCCGGCTCAACCAGCGTCCAGACAATCATTGCCAGTGCCGCAATCAACGACTCAACCAGAATACCTGCAGCCCCCGTGAGCATACGCTGGTATTTACTGTGGAAGGCGGAGGCCGCCGACGCATCCACATAGGGCACCGGAAAGAACACCAGCAGCATAATACCAATCTCGTGGACCTCACCGCCCCAGCGTTTGACGATGTAGGCGTGGCCCAGCTCGTGAATGGTTTTCACAAATGGATAGATCAGAGCGATTAGCAGCACATTTTCCAGAGAAAGAATGCGGTCACTGACGTTTTTAGTCAGCACTTCCCAGTGCAGTCCGGCCAGCACAATTCCGGCAACCACCACACCCAGCCAGAACAGCATTCCCCACCGTGAAATCAGCGGGCGAACAAAGGGTTCCGTGCGCCTGAGAAAGCGTTCAGGGTCCATTAGTGGAATGCGGATGGCGAGGGGAGACTTCACCTTCTGCAACTGTCGTTTACGTTTCTGGTTGCGGTAACGTTGATTGAGCAGTTCGATATCCGGCACGCTGTCGGAATGGAGCAGATTGGCGTTAAACAGGCGGGATACCAGATCAATCACTTCATCCTGAGAGGGCATGGCATCGCCCAGCTCCATAGATGCCTGCTCCCAGATGGTTTGCAGAGAGCGTTCACCATCCATCAGAGCGATAATGTGCCAGGCTTCGGGGGTAAAACGGTGAAACTGCCCGGTGGCATGATCCTGCAGAACAAACCACACCTGCTCCCGATAAGTATGCCGGTGCACATCCGCATGGCGGCGCAGATGCACCTGTAATTCTGCCACGCGATACCACTGCTGGCTAAACAACGAGACGGACATCAGGCCCACCAGCTCCAAAGCTGCAATCTCATCCACTCTGTTAAACCACGGGTCCAGATGGCTATACGCTTATCTTCCCCCAGAGAGACTTTACCAATGCCTTCCATACCGGGGCGCAGTTGCGCCCCGCCGGACTTCAGGCTCGCCTCCACCACAAACCAGGTGGCCCCATCTTCCGAGAGAGTTTTGGGGGTAATCTTATCGACCACAAAGGAGAAAGGCTCATCAGGCAGAGCCGATAGAAGCAGGCTGCCGCTCTGCCCTTCCTGAATATCCGCTATGCGGCTTTCCGGTATTTTCAGATCAACCCGATAGGCATCCAACGGTGAAACTTCAAACAACACTTCCCCTTTATTCACCTGCCCACCGAGACGCTGGCTGAGATCCCCTCGAATCACAAGACCATCAAAAGGGGCTTTTTGTTGTGAACGTGTGATCTGGCTTTCCACCAGTTCCAGCTGGGCTTTGGCCTGATCCTGCTGTGCTGCGATGATATTAACTTTGGCGCGATCATACGCGGCAGCGGCTTCCTGATACTGGCGATCAAGTTTCTTTTGGTGACTGTTCCAGCGTAGCTTTTCCAGTTGCAGGTCTCTGTCGTCTAACGCGACCAGCAACTCACCTTCGTTGACCTTATCACCGGCTCGTACAGATGCATTGCGCACGTAACCATCGAAAGGAGCGACAACAACCCGTTGTATCGCGGTTGTGAGAGCTGCATCGGCTGAGAGCCTGTTTTCCCCGGTGGCAACAGAGAGATAGGCTGATACGGCCAGAAGACCGATACCTGTGAGCTTACGGCCTAAATAGCCAGCACCCAGCAATCGCTGTAACTGCTGTCGCCCTGCATCAATGGCCTTTTGCCACAAAGGGCGATCATTTAACCGTTTCTCTTCCAGGGCAGAGGCAACCAGTGTCACAGCACTTTCGCACAACTCAGTTTCCTGCTGGGTGAAAGGCTGCTCCAGACTGCGCTGCAGGGTTACTGCTCCGACACATTTGGAGTCGCGATAGAGAGGAATCGTGAGAATAGATTCTCCCTGGTGCTGGCGAGATAAAGCTTCGTGGGAAAAAGTAATTACCCCTTCCCCTCTGGCAGCAGGCAGGCTGATGATACGAGCCTGATCAATAGCTTCATCCATTGCTGATTCAATGCAGCGCACAAGGTTCATGCGTTTGGTGAACTCAGCACTGTGGGAAAGATGGTGAACAGTGGTTGAGTTATTTTTATAAGAGCCAACGCTGACCAGATCACAGCCCATGGCCGCTGCCAGTTCTGATACCAGCCGCATGGCAGCAGCATCATAGCTGGTTTCCGCAAGCACCTTGGCCAGCAGATCAACGGCAGTACTCAGTTGTCGCTGTTGCGTATCAGTAGCCCATTGTCGTTTTTGAACAAGAGCCAGCTCAATCCAGCCACATCCCCATCGCAGTTGGGACATAGCGGGCTGCAAGGAAGACTGTTCAGTATCAACAATTAAGACAGACACAGCTTCCAGCTCACTGTTAACAAAAATGGGGTAGGCCACAGCCCAACCCGTTTCCATGCTTTCATCCAAAGGGGTTAAAAGCGGGGTCGACTGCTCGATAACCTCTTCAATTAAAACAGAGATGGTTTCTATTTCAGGCATTACACTGGGCCAGAGAGCTACTGGTTGAAAAATGCCATGTTCAGGGGATTTAATCGCAAGTATGCCCGCACGAGTGTCGGGGACAGATTCACACTGCTGGTGCAACCAGGTTTGATAAAAGGCCTCGTCTCCCTGCGAGGACAAGAGTGTAGAAAGAGAGTGCCACCCTACTTTGGAGGCTACTGTTTCATTTGAACTTTGTTTTTCTTTTTTATTTATTGTTTTTTGCATGCTGAAACTTCATTCAGGCAGATTCAGCCTGAGGAGACCCTCTCCTCAGGCCCTCCTGAACAACATACCTTAAAGCGCGACTTTATCCCAAGGGATAAAACGCTTTTTACTTTGTTGAGGGTGTTTACTGAGGTTATTGATAGCGCCGGAATCAAAACGTTCTGTTTTCTTCCTGCTACGCATCAGTGCAGCAGAGGCCAGAATCATTGAGCCTGCAGCAGCTTCCGTATCAAGAGGAGCTTCCTCAAACTCATCAGTCATGCCATCAACTTCCATTTCACCTTCCGGCTCAACAGCGTCTTCCGACTCTTCTGCGTCAGAAGACTCAGGCTCACAGATAAGGCGACCATAGTCATCTACAGAGACTAACTCACTCTCTGCACACTCATCCGCGGAGCCTACGCTATCATCCTCCTCACCTGCAGCCGTGGGCTCTGTTGGCAGTGGGTAATCAATACCTGCAGCCTGTTCTCCAGAACTGCTAATCATACCGGCACCGCCCATGCTTTTTAGCAAGCTGGTGAGGCCTGGATTATCAGTTAAGGCTGCCTGCTCGCCGAAGGCGCGGATTGGGCGCAGATCTATGTAATCCGTAGAGAAGACTTCATTTACCTTGGTGTAGAGGTCTTGCTCTGTGAGTCTTAACAGATCGAGGCGCCCCGGTGACAACGTGACAATCGTTGTTGCTCGCGCATTGGGGCCAGATTCATCGAAGGTCATCCGGGCATATTCACCTACCATCACATCTTCAGACAGATTTCCGTAGAACAGATCATTACCGAAGGCACCGATCATGCGATCCAGCCCCTCGCCACCGTTGAGAATGTCATCCCCACCGGTAAAGAAATCGATGGCCTCAAAGATCAGACTGGTAGCGGTTCTGGTTACCTGACTTCCATCACCGCCCAGCAGGTCATCACCATCATTACCTGTCAGCTCATCACCTCCAACACCACCAAACAGAATATCTCTGCCTGAGCCGCCGATGAGGTTATCGCTGCCACCAAGGGTAATACTGCCCGTAGTCACTTTCACATAACGGCCAGAAGCATCGCTCTCGATATAACCGTTATCACCAAGGATAATAGTTTCACCGCTGGTATTTGTGATGTTATCACCACCCACGCCACCGAGTGCCTGATCTTCACCAGCTCCAAGAGTTACAGTGTCGTTGCCACCGGTGATTGCGGATCTATCCAGAGTGTCAACTCGAGCACGTACGCCATCGACAAAGGTTATTCGGCCGTTGTCGCCAATCACGGTATCGTTGCCTGAGCCTGTGCCTGCATTATCATTGCCAAAGCCAGCCAGCACTAGATTATCGCCATCACCGGCTTGCAGGTTATTATTGCCGCCGAGGGCAAAATCCCGCGTTTCAATCAGGGTAATAACGCCTGCGGAATCATACTGAACAATGCCGTTGTCGCCGAGAATGTGGTCATCATCACGACCGGTGACAAGCCGGTCATCGGCCATACCGGCAATAACAACATTTTGCCCATTGGATACAAAGATAGCGTCGTTGCCACCCTGGGAAGGCAGCAGACTTATAGCTTCACGGAGAATACCGGACTCATCCCAGGTCATACGACCATGATCGCCAATCACGTGGTCGACACCGGTGCCACCAGTAATGGTGTCATTCCCCGTACCACCAATCACACGATTAAAGCCGTTGCCTGCTGTCAGAACATCGTTACCGCCGGTTGTGTCATCAAGATCGGTACTCTTCAGTGTTATCAGTTTGCCGTTGGTAAACTGGGCTGTGCCATTATCACCAACAACAATGTCGTCCCCGCCAGTTGTGGTGACATTGTCGGAGCCCTGCCCGGCAATCACAACATTATCGCCACCGGCCAAAGTGACTACATCATTTCCGCCTTCTGCAATGAGGTTACTGGTTGCGGTTTGCAGAATATCGTTCTCGTAAATCAGCCGACCGTGGTCACCAATTACATGATCACTTCCTGTACCACCGGTAATCACATCACTGCCAGTACCACCAATCACGCGATTGAAGCCTCCACCAACAAAGAGGGCATCGCTGCCGCCTGTGGCGTCATCAAGGTCGGTACTGATCAGGGTGACCAGGCGCCCGTTATCGAACCCGGCAATTCCGTTGTCACCGATAACAATGTCATCGCCGCCGTATGTTGAAACGTTATCCCCACTCTGGCCGGCAATCACAAGGTTATCGCCACCAAGCAGGGAAATAATGTCACTGCCACCCTGAGTAATCAGACGGCTTTCAACTTTCTGCAGGATGTTGTTTACGTCGTAGGTGAGTGTGCCGTGATCGCCGAGCACGTGATCAACACCAGTACCGCCGGTAATAATATCGTTTCCTGTACCACCGATGACTCGGTTAAAGCCATCACCCGTTGTGAGTACATCACCACCACCGGTAGAGTCATCCAAATCTGTGCTGGTGAGCGTGATCAATCTGCCATCAGTGAATTCAGCTGTGCCGTTATCGCCGATGACAATATCATCTCCGCCGGTTGTGGTGACTTCATCGGCACCTTGACCAGCAATGACAACGTTATTGCCGCCTGCCAGAGTGATTGTGTCATCACCACCTTGGTCAATCAGACTACTTTCAGCACGCTGTAGAATGTTGTTTACGTTATAGATGAGCGTACCGTGATCGCCGAGCACATGGTCAACCCCAGAACCACCGATGATTGTGTCATTACCGGTTCCGCCAATTACACGATTAAAACCATCGCCCACTGTGAGCACATCATCGCCGCCGGTGGCATCGTCCAGATCAGTGCTGGAGAGTGTGATTAAGCTGCCATCGGTGAATTCAGCAATACCGTTATCACCGATAACAATATCGTCTCCGCCAGTTGTGGTGACTTCATCTGAACCCTGGCCAGCAATTACAACGTTATTGCCTTCTGCCAGAGCGATTGTGTCATCACCACCTTGATCAATCAGGCGGCTTTCGGCTTTTTGCAGGATGTTGTTTACGTCATAGGTAAGGGTGCCGTGATCACCGAGCACGTGATCAACGCCAGTGCCGCCGGTGATGGTGTCAGCGCCTATTCCGCCAATTACACGATTAAAACCATCGCCCACTGTGAGCACATCACCGCCGCCGGTGGTATCATTCAGATCAGTGCTGGCAAGCGTGATTAAGCTGCCATCAGTGAATTCAGCAATGCCGTTATCGCCAATCACAATGTCATCGCCACCTGTGGTGGTAACGTCATCCGCACCGTGACCTGCAATGACAATATTATTACCACCTGCAGCATGAATAGTGTCATTACCGCCTTTCTGGAGCTGTATAGAAGCCAGACTAATCACTTGCCCTGCCGCCAGAGTAATAACACCAAAGTCTCCCAGAATCAGATCGTCGTCTGTTTCCAGCAAACCTGGAGCGCTGCCATCTTCATTCGCACCATAAATGGCGTCGTCACCCAAGCCTCCCAGTAACCAGTCATTACCACTGTTGCCTTGCAGGGTGTCGTTTCCACCGTAATCTACGTTCCGGTTTTGCACCAAATCAATGGTCAGCAGATCACCATCGGCATTCAGATCAATCTCACCATTGTCGCCCAGCAAAATATCCTTGCCTGCACCGCCGGAAACCTGATCAGCACCAGAGCCCGCCAGAATCCTATCGTCATGATCGCCGCCACGAATGATGTCATCACCACCCTGGCTTTCTTCACTGGTTTCGATATGCACCAACTGGCCGGTAGACATCAATCGCAGTTGCTCCACAGAACCATCGTGAGTTTGGGTAATCACGCCATGATCACCCAGAATCACATCGTCGCCGGAGCCACCATCAACAACATCATTGCCCGTTTGCAGGTTATCGCTATTCGCAAAGTCGTTAACCAAATCGGGCTCAGTTACAACGGTAAGTACCTGGGATGCCAGTGTCAGACGGGAAGATATGTCAATGTTGATTCCGGAATCACCATAGAGGAAGTCATTACCTCCAAGGCCGTTGATGGTGTCGTTCCCTGAGCCACCGTAGATGCGGTCATCGCCAGAAGAACCTGTCAGTGAATCGTTACCGGCACCGCCGTAAACCGTAATACCATTGGATGCACGACTGGCATCAATCACATCATTACCAGCGGTGTTGAATGTAATAACCGCATCCAGTCCATCACCGCGTAGCCCACTATAGCGGCTGCCATTCTGGGCAGTATCACCAAACAGGATCAGAGGTGTGGTAGCACCTTCACCACCGTAAACATTGAAGGTATCAGCACCATCGCTGCTCTGGTTACCACCACCGTGCACTACGGTAATCGGGCTTTGTCGCTTAACAGTGGCCGCTACCGATTCATCCACCAGTTCACCAGCCGCCAACAACAGCTGGACGCCATCAGGGGAGATAGAAGCAATCGTAAACAGACCGTTATTATTGGCCGTGCCGCTGATTTCAATGGTATCCCCAACCCGGTAGCCTTCGTCATACCAGTTGCCGCCATCCTGACGGGTGATTGTGCTGCTATTCAAGGCTGCGTTATGGGCAAAAGCCATAGCGCCGCTGGCCGAGACAGAGGTGACATCAATATCCAGCGAGTCATCCCCTTGTCCCATCACCAGCTCAAACGCATCAATACCGTAATAGCTGATACCACCGGCAATGGTTAGATCCGGCTCACCATTTTCGCCATCCACAACCAGTGCCTTGTCGTCCATATTCAAGCCGGTCAGAGAGGTTGTTGTCAGTACACCACGGTCGTTCGTAGTGCTGGCATCATTAAACACTGTCAGGGTATCGGTCTGAATGGTTTCATCGGTGATGGATGGAATATCCAGTGCCGACTCCGCCTGTTCGCTGGGCAGTACAACCGGTGTTCTCAGGGAGCGGTCAACAGTGGTGAGGCTGCCCTCAATAATAAGCGAGCCCTGGATATCAGCCGTTAAGCCTTTGGAGCCGACAATAAAGTTATCGCTGCCCAGACCACCAATCAGTCGGGTGATAACACCGGTGCGGGTGCTTTCAACAATGAAGGTATCGTTACCTTCCAGAGCATCCACATCCACCGATTCCAGATTGTCGTAGGTGATCGTCAAACCAGCACCGACGATGGAATCACGGGTCACTACAAATGTGTCGTCTTTCTCGGTGCCGATGGCCGTCAGGGTATCGAAACCTGCTCCGCCATCAATGCTCAGTGGCGCGTTCACGTTGTAATCAATGGTGTCATCGTCGTCACCACCTTGCAGATCAATGTCACCATCAGCAACAAAGGCGCGTACAACGAACTCATCGTTGCCGTCTTCACCCATCATCACGAGGTCGGCTTTGTTGCTATAGACAATAAAGTTGTCGCCTTCCGAACCGCCCTTCAGGATCAGGGCTTCACTATTGCCATAACTCAGGAAGCCCCGGGTGACCGCTGTACCTTCCACTTCATCTCCCACAGCCGTTACAGGGGCTTCACCAAAGATCTGGCCTACCTGGAAGCTATCCACACCGCTGCCACCGTCTACTGTCATAATGGCGCTGGTGTTGTCGAAGAAGAAGCTGTCGCTTCCATCACCACCGTTAAGGAATACACCGCCGCCTGCATCGTTCAGGGTGGCGTTGTAGTTGATGCGCTCAATCTGGTCTACAAAGGTATTGGTTGCCAGCTCCCCGTGAAAACGGGTTATGAAGTTATCTCTTACAAGGAAGATGTCGTCGGTTTCGGCACCCGCATCACCGGCATAACCACGCCCATGAATGGTCAGGCTATCAGCACCATCAGCGGCAGTACCGGAATCGTTGATATCAATGGTGTAGTCGGTCAGTGTCGTGCCATCAGCGTCCACATCTCTCATGGTGATGATGTACTGGTCACCACCGCCTTTACCATCCAGAGAGAGCACTTCGCTGCGGGAGTGCAACTCTTTCACCTCAAGGATATCGTTTCCTTCGCCACCCACAACATAGGTGTCACCGGCCAGTAATATGGCATCAATGAGGAGAATGTCATTACCTTTTCCACCACCAATATCTATGCGTGTAGAGCCGGTAATTGAGCCCAGCAGTTCGATGCGGTCATTGCTCTCTTTACCGGAGACATCGAGCTTTCCTGCTGTAGTCACAGCACCATCCAGAATGATGATGTCTGCATCGGACTCACCAGAGATGGTGATATTGGCACCGGTTAGCGTTCCCAGGCTATGGATAGTGACACCGGCAGCTTCCGCATTGCCGTAATCACCCAGCAGGGTCAGGTCACCCGAAGCAGACACCGTTGCGCCGGTTTCAATAGTCAGATTATCGCCCGATTGCAGGGTCACGGTGCCTGCAACTGCCTGAATCAGTACGCCACTGCCAACAGTCAGATAATCATCGTTCGCACCGGATTCATCTCCTGAGGTTATAGAGATATCACCGGCGTTACTTACAATCGATTTTTCAATGGTAATCGGGCTGTGGGCTTCAAGGTTCACATCGCCGGAAGCCACCATGCCATTCGCCTGACC
This sequence comes from Parendozoicomonas verongulae, assembly GCF_009711465.1. Classification (GTDB taxonomy): domain Bacteria; phylum Pseudomonadota; class Gammaproteobacteria; order Pseudomonadales; family Endozoicomonadaceae; genus Sansalvadorimonas; species Sansalvadorimonas verongulae. The sequence continues at coordinate 38,025 of NZ_SMME01000865.1, read as the reverse complement.
CAAACCACCAATGGTGAGATGCCCGGTATTGGTAATCCAGACATCGCCATTGATGGATGCGCCTTCCATATAACCAACAGTGGTTTGCAGTCGTTTATTGACCGTACCAATATTGCCTTCAGCATAGAGGCGGGTTTTGCCGGAGGTTACGTTGGAAGCATTGGCATCGCTGTTACCGTTGTAAATGTCGTCACGGCCTAAAATAAATGCGGTAAAGCCGTTGCCCGTGCCAATGGTGTTAATCGAGAGATCACCATCGGTTTCAATCAGATAAGTATCCCGAGCACTGGATGTGGTGACAGTGCCTGCAGAGCGCCAAGCGCTGTTAATATCCAGATCGTTGCCGGACACACCGATAGCATCGAGATCAGACGTTAGCGTAATAGAGTTGCCGATCACGTCCGCATCAGGATTATCATCAGCATCAAGAATCGCCTGATGGGCACGCAGATCAATATCACCGCCATCCGCTACGACCTGACGGATGTTCATATTGTTCAGCACTTCGTGAACAAGAACGTCGGAGCCGGCAGAGATATCAAGTACAGCATTTACGCCCAGATCAGTTTCCAGATAGTCGCCAGACTCACCAACACCGGCTGAAGCATTCAGTACAAGTTCAGTTGCCGCGCTGATATTGGCAAAGTCATGGTTCAGACCATCAACAATGGCGCCGCTGTCTGCGGTGAGATAGATACCACCAGACTGGGCATAGAGAGTACCAACATTAATATTACCGGTGCGCTCGGTAATGTGAATATCGCCACTCACACGGGCGGTGAGAACGGCATCACTGGCAATATCAATAGTCAGTGGGCTAGAGGATGAGCCGATAGAACCATCCGCCGCTTCCAGTATCAGGTCATTACTGATGATATTGGTCACATTGCCACCGGACAGGTTGACAATAGACTGGCTGGTCTTGATTCGTGCAGTATCACCAGCACGAACTTCACCCAGCTTGATATCCTGTTCAGAGCCCAGGAACACATCCCCGTCTGCCGATGCGGAAATAGCGTCTGCAGCATCTACATCCACATCATCCCGCAGGTCGATGCGGATTCCGGTTATGGATGCGCCATTGCTCGCAGGATCGAACACAATTTCAGCGAGGGCAATATTCACCCGGTATTCTGTAGACAGCTGGTCACTGGACGACAGGGTAATGGTTGTCGCGGTCAAAGATTCAATGGTGAAGAACTCACCATTCTGATTGGTATTTTCGGCATTGCCGAAAACCTGAATGGTCATGCCTGCCCGGAAACCATCATCAAGCCAGCTGCCGTTATCTTTGCGCACAATTTTATCGTTGGTGCTGTTGCTGTGAATAAAGTTCACATAGGCAGAAGAGATATCACCGGCCAGATAAGTCACATCGGCACGTTCTGCCGCAGACAGAGCAATACGATCCGCATCCGTCAGAGCGAAGTTCGGATCACTGAAATCAATATCATAATATCCGGTGGCCGAACCGATGCTCTTATCGGTGCCAATGACCTTAACGGTCACGGTGCCCGCTGCGGCGATATTGGCCCCTTCTACCGTCACTTGCGTATCGGTGATAGGTTCAATCAATCCGGCACTGTAGAGGTTGAGCAGTTCAGCTTCTGTCCAGACCTTAATGCTGCCGACCAAGCTCTCTCGCTCGACATCGCTCAGGGTATAGCTGTAGTTTTCATCGTAGTTATTACCACTGCCGTAGGTTTTGTGGAGATTGTGATACTCATCCGTGCGCTTGGTAACCAGAGCCTGTTTCTCAGCATCCGTCCAGCCTGCGGTGGTGTAGTACTCATCTTCGGCAACGGTCAGAGATACGACGAATGTGCTGTCGTAAACGTTGGGGTCAGCCTGCATGGCACGGTACTGCCAGTAACTTCTATACTCCTGAACCCGATTGTTTTCCGCTTCCGCTATGGTTTGGTCGATCTTGCTCTGGGCACCGGTGCCATCGGTCAGCTGGAGATCAGTCCACAGGCCATTCAGCAGTTCCTGTTCCGTGCGCTCATCACGTTCGGCATTATCGTTGGCATCAATCAGGTGGCCGTTGGTGACTTCGATATAAACATTGCCACTGTCGGATATCACTTCCTTCAGGCGCAGGTCACCACTGGTTTCTTTCACAAAAACATCAGTCTTGGCGTTGACCGTGAGATGGTGAGCAAGCCCGGAACCGGAGTTCACCTGCAGAGGTTTGGATACGCTGTTACCCACCCCCCCTTCTTCCGCCACCAGCTCAACACGACCGCCTGAAATAGAGCCGGTTTTACCCGTGGCAATTGTGATGGAATCCTTGGCATCCAGTCGTACAGTCTTGCCGCTACCTGCCTGCACATCGTCGATAACCAGATCACCAGAGCTGGACGCTATATGAATAACGCCGCCTGCAGTGGTACTCAGACTGGCACTGTCGACACTGGCCAGATTCACAGTCAGTGCACCGGAATCCACCAGATTGCCTTCAGCATCAACAATGACCTTACCGATATTGCCATTAGTGGCAGAGAGCACCACGTTCTTGCCAGTGATGTAGGAACTATCACTGGTCTGGCGAATATCCCCCCTGGAGGTGATCGTGGTGGTACCGGAGCTGTTACGGATACTGCCGTCTATCAGAATATCGGCTCCGGCCACTGTGGAGGTCAGGTTCACCTCACCAGCCTCGTAACCAATAAAGTTGATATTCACGCCGTAGTCGGCTTTCACCGTATGGGTGTGGGTGGTGGTTTTGTACTCTTCCTTCACCCACTTGGTGTAGTAGGTTTTCTTGCCGTACCAAGTACTGGTCTGCCAGCGGTCTTCGATATAGGTGCGGGTTTTATCCTCATTAATATCGCCAACCTGCGTATGGATGTAGGCATCATTCTTTTTGCCAGCATCCAGATAGAAGTACGGCCCTTCATCGGTCAGGGTTGGGCCTGCCAGACGCTCTGTAGTATCCCAATAGTCATTGGGGGGATCTTTGGCCAGATCATCAATCCCTAACCAGGCACTCTTCTTTTCTGTTTTGTAGTGGCGGGTTGCATCCAGCACATCCACAGACCAGCCATAACGCCAGCCTTCCCTGATGCCATAGGAGTAAGAATTACTGCTGCTGGTACGGTCAGTCTTACCATCCTCAACAATGCTGACCCCGTTCTCATCCTTGGTGTAGATAGTCACATGAGGGTTGTTGCTGGAGCCTTTGGCTTTATCCTTGAGAACCAGTGTGCCTTCACCACGCTGGGAGGCATCCAGACTCTTCACAACCACATCATAAGACGTGTTGTTGGTGACACTGATTTTGCCGTAGCCACCCAAGAGTTCAATCTCACCGTAACCAGTATTGAGCAGGTGACCTTCCAGCTCGATATAACCACCACTTACCCGAATTTCCTCCACCTCAATCTTGCCGGTGGTGGTGTTGTAGTAAACGGTGTAATCGTCGGTGGATGCCGTAGTCAGTTTCACCAGGCCGGTTTTTGAATTGCCAATACTGGCAATCTCATTGGCTGTCGCTGTGCCGAGGGTCAGGCTGTAATCCGGCTTACCACTTTGCATGATGCCGTTCAGGTTCAGGTATTCCGCACTGATCACAATGCGATCACCGTAGAGGCTGACTCGGTTTGGATTTTTGGTTAATTCGTTAACAACAAGTGCGTCAGCCAGTGCTGCCTTCTGGCCATTATTTGTCAAACTATCCAGCTTGGAATAGGTTTCACCGCCAACGCTGTAATCCGTCAGGCCGCTGATATAAACGCTTCTACCCACTACGTTCATATTTTCCGCACGCACCTGCGCATTAAAGGTGACCTTGCCGTTGGGGTTACTGACTGTCAGGGAACCCTGCGAGTTTTCAACATCACCAGAAATAGTGATATCCGGTGTAGGAATACCACCAACAGGAGTAAAGGTATTGCTGATAATGATCTCAGGAGGGTTAACGCTCCCACCTGCCGTAATCGTAGAGAAGTTCGCGGAACCGACAGAAACACCTTCATCCGCCTGACTGTAGGTGTCCACATCCGAATTACTGGCAACTTCCACACCATTCAGGAACAGGCCACCGTTGGAATCAGGAATCACAACCCCTTTGATATCCAGGAATGCTGCGGTGTTATTGGTAATCTCAACCTTGGCATCACCGGGAGCGTCCAGAGAACCGTCACCCACCAGCACATCGGAACGGACATCAATCACACCCGCCTGAGCCCAGACAGGGCTGATCTCGGCAACAAGAATATCCTGTTTGGTGTAACCGGAATACTTGCCGTCTGACGTCCACAGTCCCTGCGCTTGCAGCTCTGCGGTAATACGAGCCACTTCACCCTCATAGAAAGCTTTCAGGTTGGCGTTGGAATCCTTGTACTGGTTCAGCTGATCCTGAGCGTATTTCAGCTCCTGTACCAGCTCGGAGTCCAACTCATCTGTGGTTACACGAAAATCAATGCCATCAGTCTGCTTACTGCTTACTACCTTACTAGTATTTACACGGACATTCTCTTCTAGCTCATCATCATATTCATAGGCATAGCTCTCCTCTATATCCAGCACCAGCTCCTGATGCCGATCAATACCTGTGCGCACGGTGCCATCTATATCAACGGCAGCATGGGATTCTGTTTTGATAGTGCCGTCATAGAGTTCGGTACCACCGTTAATGGCATCCGCCAAGGCACTGGCCCAGTTCACCCCTTTGGCCTTGGCATACATATCCGCAAAGCCCAGCCTTTCCGCATGCAAGCGGGCATCACGGGCGGTTTCCAGCAAGGCGCCAGCGGCGACGGTAATGGTGTTGTTCTGAACCAGTTTGGCAGTCGCATCCAGGCTGCTAATGGGAATTGCGCTGCCTGCAAAACTGTCGGTCTGGGCATCCAGCTTGTATTGATCCCGGTTGAAACTGGTGTCCGTTCCGGTTGAGATATTCAAATCACCATCCGTTGAAACCTGACTGTTCGCCGCAAAACTCACCCGGTTCTCCGGATAGATTTCTACCCGGGTATCTGCGGCAGCAACGGTTGCGGCGCCGTAGGTATCCACGCTCACTTTACCGATGGCTGTGCCGGTTCCACGAGCCGACATCTGCACATCGCCAGCGCTGGTCAGTGTTGCGCTGTTGCCCACGGCAATTTCTGCCAGATTAGTATTGGTCTTGATCTCCAAGGTGGCACCGGCACCGGCCAGAGCACCGCCGGAGATCAACGTGACCTGATCCCGAATATCAAAGTCGTTCAGAGCATCCAGAGTGAGATCGCCCGCTGCTGTGGCACCATCCATCACAGTGATATCTGCGCTGTCACCAATCACCACCCGGGTATTCATATCGATAGTAGTAATGCTGTCTGCACCGGCTGCGCTGGCCACACCGCCAGTTGTGCCACGAATATTGTCACCAGACACCACGTTCTTACGTAGCTTGGTGATGGCATCCATATCCAGATCGGTGGCTTTCACCACAGCGTCCGCACCAATAGCTGCAGTGACATTAGCATTCACAGTGTGATCCGCTTTGGCACCCACCGCGCCTAATACACCACCAGAGCCGACTTTCACCTTGCTGTCGAACGTCGCGTTCTGCTGCGCCTTGATCACCACTGTGCCATCGCCACGATTGGTGAGGTCGATACTCTTACCGCTTGCACCGTCACGGATTTCTGCCGTAACCGTGCTCTTATTGACTGTGAACGCTTCTGTACCCGTTCCAGCAGCCAGACCACCCGCACCCGCAGTGCCTTCGGCATAGTTGTTATCTGTGCCTACTGCGGTGATTTCGAGCGTTCCACCATCCAGATCAACACCATCTCCCAGGAAGGCGAAGGTTTTGGTATCGGTTTTCGCTTTTGCGGAACTGCCACCTGCAGCGAGTAAGCCGCCGGAGTAGCTGTCCGCTTCCGCTTTCTGTTTGGTGTTGTTGGCGGCAGAAATGGACGTGGCACCGGTAATTACAAGACTGGAGCCGTCTGCCACAAAACTCTTCACAGTGCTGTTGTTGTTGATTTCAGCGATGGTGGCATCCACACCAATCAAGGCACCGGCAGCACCGAGAGAGTAGGCTTTGGCTGAATAACTATTGCTTGGAACCTTGGTTTCCGCATTCAGGCTCAAACTGCTGGCAGATATCTGCACACTGCCGCTGGTTGCATCATCCGGGTTGCCGAGGGAGGCAATCACGTCGGGGGCGATAACAATATCTGTCAGCGATACGCCAACCGCAGCTAATCCTGCATTAACGCCATGAACGGTAACATCTGCCTTAGGCGTCATTGTCGCTTCAATATCGACAGTATTGCTGACATCAACCTTCGCATGACTGCCGATAAAGGCTTTCACCGCCGGATCAATGCGAACATTGGCATCATTGCCTGAACCTGCGCCGATACCAGCGGTGACAGTCCAGATATTTTCTACAACGGTGACATCAGATGTTGCCGTAATCAGCACATCACTCACCGTGTCACTGCCCTGCCCGACCTGTGCGTAATTGCCCAGATAGGCCAAGGTTGAGCCGCCCACATCCACATCGCCTACCGAGGCACCAGCGGCCAGACCACCTACGGCGACACCCTTGGCTTCCAGGTTGTAGTTGCGATTCGCCTCAGCGGTAATAACCAGATCATCAGCTTTGGTAATACGTGCGCCATTTGAAGCAGAGGTACCATGATCCACAAAGGCACTTTGGGTCGCAGTGTCGTTCACAATGGCAACCTGTGCTCCCAGTCCAACAGTGCCACCAGCAGCACCGCCATACACATTCACATCAATCTTGGTCGCATCAAGAGAGGACTTGATGGTGATATCATCGGTCGCCGACAGGTCTGTGTTGTTATCCACAAACGCCGTAGTTGCGCCCGACAGGTTGAGGATGCCAACAGCGCCCCCAACACCGGCGATACCGCCAACAGCCGCGCCGCCAACAGTCTGGGTAACATCAACAGTATCTGTCGCCTGCACCAGAATATCCGCAGAAGCGCCCTGGCTTCCGGCCGTGATATCGGCCCCTTCACCGATATAAGCGGTGGTGTCAGATACTGCAGGATCCTCACTGACAGAAACGGTAAACAGGCTGCTGTCGGATACCGCACTGGCTTTTGTGGCCGTGTCATCATCACTCAGGCCATTTTCATTATCACTGTCGAAAGCTGAGTTAATCTGACTCTGGGCTGGTGTCGCCTGTTTACTGCCCGTGGCATCCAGTCCGGTACCAATATTCACAACGGACACGGCACCATTCAGGGCAAAGCTACCTGCCGCCGCGAAGGAGATAACCAGAGTATCCACCGTACGGGCTGCATCCGCCTTAACACTGACATCACCTTCAGCGACGACTGTCGTACCCGTGCCGATATGGGCATCAACGGTATTCCTGATGGTAGCAACATTCACAGATGCCCCCGCTCCGGCACCGCTGATAGAACCTGCACCCGCATCATTATCAAAATGAGTGGTGGCTTTGGCATGCACCCGCGTGTTGGAGCCACTGGTTATAGAAGCATTGGTAGAGTTATGGGCACCAATCCAGGCACCGGTATAGGAGAGGCTTTCCACAACCGAGACAGAACCAGCGGCTGCACCGATACCCACTCCGCCTGAAGCGGCGATAACGGTGATTTGCTCTTCCGCTTCGCTGTTCACGTTCACAGCGCCATCAGCATTCACTGTGGCACCTACGATATACGACCGGGTATTTCCATCCAGCAGGCCAACCGCAACGGAGATACCTGCGCCACCAATACCGCCCCCAAGCGCGCCATCATAGAGTTTCAGGTCAACACGACTGTCGGCATCAACCGTCACTGCACCGCCACTGGTCACATTGGCCAGACGGATAAAGGCATCTGTATTAGACGTGCTCTTCACACCGGAGGCTGAACCTGCAACACCGGCATAGAAGCCAAAGGCTGCACCGACGCTGGTAGACTGAATACTTTCCCGGCTCAGCGCAGATACTTCCACACTTTCACCGGCATAGATGTTATCAACATCGCTGTTCACATCATCGTCAGCGATATACGCCTGTGTGGTATTGCTGACAATATCGGTATCAATGGCGGCCCCCACACCGGCTGCGGCCAAGCCAACAGCCAAGGTGCCGCCAGAGCTGGAGATAGTGGTATTCTGGTGCGCCCGCACCTTCACCTGTTTGCCACGGTTACTACTGTTATTTATCGAAGAATCGCTGATATAGGCACGGGTGGTATTGGTCACCTTGTTCACAATGATATTGGCACCCACACCCACCTGACCGGCCACAGCAACAGTCACAGCAATCGCTTCAATATCCGCTTCATTGGTTGCGATAACGGCGAGGCCGTTCAGGTTTTCGGTGCTTTCTGTTCCATCGTTATCATCAGCCCACTTTTTAATAGAGAGTGCACTAGAACCTTTGGCAATCACAGTAGAATCGCCAGACACATAGGCCTCTGTGGTGTTGTTCAGCTGATTCACCACAACCGTGCCGCCAACACCTACAGTGCCAGAGCCACTCAACGTCCCAGCATAGGATTTAATGGTGTCGTCAGATTCTGCCTGAACCAGAATATTGTCGTCTGTGGTAACAGTGGCTCCGCTCAGGTAAGCCCGCACATCGTTACTGATCAGGTTGCTTGCAGCGGAACCTGCAACGCTGGCTGTACCGGAACCGGAAATACCTGCGGCGAGCGTCCAGATCGTTGCGTCAGATTTCGCCAGCACCTGCACATCACCGGAATAGCTACTGGTAACAGTGGCGGTGGAGCCATCAATAAAGGCATTGATGGTGTTATCAATTTCGTTATAGGCCACCGCGGCACCAATGGCTGTAGTGCCTGAGCCGGTCAGCTGTGTGGCTCCGGAGCGAATGGTGGAGGAATCAATCGCCTTGATTGTGATATCACCCGTGGCCGTAACAACAGCCCCGCTGCTCACATGGGCATCAACGGTTTTGCGAATCCAGTTAAGCGACAAAGCTCCTGCACCGGCAAAGGTGCCCGCACCGGCACCAAACACACTGAACACATTGATATTGGCGTTGGACAACGCGGTCACTTCAACGGCATTGGCCGTAACTGTGGCGTTATCAATATAAGCCTTAACTGTGTTTGCTGTGGTGTTATCGCCAGGTTTATCAGGGTTACCGCCCACATAGTTATAGCCAATGGCCGCGCCGCCAGAGGCCGTACCTGCGCCACTGCCACCACCGGCCAGAGCGTTGAGAGTTGCCTGATCGGAAGCGGCTACACGAACGGTGCCGCTTGTGGCCTGAGCCGTGGCACTGTCGGAAATACGCGCTTCAACGGAGTTACGAATCCAGTTCAGAGAAAGGGAGAGTGCACCGGCATTGCTACCCGCACCGGAGCCACTGACAGTAAACGACCATATCTGTGCATCCAGGAAAGGATCAGGACTGTCATTATCTGCCTGATCATTCAGAGCTACAGATGGCAGCTGGTCAGTATTCAGCACGGCCGCAGACACCACGATATCACCTGTATTGGCAGTCACCTGTGTGGCTGAACCTTCAATACGAGCCTGCACATCACTGCGCATATCGTTAGTTGCAGAGGCAATAGCTCCCGCATTGGAGCCTGAGCCAGCCGCACCACCGGCCACAATAATCATGATGGGTGTGGCTGTAGCACGTACATTCACATCGGTGTAACCCGTCACTTTAGCGCCGCCTTTGACCGAGGCATTCACAAGGTTGCGCATAAAGTTGATGGAAATAGAACCCGCTACACCATTTGTGCTGGCACCTGCCGCACCTATGGTGACATTGATAATTCTGGCGGCAGAGTCCGCCAGTACATTCACCGCACCTTCGCTGGAATCTACCGTGGAGTTACCACTGATATAGGAACGCACAATGCCTTCGTTGATAGCATCGCGATTCTCAGCCACATTGCGAGTGGGATCACCGGGGTCACCACCAATGTAGTTGTAGGCGATGGCTGCGCCGACTGCCGTGCTGCCACCGGAACCGGCCGCACCAACAGCCACCGTGATCATATTGGCATCGTCTTCCGCGCCCACTGTTACATCGTTTTTAGCATCCACATCAGAGGCATTGATATAAGCCTCAACGGTGTTATTGGTCCAGTTCAGGGAGATGGCTGCACCTGCAGCAAAGTTACTCGCGTAGGCACCAGCAACGGTGACGTTTATCACCTGAGAGCCAAGGTCTGTTTCAGACGGCAGTTCAGAGGTATCCACACCCAGGCTGGCAAGATCCGCATCAGAGCCAGAAGGAGTAAAGCCTGCCAGCACGTTGACACCGGCACCGGTAGAATTAACCGTGGCGTTATCGATATATGCCTGAACCATGTTGTTTACGTGGGTAGTTGAAGCAGAGGCACCTACTGCAGAACCGCTTCCTGCATAAGCACCTGCGCCGGCAACCACGACCATGGTCGTGGAATCAACAGCCCCAACGCTGATAGCACCAGCGGCTTCAATATCGGTTTCAACCGTGGCATCAGAATCATCTTTCATGCGCGCCTGAATGGTGTTGTCCACCTCGTTCACCGAGATAGAACCACCCAGTGCAAAGTTCTGCCCTCCGGCACCGCCCACAGCCACGCTCACCAGCAGGCTTTCAGCTGAAGCCAGCACATCAAGAGTGGAAGCTGTTTTTACCCTGGAGCTGTCAATCTCAGCCAGCACTGTGTTATCAATCAGGTTCACACCAATAGCCGCACCGCCAGCAGCCTGCTGGGAGGAGTAAGCCAGCCCGCCAGACAGGTTCACACTGGTGGTTTTATCAGAGGCCGATACCAGCACCGCGCCAGACACATCAATATCACTGTCGCCGGAGATAGCAGCGGTGATCTCATTATTAGTAGACGTCGCGGCAATGGCACCGGATATGGTCAGCTTTTCGGCACCCGCTCCGCCAACCACCAGTGTACCCAGCACAGAGTTTTGCTCCGCCTTAACGCTCACTCCACCGGTGGTGCGCAAGGTGGAACCGGAAACCTTGGCAATCACTGTGTTATCAATAAAGTTAAAGCCAAGGGCAAAGCCCAGACCGAGAGACTTGCCTTTGGCGAAACCACCGGCAAAGGCATAAATAGACGACGCATCATCCGCCAGCAGTCTGACATTCCCCGTTGAACCGGCAACCGTTGTGGTATCAAGAATCTTCGACGAAACAGTGCTGTTGATAAAGTTCATGGACAGGGTGCCAGCAGCTCCCAACCCCACAGTGCTTTCACCACCAGCCGACCCAACTGAACCAGTGATAGAAACAATCAAACCTGACGACTTGGCATCCACCGTCACATCGCCGGTGTGCTTGAAACTGCTCAGGGAGCTGATGACGGACTCAGTGGTATTTTGAATCTGGCTGAAGGCTACTGCAGAGCCAATACCGGACTTAGCGCCAAAGCCACCGGAACCCGCTAACAGAATAATCTGGGTTTTGTCGTCAGCATTCAGATGAGTTGAACCAGTCACCTCGGTTGCACCATTAACAGACGACAATGCGGTTTTGGTGGTAAAGGTGGTGCGGGTCACGGCAACGGAACCGGCAATAGCCATACCGTTGCGACCTGTGGCGCCAGCAATGCCAGCGGTCAGGGAAGCGACCCAGCCGTTGCGGGTAGCATCAATATCAATACTGTTGGCTTTCAGGGAATCGGCGCTGGCAACAGCACCATTCACGGTACCAGTGATGAAACTGAACGACGCAGCACCGGCAATGCCTTTGGCAACACCGCCGTTATCGTCTTTTACATAAGTCAGAGCACCGGATAGACCGCCATAAATGCTGGCATCGTTGGCCTTGATGGTGAGATCACCCACATCCACGGCATAAGCATTGCGGATATAGGCCTGAGCATCATCGTTACCGATATTGATGGTGACAGAGCCAGAAATGCCCATACCGGTTTGTCCCGGTTTAGCGGCTTCTTTGGCTTTATCTTCCTCGTTCCAGCGTTTACTCATTTCAGAGATATTGTCGTGATAGCTCTGATCATGGCTGGTTTTCAGCAGCTCCGGGCTGGTTGTGCTGGAGCCATCGGAGTTGCTTAAACCACTGCTGTCGTCAGAATAGCCGGAGCTCGTATCCTGAGGAGGCGTATCCTGGTCCGCCGCAGGGCTCTTGGAGACTTTGGCACCCGCCAGCGCCACACTGGCAGCAATACCATCATTCTGGGCAAACAGTTTTACATCGCCGTCTACCGTCAGGCCGCCACTGCTAAAGCGATCATTGTCGCCATAACGGCTGCCAATCAGTGCTTCCGTATCACGCTCGATATAGTTAATAGCGACGGACGCACCGACACCGGTGGTTTCTGAACTGGCAATGGCACCCGCCACGCTGAATACATAAACCGTGTCTTCCGCCTGTACCAGCAGAGAGTTACCGCTGCCATCGGCATCACCCAGACCAACAGTAATCGTGGCTCCATCTTCAATCTGGGCAACAGTAGTGTTTTGAACAATAGTGCCGACCATGGAACCGTTAAAGGCCACATTGTCGGCCTGCCCGCCGGAGGCGCCAAAGGTGATTGACATAATTGTGCTGTCGGCATCTACCTTCAGGCTGTCGGCATACAGGGTTACGCCGTCTTCTATCTTGGCGGTGGTGGTATTCTCGAAGTAATAACCAAGTAGTGCCAGGCCTACGGCACTGCCATCCTCTGCAGATTTGGAGCCATAGCCGCCTGCTGTCGTTTTAGGCTTCCAGCCGGTGTAGGACTTGTCTTTATCATCATCGGTGGCGGGTTTATCTGTATCGCCCGTAATACCGGGAGGTTGGAAGTTACCACCAAGGTTTACCATATGGGCAATATTGGTGGCCGACACCGTAACCTTTTGCTCAGTGGCAAGGTCCTTAATGGTCTGATTCTGGTTGATGGACGCGCCGCTTTTGATGGTGGCATCGGCATTCTGGTGCATGAGCAGCACAGCGACCGAACCCGCCCCTGCTTTCTTCTGACCATCAGCACGGGAGGCTGTCCAGGAATCAATCAAGTGGTCATCCAGGCCGAGATTAGAGTCAAGATAGGTGGTCGCAGTTGTTATGAACTCGCCGATTTTGTTCTGAACAGGGTTAATTTCCTGCCAGTATTGGGCATCCTCAAAATTTTCATCATTCAGATCGACATCACTCTTAACAACGTCGCTAATGTACTCATAGTAAGAACCTTGCTGGCTTTTCACCAACGTTCCAGTTTTCAGAGTGGCGTTGGTATCGTTATGGTTGTAATCCGCCTTGGGATTGTCTTCCAGCAAAGGCGTAATCAGGTTAGCGCCCCACAGACTGTTGGGATCAATCTGATTCAGGGTCTTGGCATCAACCGTTAAATTGCCACCGGCATCAACCACCGCATCGGTGTTGATATACGCCTTGGACTGACTATTAAAAAAGCCTGTGGCGAAAGCGGCAGACACGCCGGTTTCGGTAGTAAAGCGGGATTCATCACCCGTGGCTGCGCCGTAGTCGATAGCTTTGGAATCAGCGGTCAGGCTGGGGCGGGATTCCAGCTTGGCTTTAACCGTTATGCTGCCATCCGCCTGCACAGTTTGTCTGTTCGTTGAATCAACATCGCCATCGCCAATCCGCGCTTCGACTTTGTTGGTGTCCACATGCACAGCAATGGCCGCCGCGATATCGTAGGCATCACCTTTGGTTTTAACTTTCGAGTCGGCATTCCACCACTCATTAAACCAGTTCCACTTGCCAGAGAGCCAACCAGCACCTGCGGCCTTGATTGGGTCTGACATGCGGCTCTTCTGGGACTTGGTGGCATCGGTCAGGTAATCACCCTTAGAGTCGGTACCTACACCGGCAAAGGCCTTAATGCCCGGGCTGGTTGGTGGAGAGAGGAACAACAACCCAACACCCACAATATTGTCCGCCACGGCACCAATATTACCGTTGGCACCGATACCTGACAGTGCACCATTGTCATCCAGAATATTGTCATCCTGACTGGCGTCTACGTCGATATTACCTTTAACCGTGACGGTGCCATCGAGATAAGCACGGGTGTTGGTTTCATCCACAGCAACGGCAATAGCCACACCCAGTTTGCCTTTCACACCAGCAACGGAACGGGCGACCGTGGTGTTAATTTCCGAGGTATTGCTGGTGAAGCTCAGATTGCCACCGGCATCTATACTGCCACTGCCTTCCAGATTGGCTTCTGCCGTAGACTGAAGCACGCTCACCGCCACCGAGCCTGCCATCTTGGAGAGTTTGGTGGGGTTGGCTTCCACGTCCATCACATTCTTGGCATCGGCATGGATGTAGACATCTTTGTCTGCAACCAGCTCTCCACTGATAGTGACCTTGGAGGTGTTTTCGATAATGCCCACTGAAGCAGCAAAGCCCCACGAGTAAGGCTTGGCGCTGGCCTGAGCCAGAGAAGACGACGCAACAGAGATATTGCCGGTGTTTTGAGTGGTATCGTTTGAGGCTTTCGCTTCGATATGGGCAAAGGCCCCGATATCCACCTTCGCTACGGACACAGCACGGGACACCGCAGCCAGCAGCGCCAGACTTTCACTGAACTCAATCAGGCTTTCCGCTAATTGCAGGCCGTTTTCCTGGAACCAGTTGTTATTATTGGAATTGCTTTGCGACAGATAGTTTTGGCTGTTGACTACAGAGGCAACAGTGACATTGCCGCCTTGCAACAAGGTATCGCCTGTTTTACCGATGGTAATTTTGGCAGTGAGATGATCGTAGTTGTACCAGCCGGAGGTCCATGGCAGCAGGCGGGATTCAGCAAGAATTGTGATATCACCGTGTACTGAGTTACTGATATCGGAAGAGGCCAGAGCAATAAGCTGCGCCCCGTCATCAATGATAATTTCCTTACCCTTGATGGTGATATCGCCAGCCTTGTCCCCATGGCTGGTATCTATGGTGTAACCCTTAATCACAACTTTACTGGCAGCAATCTTGATATTCATGCCACCGACATCAACATTCCCTTCAAGCTTGGCGGTAGCTCCGGTGTTGACAGTGTACGTTGCATCACCGGTGAACGTGACCCACTCAAAATCCTGCTGGGTGATGCTGGAATCCATGCCAGAGACAATAATCTCGTTATCCAGACC
Source organism: Parendozoicomonas verongulae (assembly GCF_009711465.1). GTDB lineage: Bacteria > Pseudomonadota > Gammaproteobacteria > Pseudomonadales > Endozoicomonadaceae > Sansalvadorimonas > Sansalvadorimonas verongulae. The sequence continues at coordinate 23,001 of NZ_SMME01000865.1, read as the reverse complement.
ACCGCCCACATTAACAGTGACCTTGTCGGTTCCTGCTGTCAGGCCTGTGACATCCACATAAAACTTGTCGTCGTGACTGGCGGAACCTTTCAGGGTATCCACACCGCCGCCGGTGCGCAGAATCACACTGCCTAAAGTAAAGGCGCTGGCATCAAGAGTGTTGGCGCCTGCGCCACCGGAAAGGTCGGCGCCTTCAATAGACGTCAGGGTGTCAGTTTCTGTGAGTGAACCAATTACAGTTACCAGACTGGTGTCTGTCAGGGTGATATTAGCATCCCGGCTTTCTACCAGTGTGTCGTTGCCGCTGCCTCCATCGATGGCGTCATCGCCTGCGCCGCCGGTCAGGAAGTCGTTACCGATAGTGCCTTTCAGGGTATCTTTACCGGCACCACCATCCAGCTTCACGAAACCAGAGATAATGGCATTGCCAGAAAGTGAACCCGCAGAGCCTGTTTTCAGAATGCCGAGCACAGAGGCGGCTTGGGAAGTGCCCACGTCAGCAACAGTCAGCGCTCCTGTTCCGGTTGATGTATCAGTCAGGTTTATGCCGGTTTGTGCATTATTCAAAGAAGCTGTGAGATTGCCTGAAGTATCTGCTGCAGCAATGGTATCCAGCACATCCTGCAAAGTGACTGCATGGGTGAGATTCACATTCACCGCGGAGCCATCGGCCAGTGTCACAGTGAAGTCTGTGCCACCAATAGTTCCAAGGCCAGACTGATTGCCGAGGTACTGCACAAAGGTATCTATTCCCAGGCCGGTAAAGCCGGAGGCATCAATGGTGTTTGCGCTAGCCCCGCCCGTGAGTTGTGCGAGTTCGATCTGGGAAAGGGTGTCAGTCTCTGAACCGTGGGTCAGAGTGAGGTTGGTAAGAACCATATCCTGATCGTGGGTTTCGATCAGGGTATCGATGCCGTCGCCACCGTCGATGATGTCGGAACCACCACCTCCGGTGAGGGTATCCGCTTCACCGCCACCGTAGAGTTCATCGGCACCACTGCCGCCTATCAGGGTATCCATACCCTCGCCGCCATAGAGCTTAACTGTGCCTGAGAAGCCAGAAGCGTCCATCAGGTTGCCGCTGGCACCGCCGGTAAGTTCAGCTTTCTCGATTTCACTGAGGGTATCGAGATGGGTAACGCCATCAACACTGGTGACTGTTGCCGTGCCTCCAGTGTTGAAATCACCATTCACCGTCAGCGCATTGATGTCCATTGCGGCAAGGTTATTGGTAAACGTCACAATCCAGCCATCGACGAAGCTGGTTACGATTACGTCTTCGTGGCCAATATTGCTGAGCTGACGTAAGGCTAAGGACACTTCATCAGCTGTTGCATTGTAATTCAGGTTGTCTGTCGTGTGACTATCAAATGAAAGAGTGAAGGTACCGTCAGAGACATTCTCTAAAGTGATTGTCTGAACTTCACTGTTGCTGTCGCCTTTCTGAACAGTGGCGACAGCTGCACTGCCTGCTGAGAAAGTTTCAGTCACGACCAGCTCTTCAATATCCTGTGAGCCAAGGTCACCAATAAACTGAATCTGCCATGCACCGGGTGTGCCGGTTACCTGAATATTTTCTCTGTGAAGGCCAGTGATCAGACCAAGGATATCAGCAATCTGTTCCGTGGAGGCATCATAGGCAATGGCTTCGGAGGTTTCTCCACGGAAGGTGACGGTAAAGGAGCCATCACTGACACCTGTAAGAGTAATGGTTTGGATCGCATCCACACCGGTGGCGGAGTCGAGGCTGGTATCCGTAAGAATATAACGAGTGTTGCCACTCTCAATCAAAGTATCAACGCCACCATTACCCTGAATATCATCAGCACCGGTGCCACCATTTAAGAGATCGTCTTTATCAGTGCCCTTCAGGGTATCGTTGCCTGCTCCACCAGCGAGAGTTACGCCGCCCAGCGTAAAGGCCGAAGTATCGAGGATGTTGTTGCTTAAGCCACCAGCGAGGTAAGCGGTTTCAATATTTACCAGACTGTCTTTGTCGCTGGTCATGTCAGCATAGGTGACCGTCAGTTCAGCGGTAAAATCGTCGGCAGAAACATCGGCTAATACGAAGTTGGCATCCTGCTGTTCCCACAGGGTGTCAGTGCCACCAAGCCCATCAATCGCATCAACCCCAAGGCCACCGGTCAGCGTATCGTCTGCGGCCGTACCCTTGAGCGAATCAGCGCCCGCACCACCATCCAGCGTAACGCCGCCCAGAGTGAATTTGGACGCATCAAGGGAGTTATCACCCGCGCCACCGGTGAGGGATGCGGTTTCAAAACCGGATAGAGTGTTTTCTTCCGAATCAATGGTGAGTTTGTCGTCTTCGAGAATGAAGTTGGCATCGCGGGTTTCGAACACTGTGTCAACGCCCGTGCCACCAATCAGGTTATCGGCACCAAGACTACCGCTGATCGCATCGTCCCCCCCACGGCCATCAATGGTGTTATCTCCGCTATTACCGGCAAGATAATCATCGTGATCAGAACCGGTAATGGATTTAAAGCCACTTGCGCTTTCAAAACCCGTAGCTATGCCAGCGTCCAGATCAACAGTCACGCCAATGCTGTAACCAGAGAAATCCAGTACACCTTCAGCGCCACCGATTATGTTTTCGATGCCTGTGAATGAGATGCCCGCGAGATTCAGCGAGTTATTGTCAGAAATCGTCCAGGTGTTTTCGTCACTGATAGTGGACGACAGTGTGTCATCACCATTACCGCCGAGAACATTCTCAACGCCGCTGAAGGTCAGATCACCGGCAGCACCAGCCTTACTGCCGGTCAGCTCCCATTGAGTATCATCCTCAGGGCCAACCACCGTATCGGTGCCACCTTCGCCAATAAAAGTAATGAGAAGAGTGTCATCCGCCAGAGCCGTTACGCTCTTATCCAGAATAAGAGTGTCGTCGCCGGAGGTACCCGTTATGGTGATGTGGTTTTTTGCATCCAGATTGGCTTCGTAAACGACGGGTGCACCGGATTTGGCATTATCCACAACCTGCAGCACAGAGGTTTGATCTTGCTGAATTACCCGCAGCAACAGTTCATTGGCGCCATCCTGAACGTTATGATTCAGTTCCTGAGGCTGCATGGCAGCCGTCATTGGGTCAGCCGAGAACAGCAGTCTCGGCTCAAGGGTTTCAAAGGTAAACCGGTGTTGCGCAGGCAGGCCCGAGCGGCTCACGGGCGGTTGCCGGTGAGCTAATCGAGAGTCGGCTCGAGACCGATTCAACATCCCTCTTCCTGCTGCCAATACACTGTGCTTAAAGCGTGACAGTGTGCTCTGGGCTGCTGCCGGAAATGGGTAGGCCATATATGCGCTTCCGTGTTCTTTTATTCGATTTATTATTAGCGTCAGGCAACTTCCCTACTGCGACACCGACTCTCTACGTATCATCAGGAGTCTGATAGATCGCGTACTAAGCAGGTACGTCTTCTGACTTAACGTAGCCTTCATCCTTGGTTTTATCAGCCACCATCTCCAACATGCGATTGAAGTTCCGCATGGATTGCAGATGGATATAAATCAGCTCCAGAGCATCTGTGTTGTGCAGCTCTTCCAGCTGCTCAGCGGGCAGCGCCTTCAGTTTTTCACGGTTGACCGCCATAAAGCCGGTCAGGGTCATTTTTTCACCGTCAGGCTGAGTAAACTGGGCGCCCATGGGTTCCAGCAAATCCAGCTCTTTCAACTTGGCACAGAAGTTACGGGTACGATTGAAGTGCACCTGATACTCCTTCAGGAAGGCCAGCACGTTATCGAGGTACTGGGTCTTTTCACCCTCAGCATCGAACAGACGCTCCCCTGCGCCCTCTTCGTTACAACCGGTATAAGACTCATCCAGACACAGGGTAAAGTTCGCACCATCGTCGGAGCTGGAGAAAACAAAGGGATAACGACGCAGGAAGGCTGGCACATAGCGTGACGTCATCTGACCTTCGTCGTTCAGGTAGAGATTTTCCTGCTCCCGCACTCCGAGAATCACCACCGGCATAATCTGATCATCCTGACCGGTGAAAACAATACTCATATCACTGGCAGCGTTGGGGAATTCCACCGCCATCAGTGGCAGGGAGTTTACATCCCGGCAAAATTCGAAATCGGTCAGCCGTTTGATAGACCAGTTTTTATGACGCTGGCTGGATACAGGCTGAACCTGGCTGTAAATCAATAACTGTTTGGCCATGCTGTTATACCTCTTTCTGCTCTTCCCAGGGTAGGTTTGTTGGAGCTATTGCTGCACCGACAGGGCTGAGAAGTGACTTTTCCCAGCCGTATTTCTTGATATAGGCACTGTTCAAACCAAGGCACTGCTTAGAGTGGCACTGCTCCTGGTAAGTGCACTGGTAAAAACCATTGCGCATAAACTCATCCCAAAAGGCCGGGTCGATATGCAATTCTGGCTGATCATTCATCAGCACGTCTGACATATCTCCCAACATACACTCCGGGAAGTTCTTTACCTCAACACTGCGCCCCTGCTCCCAGGCTTTAGCGATAGCCGCTTTCAGGTAAGGCAGGGTTTGAGCATGGGGCACCAACAAATCTTTTTCATCGGTTTCCTGCATTGGCCAATACGCCCAGAATTCCATTTGCTGCAGCCGTTTAAGGTGGCTCAGACTGGCAACCAGTTCTGGCAGCAACTGATAACTGCTGGCAGTAACCACAGTATTGGTCAGTAGTGATACATGACCAAACGAGTCCAGATAACGCAGCCCTTGCATCATCCGGTCAAACGCACCAATCATGCCGGTTATACGGTCATGACTCTCGGCATCGCTGCCAGCCACACTGACGAAGAACTCATCAATCCCGGCATCCAGCAAAGTGTCGCAATAGCTTTTCTGATGAAGGTGCATGCCGTGGGTTTGAATGCGCACATGCTGAAAGCCAGCCTCTTTGGCCTGGCGGGCCAGTTCTGGCAAATCCTTACGAAGAGTAATTTCCGAGCCTGTAAGAATCAGCCCTTTCCATTGTTTGTGTTCACGGTTAAAAGTGAGAATCTCGTGAAAGCGTTGCAGGGTTTGGGGAACAAGACGATCCATTGTGCCCTCAATCATGCAGTGTTCACACTTGAGGTTGCACCGAAACTCCATGGTCACGGAGACATAATCGTTATTATTGAACTGCCCTGTTTTCATGTTCCTTTAGAGCACCCCGCTTCTAAAAAACACCGTAGTAGGCGCACTTTGTAATTATTATTCTGTTGTCTGTCATCGTATAATCGAATCCCACATCGAACAACAAATGACGGAAAAATTCTCTATTAAGATAAACATAAGCAACATGATTTGCTGAAAACTTCACCACACTTAAGAAAAACAACAGCTGCTCGACAGTAATTCGGGAAAAGTAAACACCGTCGCTTAAACGCTTATTAGCGATCACCGCCGTCTGACAATCCATGAGCTCCGGCCACAATACTTGCTCCGGGCGAAAGTGCTGCCAATCAAGATGCACCGAGCTGGTGAGCTTGGCGTAAACATCATCCCGCTCGTTTTTCATATCAAAAAAGCTGTAGAGATTATCGAAGCGCAGGCCATTGGCATTCAAACAGTAACTCATACCCGACGACACCTGACTGCCAGCATTGCCAATATAAATATTCACTTCTTCCAGAGTGTGACGATTCACCAAAGTGTCTCGCTCAAGGTCAATGGAGAACATAAAGTAGGGGCTACTTTCATTCACTTTCAAATCACAACGAAACCAGGGAGAAAGAATCTCAATGAGCCGGGAGGCAGACACGGCACGTTCAAGGCGCTGATAATCATAAAAATACAGTTCCCAGCTCAATCCCTGCTCTGACTGCTTGATACCCCACACCGTCTGGAAATCACCAATCTCCTTACGAATAACCTGACAAAGTTCGATCAGGTGTTCAGCACCGGCAAGACGAAAGGAGTTATACAACAGATTAACGGAACGCAGCCGAGCACTCTGCGGCACCAGTGGCTCATAAGGCCACAGGCAAAAATCAAGACAGGGGTCATCAGCCTGAGCGTATTCCATACTATCGCGCCTCAATACCAAAATAGAGCGTCACAAAGGGCTTGCCGTCGCTTTCCAGGCCAGTTGAAATATGCCCCAGCTCGCAGCTCTGATTATCCACCAGCCAATTTTTCAGCCGTGAACTGTGAATATGAAAGGCAGAGCCAAGCTGGTACACATCATCAGCAATATCTGCCAGCGTTAATTCCGCGTCATAAAGATTGAAATCATAAGAGTGTCTGCCGGTATCAGGCTCTGTGACCTTCAGGCACATAATATTTTTGAGTGCTGCCCGTTTAAGTACACGATCAACAAATATCACAGCGGGAGAGCTGAAGCCTTTAAAAACACGAAGGAGGTTTTCAGTCAGCGATTCGGGGGAAGATTCAGGAAGAAGCCAATAGTCGTTAAATGCATGCTGACTGGAGTCGTAAGGGTTCCACTTCAGCGAATGGTGAACTTTCGCAGCTTGAAGCAGAGGGCCTGCCTCCATCAATTCCCGTATCTGCGAAGCGAACTCCAGATAGAGTTTACAGACCGTCTTCTCTCCGCCTTCATAGCCAAAATGAACAACATCCGTTTCAGGCAGAGCATTCAGACATGACTGCAACGCCTCGGCTGGGGCCTGCAACTGCTCACCAAGGCGGAGCAACCCTTGTTCAGGATCGGAACCGAGAGAGAGTTTATGAAGACTCATCAGCCAGCGATCGTCCACCAGCTGACCTGAGCGTAATTTCATAGAACGCTCAAACCCATAAGGTTCCTCAAGAGAGGTAACGAACTGCTCGATCACGGGAGCGGCGAGCATACTTACTCCACGGCCAGTAATTCGGCATCCTGAAAATCAGACAACAGCGTTACACCGCCGCTGATTTTGCCCAGAAAACCATTCACCTGCTCGAGATCGGCGGCAGAAAGCACACCCACCGCACGTTTCAACCGCAAGGTGTTGAGGATATAACCGTAACGGGCCCGTGAATATTCACTGCGAGCCAGAAACAGATCACGCTCTGCATCCAGCACCGCTAAACTGGTCGTAATGCCGGACTCAAAACCAATACGCTTTGCCTGTACTGCCAGCTCGTAGGATTCCACAGACTTTGCCAGAGAGTTCACCTTGGCAATATCTGTGTTCACTCCGTCAAAGGCCGAGAGCGTTCTGCGCTTCACAGCCCGCTGTTCTAACGACAACTCTTGCATAGTACGGCTGAGAAGGTCAGTGGCTGCTCTTACCCGAGACGATACAAGGCCACCGGAATAGATCGGTACATTAAGCGACAGCGTTGCCGTGGTGGAACTCACTTCACTACCACCACCATAGAGAGAACCTTCCGTCGCGTTATTGTTGTAACTGAGGTTGAGGTCCAGTGTAGGGTAATGGCCGCCCTTCAGGCTCTTCACCTCTTCACGGGCAGCATCCACATTGCTGATGCGGATTTTAATCTCCGGATTGTATTCCAGCGCGGTTGCAATCCATTCGGATGATTGTGCAGGTTGAGGGCCGGGCATGGCCATATCCTTCTTAAGCAGAGCCAGAGAGGCTGGAGTTTCCCCAGTCATTTCTCCGATCATTTCCAGACTGTCTTTCAATCGACTGCGGATTTCCAGCCCCCGGGCTTTGGTTTGCAGATAGCGCGCTTGGGCATCAAGGAAGTCGGTTTGCCGCGCCAGGCCATCTTTGCGCTTAGCTTCGATAAGTTCAAAGTGTTGCTGAACAGATTTTTCTTCAGCCTGGATATAACTGTGCTCTTCATAAACGGCGAGAGCCGCAAAATACGCCTCAGCAGTGCGCAACAATAACCCCTGCTCTACAACATTCAACTCTGCTTTATAACTTTCATTACGAGACTCTGCCTGACGCAACCGTGCCCAGTTGGCGTAACTGTATACAGACTGATCAATGGAAAGTGTGTATTCCGTGGTGGGATATTTGGTTGAGCCGGAACCAAACACCTGATTATCAGAGCTTTTAATTTCTTGCTGGTTTTCGGTACGGCTGGCATCAAACGAGATGGTAGGAAGAAGGTTGGCACGTGCCTGAATATAGCCTTCCTGATCTGCACCATATTTATGAACACCGGCTAAATAAGCGGGATCATTTTTTAAGGCAAGCTGATATATATCAATAAGACTGTCGGCTTGAGCGATGCCTGAACTCATCAGACAAAAGCCTAACGCTTTCACATAAACTGCAAACTCAGGCTTTTTTGTAATTATCATTAGTAACCCAGCCTTTTCTGTGGCAGTAAAATTTACTGTTTAATTATCTTTAGACCTGTCATTTCACTTTTATAAAATCCTTTAACAACAAATACAAGTACGCACGTCCTATAATTACGGGCTTCATGGTCATACAGACAGAGGAAGAAGATACAAAGCCCAGAAAGCCAAATGCAATTTATTCCGACCAGAGCATAAGCCTTTACGAAATACAGTGACAATTATGCCATGTTCAATACAACCGCCAACAAGATAGCTTTCGGTCTAATATGCCTATCAACCCGATATAAAAATCTTATTCTTCAATCAACAGTCGTTTAGGTATAACTAGCAGGGTTTCCACCTAACCACTACGTATATAGAGAATTGTGTATGACAACTGAAAGCAAATGCCCCTTCCATAATGGTGGAAGTAGCAACAGCAATACCACGACCGGCAAAGGCACCAACAACCGTGACTGGTGGCCTAACCTTCTCAATCTGAATATTCTACGACAGCATTCATCTTTGTCCGATCCGATGGGCGACAGCTTTGATTACGCCAAAGAGTTCCAGAGCCTCGATCTCAAAGCAATCAAAGAAGACCTCTATGCCCTGATGACCGATTCCCAGGACTGGTGGCCTGCGGACTATGGCCACTACGGCCCGCTGTTTATCCGCATGGCCTGGCACAGTGCCGGCACTTACCGTACAGGCGATGGCCGTGGCGGCGCATCCACAGGTACGCAACGTTTTGCGCCACTTAACAGCTGGCCTGATAACGGCAACCTGGACAAAGCCCGTCGTCTGCTGTGGCCCATCAAACAAAAGTACGGCAAGAAAATTTCCTGGGCAGACCTGATGATTCTCGCAGGTAACTGTGCGCTGGAATCCATGGGTATGAAAACCTTTGGCTTTGGCGGTGGCCGTACTGATGTGTGGGAAACTGAACAGGATATTTACTGGGGCACAGAAACCGAGTGGCTGGGAGACAAGCGCTACAGCGGCGACCGTGATCTGGAAAACCCCCTGGCTGCTGTGCAGATGGGTCTGATCTACGTAAACCCTGAAGGCCCTAATGGTGTGCCTGATCCAATGGCAGCCGCCAAAGATATCCGTGAAACCTTCGCCCGCATGGCAATGGACGACGAAGAAACTGTAGCCCTGATTGCCGGTGGCCACACCTTTGGTAAAACCCACGGTGCAGGCGACCCCGACCAGCACGTTGGCCGCGAGCCGGAAGGTGCGCCCATGGAGGAACAGGGCCTGGGGTGGAAGAACACCATGGGCAGTGGCAAAGGTGGTGACACCATAACCAGTGGCCTGGAAGGTGCCTGGACTCCGACTCCCACCAAGTGGGATAACAGCTTCTTCGAAACGCTGTTTGGTTACATGTGGGAAAAGACCACCAGCCCTGCTGGCGCTGTTCAGTGGAAGCCTGTAGGCACCTCCGCAGACAACACGGTACCCGATGCCCACGACCCATCCAAAAGCCACGCCCCCATGATGGCGACAACCGACATCGCACTGTGGGTTGACCCGGCTTATGAAAAAATCTCCCGCCACTTCCTGGCCAACCCTGATGCCTTTGAAAAGGCCTTTGCCCGCGCCTGGTTCAAGCTGACCCACAGAGATATGGGCCCCCGTGCACTTTACCTCGGTGAAGAAGTGCCCAGCGAAGAGCTGATCTGGCAAGACCCGGTTCCAGCCGTTGACCATTCTCTGGTTGATGAGCAGGACATTGAAAAGCTGAAGAAAGAAGTATTCGCAGCAGGCCTGACGGTTTCCCAGCTGGTGTCTACAGCATGGGCTTCCGCTTCCACTTTCCGTGGTTCCGACAAGCGTGGTGGTGCTAACGGTGCACGCATTCGCCTGGCTCCTCAGAAAGACTGGGAAGTTAACCAGCCTCTGCAGCTGGCAAACACTCTGGAGGCGCTGGAGAACATCGCGAAAGAGTTCAACGACTCACAAACCGACGGCAAGCGGATTTCCCTTGCGGATATGATCGTGCTTGGTGGTTCTGCGGCCGTGGAAGTGGCAGCGAAGAATGCCGGTTACGCTGTAGAGGTGCCATTCAGCGCCGGACGTACCGATGCGACTCAGGAACAAACCGACGTAGTGTCCTTCGCTGTGCTTGAACCTGCCGCCGATGGTTTCCGTAACTACCAGAAAACCCGTTACACCGTATCCACCGAAGATCTGCTTGTGGATAAAGCCCAGCTGCTCACCCTCAGCGCTCCGGAAATGACAGCACTGATCGGTGGCCTGCGGATGCTGGACACAAACGCTGATAACAGCAAGCACGGCGTGTTCACTGAGAAGAAAGACACCCTCTCCAATGATTTCTTTGTCAATCTGCTGGATATAAGCACTGCCTGGAAACCAGTGGATGAGCACAGTCAAACCTTCGAAGGCACAGACCGCACGACAGGTGCCCACAAGTGGACAGCAACCCGTGCCGATCTGGTCTTTGGCTCCAACTCTGAACTGCGTGCTCTGGCAGAAGTTTACGGCAGCGCCGACGGTGAACAGATGCTGGTGCATGACTTTGTGAAAGCCTGGACCAAGGTGATGAACCTGGATCGTTTTGATCTGAAGTCACAGGCTGTTTAACTAGCGAGCGAGGCGAGCGGCTATGCGTAGTGCACCATAGGCCGCTGCGCCAATAAAGGCTGATGTTCCCATAGCATTTACTGTGTTCCAGAACATCGGCCAGTAGCTTCTGACATTCACATTGTCGGGGGTTGTGAAACCCACATTCAGGCTTTTGCTGGAATAGTGCCCACTTTCATAGCGGCTTGGGCTGAACCATCCTCCTCCCGCGTAAAACCGGCAATCCCAGGCCTTGGGGTCATCCTCACAGGCCTGATGATAGATCGCCAATCCCCGCTGATACACCGTTAGCCGTAACTCGTAGTCTGTTCCCGGGCTGGGCATATTCTCATAACTGAGTTGTTCAGCCGGAAGCAGCAGACGCGCCGGGTAATAAACGAACCAGGGTATGTAGTTGCGATAAAGATTCTTTCTTGGATCTACACTGTTTGTTGCCAGCATCAACTCCCATAATTGGGAACGGCGAACACTTTGATTCTCTGACAATGCATTCAGAGTTTGTCTGGTAGCTCCGTCTTGTTCCACATAGATCGTATTGCGTGCAACAGGCCAGCCAAAGCCGGATTTATCGTAAAGCTGAATACGCACCCGGATGTTCTTGAAAATATCGTTTGAGTCGCGGGCAAACTCATTCAGGCTGGCTGAGGAGTAATCCTGTACCCGAAAAACGGCAGGATAAGCTTTATCTTGCCACTCCAGTGGTGGAAGCCTTTCCCCATCAAACGACTCCGGTAGTGAGAAGGCATTGCCGGAGCGGGACTGAACGCGACCATTGGAGGTCAGGACAAAGTCCACGTGGTAGTTGCTGTGCTGACGGCACACAAATCCATCTGTTGCAGAGTTTGTGGTTACGTAGTTATTACGAGGCTCTCCTACCGACAGCTTTGGCAAGAGACGTGCGGAGTGGAAATACCCCACACCATTATCCACCGTCACCTCTTCCTCTTCACCGGGCAATAAGTCAAAGCCATTGGCGAGCCGGGCAAGGTATTCATTGTTGCCTGCATCAATACGATGGTAATCCACGCTGTAGGTCAGAGCCTCATGGCTGCAGTGCTCCACTTCAGAGACTGTCACATCGAGATAACAGGTGCGCGGCTCTTTGCGGCAAGATTCTTCTGACTCGCCATCCTTGTTTGTCGTTGTACGACACACTTTATCGGAGCCACAGGCAAAGCTGGTCACCAGCTGACAGTCCTCCCATGACCAGTGTAAATAGGCGCTGTACTTCACTGTTCCGCTCCACTGGGGAGCGGGCAGTGAACGCAGCATCTCTTTTGCGGCAGCAGGGTCTGTGTTGTGCAAATCTCGCCATTCCTCTTCATCAAAGGGAATGGGGCCTCGCGTATAGGCACTGCTGCCGCTGTCGCATTGCAGCTGTTCGCTGATGAAATTGCGGGTTTTGTGAGCGGGTATCACCAGGCCCTGACAATATGCACTGGGGCGACTGGCTTCCCAGCGCTTCTCAACACAAAAGTTGTCATACCCGTAAGACCTGAAAGCAATTCCCAGAGCCAGCCACAGGCATGCTCTTAAAAAGATGTTCATGACGGACTCCGGACTTTCCTGAAAGCAGCGAGTAGAGTTAGAGAGAGGAGCGCTTCTTGCGCTTTGCAGCTACCGGGTTATCCGCTTTTAAAAGCGCCAGTGAAGCCTGCAGTTTTCTGGCTTCATCCAGCCGCACTTCTATCTGTTCAAGCACATTGATGCACTGGCTGATCACACCCTTGAGAGTTCCGGCTTCCACAACACCGACATCAGCTTCGAGGTCGTCATCATCTTCGTCACCAAATACGATGTTTTCCCGCGCCTTCACCTGAGCTTTTTGTTCATCGGAGGTGTAGTACAGGTCACGATAAGCAGCCCGCACCTTTTTCAAACCGCCGCTTTTGCCCAGCGCCAGCTCCTGCTCGATATCCATACGCACCATGTCGATGATAATGCGTTTGGCCTCTTCGGAAGCGGTTGTACCTGTGAGTGTGGTTAAGAAACTGCGCAGGGTTTCTGTGGCCCAGTGAGCACCCTTATTGTGCAGTGTGGCGCTGGCTTCGGTGGCCAGATTGAGGGCGGTAACCAGATGGCTTTCAGCCCATACAGTAACCGGCCCGATAGTGATGCTGCTCAACAGATAATCAGCGTTAAGAATCTGCTTGCCATAGTTCACCGGAATCGTGCCTATCTTGATACCGTAGGTGGCACGAATATAAAAACGTGCCCAGAACGCCTCTCTCAAAGCATTGGCTGCGTTATAACGGCCAAGGCTGTCGGAGCTTGATCTGTAGCGCTCTGAAGTGCCAAATGTGCTGACAAATGTCTGCAATGCATCGCGGGTGAAAGCATTGATACTTTGATCTATAGTGTTCCGTTCACGGGTGCTCATGGCTTTTTTTCTGAGCACCTGCCGCTGCATGTCAGTAATCTGATCAGCGCTGAACAGTTTCATGCCCCGCAGTTTTTCTGTTTCAATTCCCACCTGTTCCTGCAGAACACCACTGGGAAGTTTCAGACGAAAACTCATGCTATGAGCTTTCTCAGCCAGGCTTTTCAGTTGTTGCAGATAATGATCTTTCAATGCTCCCATATGGAGAGTCCCGGAGAGTTCGGCGACAGCCTCTTCTCTCAAAGCAGGAAAGGCACTGAGCCCGGCGATGCGATCTTCCAGAAAGGCCACTTGCTGCTTGCAGGCCCGCGCAGCAGCCAGAAAATCCTGAACAGAAATAGCCCCCGTTAAGGATTCATCGGATTGTTGCTGCAGGGTTTGCAGAGTTTCCTGCAGCTCCAGAAAGCCTTCGTGGAGAGTTTCAGTTGCGGAGTACAGGAAATCATGGGCACGCTGATCTCTGTCCCGCAACACAGATAGATACTCTGCTTCCAGAAGAGCTTTATCCATCAACCGGATATTCACACGGCCGGGAAATTCAAGGTAGCCGTTATCCACCGGCTCTCTTTCACTAGAGGGAGCACTCAGGGTATAAGTGGAAACAGGCGCTGCCAGTAATGCAGCGAGTAACACAGGAATGGATGTTTTCATGATACCGACTCTGCTGAATGTCACGCACTGTGACAGACACACTCCGATAGAGTTCCCAATATTTTGTAACAGAACAAAAAAATCTGGATACTCTTGAACAGGGTGGCGGTGTGACTTCATCTATACTTTTTTGATCCAATCCTAACCATCAGATTTATATGGCGGTTACGGAAAAGCTCATGCTCATGATGCAGGCCCTTGTAGAAGGCCCTTCTTCAAAAGATTAACCCAGCCCTCTTTTTACCCACACTCAAAAACGGGCTGACCCTGAACTGTACCCAAGCCATTCTGACTGATGGTGATCTCCGGGAAGCCATTACGCTGTGGCGTTGCTTTCAGGGTATAGGCTGTTGCTGTTACGGTTGCATTGCCATCAAACGCGATCGTGTAATTGGGAGTGTTGCTGTCTATGGGAGACTGATCTGGAAAGTGGGTACCGGCAACCGCTGTGGCATAGGTGCGTGTTTCGGCCCGGTAACGCTCCAGAGATGCAGTCGCTGCAACCAGTGTCCCCCTGCCATCAATGCAGGCATTACGCACCACATAGTTCTGATAGGACGGATAGGCGATAGCCGACAGGATGCCAATGATAGCCACTACTATCATCAGCTCAATCAGTGTAAAGCCTTTCATTGGCTGTCCTCTGTGTCAGTGCCGGAATCCTTGCTGGCTGATGCCTTGCGATTCACCACTCTGTCCATCCAGCCTGTTGGGAAAATAGTGGAATCCTGATCTGTAGCAATGCAGGTGGTTCCGACACACTCAACAGGCACCAGCCCTTCGATATCTTCCAGGTCACCAGCCAGCTCACTGGAGTCCATCACCACAAAACGGGTGGAGGAGATAATGCCTGTGTTCTTGATTTCCTCCGAGCGGGATTCCCCGGCGGCCGAAGCATCGGATACGTTCACCCGATAGAAACGGTTTACGCCGATAACAGGGTTGCAGCTGTTGGACGCTGCTCTCGGTTCGTAGCTGACGAAAGAGATATTTCCGTTAATCAGGGAGATATCTGAGAGGATTTTTTCTCCGGGTTCTTCCATGGTGATGTACCAGCCACCATCACTCTGGAAATCAAGATTCCCGTTCGCACCCAGAGAGGACAGTGAGAGTCGCATTTTTGCATCGTCTCGCTTGATCTCATTGTCGCTGCTGATATCGTCGGATGTGGCATCGTACAGATCCTTTTCTGTCAACGTTGTTACCGTCCTTTCTTCAGGTTTTGGGTTGTTAAAGATCGCGGCGCTTTTCAGTACATAAATACGATCTTTCACAACCGTGCTCAAGGGCTTCGCACGGTGGCCGGAGCCAATGGCAATGGTAAACATATCCCGGTCACCGGCTTTGGTAATGCCCATCACCGGGCGCATGTAGAACCGGCGGTTATTGCGATTGTATGTGCCACTGATATCCGCAACCACACCACCAGCTTTTTCAATATCATTCTTGTCCCTTCCGATACCCCCAAAAGGCTCAACATGTAGCTTTCCAGAGTGATAGGAAGCTTCATTATCGATAAATAAACGCCACACCTGGCCGCCCATATCTGCAAACACCAGCTGGTTGGCCTGACCATCCAGATTCAGATCAATAGCCGCGATATCTCCGGGAATGCTGTACTTCATTTTGGGCAGGACGAGCATGCCTTTATTACCGGCAGTAGCGTTGGAATTAGCAGTCGCCTTCCACAGTAATTTGCCTGTTTTGGCATCCACAATATAAACGGCATTGGCCGTTGAATCCGGGGTACGGACACCGCCTTCCTTGTCATTACTTGTAGTGTCGTAACCTGCTCCAAAAATCAGAACCTTTGTGGGCGTTTTACCAACCATTAAGCTAGTCAGTTTGGGCTTGGACCAGGATTGCCCCATTTCTTCAAACCCTGCCTTTGAGGAATCGATTCTCCACAGATATTTAGGGTTATTGATATCGGTGATATCCAGCGCGTAATAGCTGCTGCCGCCTCTGCGTAAACCGAAATAGGCATATACGTGATCAGGCTTTTTACCGGGTTTCGGTGGGATTGTAATCGCACCATCACTATCAGCATCGTGGCGCCAGATAGTTGGGCTGCCATCAATGCCATAGGTGCGCGTAACGGAGTTTTCAAGGCTGTCATTATTCTTAAAACGACGCAGGTTAGGCATCAACTCCTCAGGGAAGAAAGCAAACTGTTCTTTACCGTTCTGACCGTTAATAGCGTGAAAAATGCCCTGGTTGGTGCCAAAGACAATGGAGATCAGGTCATCAGCCGATGTTCTGCACCCTGCCTTTTTATTATCTGAATCTTTGTAGTGACCATTTCTACAGCCGTAGTAGATCATTGCAGGCTGGGAGTGGAGTGGGTCTCCGATTTGCTTCCTTGGCTTGGTACCAGCCGCGTTATAGCCCATGGCCCAGCGAATGATTTCGCGCCTTTCTGCATCGTCCATTCCCGTATGCCCCAAAACAGCTTTGGTAATAGACGTGTTACCTGGTTCAACGCGTTGCTCCTTTAACACAGAATCCCTGGAGGCTCCGATATCGGTTACGAGCAAACGTTCCTCAGGTAGGGGCAACTGAAAGGCAGCACCACCCGCCCGGGTGCTGCCACCATCATCGTTGGCGGACCAGAAGGACCGGGATGAACTGATGAAACTGCCGGTTTCAGGATTGACGGCCTCTTTCCCGTTCGCATCGGCAAGGTAATAGGTCACCTGCCCCGACGTTTTATCCTGCCGGGCGGCCAGTTGGTATTTCTTGAGATTTCCGCTCCAGTTTGTCGTTTTTTCAGGTGTAAAGAGCGCGTAATACAGCTCATTATTGTGCTGGTAGCTGCGGTACTGGTTTACAGACACACTTGGTGCTACAAAGCTGGCTTCATTGGAAAGAATTTCCTGAATAATCGAGTCAAAGGCCTTTAGCAGATCATTGGCATTGTTGGCCTCATAGAAACGCTTTCCGTCTTTCCCTCTGGGGGACGCGATGCCTTTCAGGAAGTCTTTTGCATCACCACCACTGGCGTAGGCTATGGTGTGAGTGGTAATGGTTGTGTCACCACCTAAAGAAGGGCGCTGATTGGTTGTTTCCATGTACTCAGTCAGATTCCTGCCACACTGCATATGGTCAGCCATGTCCCGGCTGTTTGTGCACGCCTTCCCAGTCAGGCCTGTCACTCTGTCAGCAATGGTCTTATTCATGGAGTTCGGCTCACCATCAGACAACAGGATAATATGGTTTGCCTGACAACTATTGGTAATAGGGGTAGTTGCCTGACTGGAGAAATATTCCTGAGCTTTCGTCAGCATATAAACTGTTGGTGTACCACTTCGAGACGATAGCGCACTCACATGGGAAACCAGCCGGTCTTTTACTGTAATCCCATTGGTGTCATCTAAACTCTGGTGTTGAACTTTGAGAACAAGTCGGGGGCTATGAACAATAGAATTGTTCCGGGAATAAACGCCTCGCTGATTTGGGTGAACTCTATCCTTACTATGATCACCCGCGCGGGTAACTATCAATGACAGAGGGTTGCCGGGCTTCCAGTCTGCTCTTGCCACAACCTCCTGAATCACCCGTGCAAGATTTGGTGTACGGTATACTTTCCCTTTCCCCCACCAGTCATCATAAATGGGCCACCAGGCACCCGCCGGTGTTCTTTGTCTTGAAACAATGGAATCTTTATGCCTTGTAAAACCTTCCGAATTCCCCACATCATGAGCTCTGATATGGGTAGCAAAACGTTGGCTACTGTTCTCTGATGCCGTAAATTCAATATAGGCTTCCTCAATAGAGGCGCCTTTAGCCAGAGGAAGATTCAGGTATCTGAGACCAACGTCACCATTAGCCAGATACAGATAATTCTCGTTAAGCCGGGTATCGTAAGAAAACTCCTGAGCATCTTCGTCTCCTGTGGCCAACGTACGATTGACTGTAATCAGCTGGCAACCGGTGCCCGGGAACGCAGAAGGATTCTCCCAGTCATACTCATAATCAATAATTAACGACGGTTCCGTCCTATCGGAGTTATAGGAGGAGATGAGCCGCTTACCCTCATCTCCCCCGGTGTTGCCTTTAATAACAAACCCCATAGCGTTGCCACCACACCAACCGGCTTTTGCAGTGACTTCAGAAACAATATCTTTGACATCAACGGCATACCTCATTTCATCGCCGAACTCATCCCGTTTGTTCCAGGGGGACAGTGTCCATGCCGTTGAGGCACGGGTTAAAGGGCGAGAACCTATGCTGTTGAGGTGAGGTAAGAATGTATCTGGATTCACATGACTAATTCCGTACACATCAAAAGTCGGCGTAGATGTTTCATCTGTCTCAGAAGAGAACTCAAGCTTTGCCGATTTAATGACGGCACCATGGGGAACGAGCACATTTGAAAAGCGAATACCTGCCTGGCTGACTTTATCGTCATCTATGGCAACTCTCAGATAAGATGAGCCCCGATCAACACCTCCTCCAGGCCACTGAAAGCCATCATCGGATGACTGGGCAATGTAAGGAACGGTCGTAATACCTTCACTCAAAGGATCGTGAATATCCTGAACTGTATGATAAACACCCGGCTGCATATCCGAGCGACGATTATTGTTATGCATTCGCAGCAGCCCGGCCCTCATGGGAATTTCAGAAGTTGAATTCATAAGGGTCTCGAACGATGACTTAAGCACCTGCATCCTCGACCGTCTCGAACCATCTCCTATTGGCCAGGTCATAGACCCGCTATTGTCGATAATAAAAAGAATATTCGGCAGTATAACCTGATTATCAGACGCAGCTCCCCCAAAGAAAATCTCCGTATCATCAGCATGGGCAGCAATCAGCGTACAGCTGAAAAAAGCAGCTGAGACAAACGACATCAGCCCCCGATTTAATATTTTCATTATGTTCCTGCCTACTGCGCAAATTCGATGTACTGATACATAAGGGAAACTTCACGGCGAGGGCTGTCATCATCAATTTTACCGTGACCCTCGGTATCAAACCCCACTTCCGCACTCATGGCTTTGCAGCGGAATGTAAATTCAAAGCTGTTGTTCCGGCCAAGGCATTTGCCCAAATCTTCGTATGTGAGATGGCCAGAGACATGGGAGTTATCAGACGGTGTGAGGGCAGGTTCATCATCAATGGTTGCAGACGCCATCAGTGATTTCAGCCCCCGGTTAATCAGGTTATTGCCTCCGGCAAACAGCTCCCTTGAATCCCTCATGGTATTCATCTGGGCCAGACCCAGTTTGGAGTTATAGACACCGCCGATACCGATCATGGAGACCACCAACAGCATCACCAGAGAAATCATCAAAATGGCGCCATTCTGGGATGATGTCATTGGGTCAATCTCCGGTTCAGGGCCGTCATATTGGATTGATACACCCCGGCCTTTGGTTGGTTGTCGTCATTATCCTTTTGCATGGGCGTCTGCATATTCAACCGCACAGAAAACCGCGTTGTTGTGGCATTGGGTTCAATAGCAAGCCCGTTGGCTTGCAGGCCTGTAATCAGGGCTTCATCGTTGACCCACAGAGAAGGCCCACCGATGTGATTTTCATCCTCATCTTCATAAATAAAATCGGAGTATCTGTAGCGCGATTCTTGATAGCTGTAGAGGCGCGTACTCGGCATGGTTGAACCTTCCGCACGATTGAAGAATTCAGGCGAAACCGCAATCTGTAGAGTGAACTGTTTAGCACCGTTTTTAATGGCAGGAGGATCTATCAGCTGAAAATTATTGCAGTTCGCCAATATCAGTTGATTATCGTCAGTATCATCATGCTTTGGAAAACCGGACTTTTCATGCTTCTTAGGCAAACTTATTGTCAACAGATCATCAGACAGGATGATATCAGGGTTAGGATTAAGGAACGGAATCAAGCGTGCTGTATCAATACCGCCGTCCACTGCCACTACGCCCGATTCCAAACGAGCCATGCGATCCTGCCAGTCGATAGAGTTAGAGCCATCTTCAGAATCATTAGAGGCAGGTATCGTCTCTTCAATTGCAATCGCACTGGAATTACAGCCTTTAAAACCGCCCATCATCACATCCTGACGCAGCATATCCATAGCAGTGCGCACGCTGTCCTGATTTTCAGACATGGCAAATGCAACCCGGTCAGTTTGCACAGAATCAACAGAGTACCGGGTAATGCCCAGCATAAATAAAGTACTGAGAGCCAGAACAATCATTAATTCAATAAGGGAGAGACCAAACTGAGTGGTTTTCATATCTGTACCCTCCGCTCAAGAACCACAACATCCTGACCGCCCATATTGAAACCGCCTACTTCCGAAAACTGAATCTGAATCGTATACAGGGAGATATTGCCATCCTTATCGGTCGGGCAGTTGTCAGCAATTTCGAGGGTAGCGCCGGGTTCTATAAGAGCGAGGTTGGCACGGGCTTCATCCAGCCCGTCATCTTTACAGACATCATCCCCATCAAGAATTTGCTGCTCAACAGAATCCAGTATCAGCAGCGCCATAGTGCGCTGGTCGGAAGCGATGTTGGATTGCACAGACATGGTTTGCAGCCGCAGCATGCCTAATACGCCTATGGCCAGAATCAAAAGGCTGACCAGTAGTTCAATCAGGGAAAAACCGGAGTGTGCCTTCATTACGAGCCCTCCCCCATGTTCATTACCAAGCCTGCTCTGGTTACGCTCAACGTGGCGATGGAGTCTCCACCCTTATTCTGAAAATTGATCTCACCGCTGTTTGAGGTTGAACCATTTGGCTCAAAGCGAATGTTCAGGTTGGCGGGTTGAGTAACCACCTGCCGGGGAATGGGAGGGGAGACCAGAAGCACAGTGCCATCAGCTTCATCCACCACAAGAACAATATCTGTGGAGTTGCCGCAGGCCGAGCCGTCGGTATTGCCATTACACAAGACAACGCTGTTTTGCCGGGAAATCGCCTCGGAACGGGCATACCGTAACAAAGAAATCATCTTATTGGTGTGGGTGGACACACCGTTGCGCACAACCATGTCGGTGAACGATGGCGTAACGACGCCTGCTAAAATCGCAAGAACCGCCATCACCACCATCAACTCGACAAGGGTAAAGCCAACGCTGGCCCGCCACCCCCGAAAACCACTTTTCATTATGATGTGTTCTACTTTTTGTTTGCTGTCACTATACCGAAGAACAATGGCACTATAAGCCCCACCTGTCGTGTATATGGAACCGCTTATCCTGTTGCTTTTGGATAACTACAAGAACAGTTATGAAATGGCCATGAAGAACAAAACAGCGTGGTGTCGGAAGCAACAAAAAGCCCGGACAGTTTCCCGTCCGGGCTCCACACACACCTGGCGTTCAGGCCAGTATCAAATCACCCTGCCCCCACAGAGTGACCCGATTCAGGTAAATCAGTGGAAGGTTGCATTCCCTGAGGATTCGCCAAGCGCGACGGCATACATCAGGGTTTCGATGGCTTCAACCTTGGTAATTTTCTTATCACGAAGCTGTGCGGCCAGATGCTTGTTCACACTTTCCCCAGCCGCCTGAGCATCGGCAATAATGCTTTCAAGGCGTTTCACCGATGTGTTGATAGCGATGCTGTCCGTTGCAGGAGTGTATTCCATGTCAGGCTGAGGCTTGATGAACGGCTTATTCATTATTCTTCTCCCCGCGCGCTGCCTGCTATAGCCAGGCAGTGTCGTACGTATTTATGCGTACATCGTCTTCTTTTTTGTTAATCCTTGTCAAGTACAACAAATGACTACTCGTTAAATAGTGCACTTTATGCCCTGCAGGGTATAGACAGAATTCCGAATGTCCCTCACAGCTCTTGTACTGAGACTACACTACCCCCCTCCCTATTGAGCAACAATGAGCGATGTGAGCCCGCCATGAACGACAGGTGCGTAATAAAGTCCTTTCTCACCGTTTTATATGCTCTCGTTGTGTTATTTACCTCTCCACCGACTTACGCAAAACCACCAGTCCGGTTCCTCCACATTGCGTTGGCTGCCGCTGCCGTACAGGGGGTCAGCAGCTGGTACGGAAAACCGATAATATCAAAGCAGAGGATTCAGGCAGCCAACAGGTTCATCAAAGGGACTTCGTCTTTTCTAACCAGTGAAATGCATCACCCTAAACCAAACACGCCACTCCAGCCCACGCCCCATGGCATGACTCCAGCATTCACAGTACCCAAACTTTCTTTACCGTTACAATTATCTTGGCCAAACAGTGCCCTGCTACAAACGAAAAATCTTTGGCCGTATCGGGCCGACCGTGACAATGAGCTAGAAAGCCTGCAAGTAAAGACGACCAATGGCCGCTTTATATGGCCTGTTCCAAATGTGAGTGACGCTATGGAGAAGTCCAAAGCAGGGCGGGTGACCTCTATCCGTAGCGCCCCGTTTTATACCGATGATTATGGTTACAAACTTAGCCTGCGGCTTTACATGAACGGCGAAGGTATGGGAAAGGGCACTCATCTTTCTATCTTTGTTGTCATTATGCGACATGACTACGATCAACTGTTGGAGTGGCCTATCAATAAGATGATTACCATAAGGTTACTGGATCAGTCTCCCCATATCGCAGGCCGTCAAAACCTTCAGGCCACTTTTCTTACCAACTTGAAAAGTTGTGCGTTTCAACGGCCGGTGACGGAAATGAATATAGCCGCCGGCATACCATTGTTTATTCCCCTTTCGGCATTAAGATTCAAAAAAAGCAGTGATGACGTTGATGACGTTGATGTCATTCACGCCGATGATGATCAACCATGGTATGTTGTGGACGATCAGATGTTTTTTGAGGTGGTAATCCAGGATCCACCCACATTACATAGCCTTCGCATCTGTCACGATGAACGACTCCGGTAGCTTCGGCATACATCAGAGCTTCAATAAGTACCCGCACCATTGCTTTCGCATAGTCTGGCGGCGTCTTTCTTGCTTGCGTCACAACTCTGGTCACGTAGCGGGCGGCAACACTCAAAGCCTCCCCCAAGCCTCTAGAACGGGAACTACAATAACCCTCCCTATTGAAGCGGATGTGAGACCAGTGATGAGTGACAGGTACGCAACAGAAGTCCTTCTAACAGTATTATTCGTTATCATCATGCTATCCATAATTCCGAGGGGCTACGCAAAACCACCACTGCGACACATTCCGTTAGTGGCCGTTACTGCTCAGGGAGCAAGCATCTGGTGC
>NZ_SMME01000400.1 GCF_009711465.1 Parendozoicomonas verongulae | reverse complement strand
ACGGCCAGATGCTGTGCTGGCGGTGAGGCGATGAGAGTTAATCCGGTTTGTTGTTGTTTCCCCCGGCAATACACGAAGTAGTTTTCGCTGTCCTGGCTATAACGCAGGACGTTGTTTTATGGGGATGAATATGTGTGCTGTCCGCAGGGTATATAGCAATGTTATCTGTCGATATCACATCTAATGGCCGTAACGGAATAAGGTGAAAAGATCTGCTCTTGTCTTCTGTTGCATAGATGGCAGATGTAGACAGACCGATCACTATACAAAGACTGATGACAACAAAGTTCAGTCTGAAGACCATTCCATTTTTCCCACAAAAAGAACAAAGAAGATAACAACGTAGCTGGTGACTTTTCACTCACCTCTCACATTACGATGTGTGCGCTGGTGCCGCTTGTCCCCTGTGTGGATACGTTTGTGAACGGTGAGATTACCGGATGTGGTGAAAGCCTTATGACATTCTCACAGACAAAGGGCTTGTCCCCTGTGTGGGCTCACAGACAAAAGGCCTGTCCCTTGTGTGGGCTCTTAGCGTGTACATATCATAGAAATCTGCAGGCCTGTCATCGTCAATTCGAACCTGAGGCTCTCTGTAATACTCGCGTAGCCAGGCATTTAAATGCGGAAACCGGGAAGGAAACAGGTTTCCCGATGAAAGGGGAGAGCGGTGGATGTGAGAGGGAGCTTCCTTACCTGAAAACACATGGCAAATGTTTGCTTTATCCCGGATCCATGTTGTG
>NZ_SMME01000445.1:616-876 GCF_009711465.1 Parendozoicomonas verongulae | reverse complement strand
CTCCAGGCCCGATAACTCCGGGAATAGAGTCTCCAGAAGGGAAGGTGAAGAAGGAGGAGTGTATAAGATGTCAGGAGCTCTATCGTGATTGGAAATGCAGTCTATGGTGGATGAGTTTCTGATCCATATGTGGCATCCGGTTTCAACGGCCAGATGTTGTACAGCTGTTGATTCCGTGAGTGTTAACTGGGTTCTTTGTTTTTTTCCATGGCAATGCACAAAGTGGTGCCCGGCAGAGCTTTTGACGGTGCAAGATGTGC
>NZ_SMME01000445.1:0-353 GCF_009711465.1 Parendozoicomonas verongulae | reverse complement strand
CTATGCAGAGACTGGTAACAACAAAGTTCAACCTGAAGACCATTTTCTTCCTTCCCACAAAGAGAGCAAAGAAGATAGCAACGTAGCTGGCAGCCTCTTGTGATGTTGGTGCTTAAGGCGGTGAGTCTTTTTCTGCCAGTGACACTATGGATTGTGCAAGAGCGCTTGTGTCTGGTGAGATGACTGGATTGGTTGAAAGACTTGTAGCACCCACCGTGGTCACAGACAAAGGGCTTGTTCCCTGTGTGGACGCGCTTGTGTCTTGTGAGATCACCGGATGTGGCAAACGTTTTGTTGCACCGGTCAAAGTCACAGGCAAAGGACCTGTCTCCTGTGTGGGTGCGCTTGTGTTT
>NZ_SMME01000264.1 GCF_009711465.1 Parendozoicomonas verongulae | reverse complement strand
TTAACACTGGGCAGACATCTCCAGGTCATGGGGGGCACGGACAATCTGCAAGCGGCTCTGGACATCTATACCCGACTACGCACCCAGGCGGCAGGTGGGGTGGCGAACACCCCCTGTGAGGACAAGGAGATCGAACTGTGTTTCGCAACCGTTTTCACTGATATGGGAGCATGGGGGGAGTTTGATGAGCTGCAACTCGATAAACAGTTGTTTTCAGGGTTTGAAACCTGCTTATATTCGAGCATTCGTTACTACCGGGAATTAATGAACGTTGAGAAAATCTTGCCCGAACATTTGCCCCTTCTGGGGAAAGCGTTCAACTGGGCTGCTCTTGCGGTGGAAAGCAGTGAAGGCACAAATGCATCCTGTCTCAGTCAACTGGCCCACTGCTTTCGCTTTTTATCCGCCTGGCAGCAAGTTAAGCTGCAAGCGTCAGGTATCGA
>NZ_SMME01000815.1 GCF_009711465.1 Parendozoicomonas verongulae | reverse complement strand
TTTATCAAGAGATACTTCAAAGAGATCAAAGAATATGGCCACGATGATGCACCTTTAGAAAAAATGGCTTATGAACTTCAAGCTTGTTTTGTAAATCATCAGCATATAGCTAATATTTTTGATTTGATAGATATGGAATTATCTAAATTACCATTCCCTACTCAAGAATCCTCGCAGGGCGGACCTGGCGAATTAGTTATTTGTGCACCACGATCCTATAGGAAAACTAAAGATCAAACAGAAATTCAATGGGTGTTTAACCGTCCAAAGACCAATCTGCAATAGAGTCTCAACACGGTTTACAGTAAAGAAATGATCGCAAAAGACATACTCTCTGCCACCAGAATACACTGGCTGGTGGCGAATAGTCTGCACTGAATGCTGGACATTGTATTCTCTGAAGGTGCCTGCCAGACCAAAATGAAAACGCAACAGAAAACCCGGGCACTTTATCGGTATGGTAAAATATTGGCTTGATATAACCTAGGATCAACCCATCCAATAGTAAACGTAATAAACTGACCTTCACAATCGAAACGTATAATGTCTATTTCTTGCTTTATGCATTCCCCGGACTTTTTGTAGGTTATGTAGTGCTTCCCGGAAACATCTTCAATAATTTCTGTATCTTTGGCATTCATATCAATCGGATTTGATACTTTAAAAGGAAAGGCAAAAGTGCTTTCTGCTGTCAGTAAGAATGCAAGCAGAAAAAAGTGGTGAAAACCGCGCATTATAAATAACCCTTCAATTGAGACGGCACGAAGTCTAGCAGCTAACGATGCCAGAGTTACTCAGGACGAAGAATTTTCGGCAGCTGATTAGAGTGTGCTTCCTGCTCGACCTTATCCACCTGTTCCTGAGGAATCAGGTTTTCTTTTGGCAAGCCCTGGTGATCAACCGGTGCAAACAAACGCCTTATCCGTGTAGACATATTGTGATTCAGCACCATTAATTCCACCCGACGGTTTGAGCCATCTTCCGGATTATTCGGTATGCGCGGCTCATGGTCGGCCAGTGCTGACACCATAATGAACTGATCATCACTTACGCCACCAAAGAGCAAAACCCGCTGCGCTACCATCGCTCGCTCACCGGATAAGCGCCATTTGTTATAGGAACTGGAACGGCTTTTGGTGGCATCGGAGTGCCCGCTGACCAAAATTGGGTTACTGATAGTTTTCAGCAAACGCGCCAGCGCCAAAAGCAAGTCTTCATAGAAGGGGTTCAAACGAGAGCTTCCCCGTTCAAACATGTGGTCTTCATCACGATCCAGAATCACCAGACGCAGACCTTCTGGCAGTACTTCCATAAATACATATTCATCAAGATGGCGATCATCCATATCACCGCTGAGCATTTGATTAAGCTGTTTAATCAAATCTTCAAAATCAACCTTCTCGCCACGCTGGGGAGCCTGAAGGTCACCAATCACCTCCGTACCCTCCTGCCCTTTCATACTGGGGCCGACTTTATCAACACGGCGCATAATGTTGGGAGAACCGCCCAGATCAATGGGGTGGGCAGAGCCGGTTTTCATAAAGGTACCCGGATCTTCAAAATAGGCAGCTATTGCCGCCTTCTGTTCGTCATCTGTCACGCTGAGCAGCCAGAGCACAAGAAACAGTGCCATCATGGCGATAGCAAAATCCGCAATCGCTACTTTCCAGGAACCACCATGATGCCCCCCATGGCCTTTTCTGGATTTTCTGACGACGATGATTGGCGTTTTATCTTTAGCCACAACAGTTTATTCCCGAAGCATTAGCTTTCAAGAATCTTCTCCATCTCTTCAAAGGAAGGCCGGCTCTCAGTGCACAAGACTTTTCTACCTGCTTCAACCGCCATAGCAGGTGGTGTGCCATGGCGATAGCTGACAAGGGAGGCCTTGATGCACTCCAGCGCCTTGATTTCATAATGAATGGAATGCCCGATAGCCGATGCAATAGGGCCAACCACACCGTACCCCAGAAATACTCCCATAAAGGTTCCCACAAGAGCGGCTGCTATGTGAGTACCCAGCTGATCAGGCGGGCCATCCAGTGATTGCATGGTGATTACAATACCCAGTACCGCCGCCATAATCCCGAAACCAGGCAAGGCGTCGGCAATTTCCTGAAGCGCCATACCGGGCCGAGACAGCTCCTCTTCATAGGTTTCAATTTCATGTTCCATCAGAGCTTCGAAATTGTGAGTCTCCAGGTTATCCACAAGTGAAAGGCGCAGGTTGTCGGTAATAAACAGCAGAGTCTGAGGAGTTTTCGTGATGCGTGGATAGCTTTTGAAGATATCGCTGTTTTCGGGATTCTCGATATGGTCTTCCAGCGCCTTTCGGCCGCCCTGTTTACGGGCAACTTCAAAAAGCTGATTTAAAAGCTGAAGCAGAGCTTCATAATATTTCTGGTTATAACCCGTGCCGGTGAGAGTAAAACGAATATGTTGCCCGGAAGCGGCAACCACCTTCCACGGGTGTGCCAGACAATAAGCACCAAAGGCGCCACCGGCAATAATAAGAATTTCATAGGGCTGCCAGAGATTCATCAGGTTACCGTGGGCCAGCACAAAGCCCCCCAGAATACTGGCAATCAAAATAATAAAGCCCATTACCTTGAACATATTACTGACTCCAATCCTTGAGAATGGCCTTCAGTTTCTTCAAACCCTGCCCATGGAGCTGGCAGACTCTGGCTTCTGAGATTTCAAACACCAAGCCGATTTCTTTCATGTTCATTTCCTGCACGTAGTACAGGTTGAACAGCTGCTGGGTTCTTTCCGGCAGCTCTTTTAATGCATCGGCCAGTGCGCCCTGTTCACAATGCTGAAAAATACTGGTGGCGGGTTCTTCTTCGGTATCCACGGGTTCATCGCCGGATTCCAGAGCTTCATCGAAGCTCACCAGCCGCGCAGCGTGGGTGCTGGCGAGCATGTCCTGATACTTTTCGAGGGGAAGGCCGAGGGCGGATGCCACTTCGCGGTCGTGGGGTTGACGTCCAAGTTCTTTTTCGAGCTCAGCCATGGTGCGGGTGAGTTTCTGGGTTTCTTCACGGGTTCGGCGGGGGCGCCAGTCTCCCTGTCGCACCATATCAATCATCGCACCGTGAATACGGTGCCGGGCGAATTGCTCAAAGGTGGTTTGCTGCGACGAGTCGAAGCGTCCGGCGGCTTCTATCAGACCCACCATGCCGGATTGCATAAGATCATCCACAGTGGCTACGTGCCCCACTGTGCTCACAAGATGCAGGGCAATCTTTTTCACCAGCCCAAGATGCTTGCGTACCAAAGCATCCACTGAGTCGCGACTCTGGGACTGGTAAGCCTGAATGCCGTTACTGGCTGCTTTCACACTCCGGCACCGGTGGCTACTGGATGACAATGTTCATGATCAGAACGTCTTCTATCATCTCACCGCCCTGTTCCTTGAGAACATCACGGATCTTGATGAGAGCCGACGCCCGAATACGATCAGGAGCATCCACCAGCAGTGCATCTTGATAGACCATGCCATTCATATTCTGAATCAGAGCATTACGCACCAGCGGGGTGTTTTCTTCCAAAACGGTCAGCATATTTTGATCCCGTGTGAGAATAGCCAGCTCAAGCTGCATGTAGTGGGATTTGCGCTCGCCGGTGAGTGACACCACAAACGGATCCAGTTCAAAAAACAAGGCTTTTCCAAGCGGGGCACCATTTTCCGTCCCCCCTTCCCCCTCCGCTGAAGGCTTCATAAGGAAAAAAGCTGCCGCCCCACCACCAATAAGCAACACGCTGGCAATGGCAATAATTATTATCAGCTTGGAGGAGCCTTTACCCCGCTCCTTATCACTCTGGCTTTCTTCCTGATTGTCTTCAGCCATATTTGT
Source organism: Parendozoicomonas verongulae (assembly GCF_009711465.1). Taxonomy (GTDB): domain Bacteria; phylum Pseudomonadota; class Gammaproteobacteria; order Pseudomonadales; family Endozoicomonadaceae; genus Sansalvadorimonas; species Sansalvadorimonas verongulae. The sequence goes on along the minus strand of NZ_SMME01000815.1, from coordinate 20,088 downwards.
GCTCCCTATCCATTACACGTAAACGTCCAGCAACCCCTGCTGCATACGTCCGACACTTGGAGATGCCGAATAAATTTGTTCGCCTGCGAACGAGTTTTCATTCTCATAAGCACCCTCTTCGAGATCGGAAGCGTGTTCGTCAAATCTCTGAAAATCGTTCTGAGACAGCCCGCTGTCGTGAGAAATATCTACGTTCACCAAGTCCATCTGTTGCTGTTCAAAGAACTGGCGCAGCCGGTCAACCTGCTGGTTGAGCATATCCCTGAGCTGACCGTTGCCTGCCTGAAACTGCACCGAAACCTGATCCCCATCCACACTCAACATTACTTTCAGCTGCCCCAGTTCTGGTGGGTCCATACGCAGGGTGGCCTGACGTTGATCACGGTTGAGCATAACCATCAGCCGTTCGCCCATTTGCTCCCCTTTTACCGACTGGCGGGAGAGAAGTTCGTGGAACGAACTGTTTTCAGAGATGGCACCGGCTTTTCTATCCGTGCCGCTTTCTATGGTGTTGACGTCTGCACTCTGGGCAACCGGTGTGGTGGTGGGTAAATCAATATTCTGTGCCTGGGTAAAGCCAGCTGGAGGAGCTGGTTGAGAGACTTCCACCCGTACAGGGTTTAATGTGTTCTGCAGCAGCCTTTGCTGATCAAGCGACAGCTCTGGCCGTTCCAGACCTAATACATCATTGACCGGTTGCAGAGGCTTTAACACTTCCAGAGTTTGAATCGCTTGTTGTGCATCCTGCTTTTGGTGAACCACTTGCTTTATCAGTGCCGCTTCATTGTGAAGTTGGGACTGTGTGGTTTGTGCCAGTTGCTGTTCTGGCTGTTGCAAGAGCTGTCCTGCCACGCTTCGCTGGGTTTGTTCTCCTGAGAGATTAAGAAGTGGTGACGGCTTGTTATCCACTATCAGGTTTTGAAGAGCTGGTTCCTGAGGTTGTGCAGTGTTCACTGGCGTTAGAGCCTGTGTGCTGTGAGTTATCAAGCCGGCCAGTTGCGGAGCTGGCGCAGCATTCACAATCTGAACCAGTGGTTCGCTGTCGATGGTATTTTCTAAAACTGTGTGGAGAACGTCATCAAATGGGAGTACCGGGGGCAGCGTTCCACTTTCGGGGCTGGGGTTCAGATTTACGTTTTGAGGAAGGCCGTTCGCAAGAGCAGGCAAAACAGGCGCAGAAACAGTTACAGCGCCCGATTGTGTATTCAGTGGGAGCTGCAGGGGTAATATTGATGTTGTCTGTGGTGCTGGTGATCCGTCCATGGAGTCACTTGCTTTTAGTTATCTTTCATTCGCCCGGTTACCCGATACTGCTGAACGGCGCGCAGTCGGTTTCCGCCATTTTTACTGCTTTGTACCAGCAGTTCTTTTAGCTGGTTTCGTTCTTCGGTCATCTCTTCAACAATAGCCAGATATTGCTGCTGGAGCGCCATCAATTCTTGCCTTAATTCGCCATCTGGTACTTGCCGGGAAAAAGCACCTTCGGCCAGCAGGCGGACGCTTTTTTCCCGTGTCATCAGTGCGTTCCAGTCTCGGCGATCCCATGCTGCTTGCAGCTCGGCTCTGGCACTTCGAATCTGGCTGACACTTAGCGCTGTTACTTCAGGCATTGCCGCTGACTCCACCAGCACCGATCACCGCGCCTTTGTCATCGGCTGCAGCAGGCATTTCACTGGGTGCTTTCTGGCCGATGCCTTCCCAGGCTTCCTGTATCTGTTTCATCAGGTTGGTGACTTCGTCCAGTTTTTCAATGTTGTTTTCCGGCCCTGCAGAAAGAAGTTGCCCCACACAATAGCGGTACAGGTTGCGAAGGTTTTCGGCCATCTCGCCGCCAGCTTCAATATTGAGGGATTCGTCCAGTGCCATCACGATTTCTACGCAGTGGGCGATGAGGCTTCCCTTTTCTGCCAGCTGACCTCGCTCCATGGCGCCTTTGGTTTGGGCGAGGGAGGTCATAAGCTCTTTGAACAGTAACTGAATCAGTTTGTAAGGGTCAGCAACCTCGGCCTGGGCGTTGTTTTGCACCTTGCGGTATGCTGCTAGTCCGTTGGTGTCCATCTACTTTCTTCCTACTGTTTATGTTTATTGCTGGCTGTTTGTTGCTGGACTTTATGAGTTCCAGCCTATTGCTCGGAGTGCTCTGCCCGCTCCATCAGACCATCCATGGTCTGGGTCGTGACCGCCATGGATGGCGGGAATGCCAGAAATGCAGGAGCAATTTCTGGCCTCTCAGGCCATCCATGGCCTTTGGCAGAGCAATCGGAGCAATGGGCTTTGGCAACATTTGTGCACTGCCTTATTTCTTAATTACTATTGTTTCGATTACCCAGATTATTCAAGTTATTGGTGAGCCAGCTACTGGTTGAGTTGAACTGCGCCATAGCCTGTTCCATGGCTAGAAAGCGGCCTTCCCAGTATTTCTGCACCTGTTCCATTCGAGCATCCAGATCTTCCAGCTCTCGGGTTAGATCTTTTAATCCAGTGTCCAGACGATCCATTCGTTCTTTTACAATGCCGTTGCTGGCATCGTAACGATCGAGAAGTGTAGTCAGTTTATTTCCGAAGCCGTTGTCGCCGCTGAAAAAGTTCTGGAGTGATGAGAAGTTTTCGCTGACAGCATCGGAGAGTTTGCTGCTATCCACTTCCAGTGTGCCATCGGTTGCGGTTTTGATGCCGAACTCTGCCAGCCGTAATGTCTGACCATTGACCTCTACACCATCACTGAGTGTTGTTCGGAGTGAGCTGACCAGTGATCTGACCGTGGCATCTCCCGTTAATGCTGAACCACCCTGCCCCTCTGTGAAGCGGGTCAGGCTGTTTACGGTATTGGTTAATTCGTTGTAGGCGGAAACGAAGTCTTTAATGGCTCTTTCGGAACCGGCCTTATCCAATGCTACATCTACGGTTACCGGTGTGGTGCTGACTTCTTTCAGTTCCAGAGTCACACCATCCACCACGCCTTCAATACTGTTATCGTTGTGGTTGATGGTGATGCTGTCGGAGTTGGCTGGGTCACCAATGACGATCTGGGCATTGGCGGCGGCCTGAAGTTCGGTCAGGTCAGCGGTGAAGTTGGAGTCACCTGCAGCAACGGTTAGCCCTGCTGTTTCAATGGCTACGCCATAATCTTCTCCGGTTTTCGTGCCGTTGATAAGCAGGCGTTGATTGGTGCCATCGTTAATGATGGTGGCGGAGAGGCCAGGGCTATCTTCCGCGTTATTAATGGCATCTCGAATACCGGCCAGTGTGTTGTTTGAACTATCGAGAGCCAGAGTCAGGCTTTCACCATTCACGGTAAAAACCAGATCACCGGTGCCAAAGGTGGCATCCGCTGCAAAGCTAGCGGTGGCCTGCTGCTGGTTGCTGGCCAGTTGTTTTACGGTAAAGGAGTAACTGCCGGTAACAGCGGTATCGGAAAGAGTGGCACTCAGGGCATCGCGGTTGCTGATGGTGGCTTTGCGATCATTAAAGACATCGGACTCACCCAGCTTTTCCACCGCCGTATTGAAGTTATTGATGGCGGACTGAAGCTGCCCGAGGGCGGAAAGCTCAACGGTATCGGCTTGCTGTTTACGCTGGATAGAAGCTTGTCGGGGAGCACGTTCGGCCTGAACGAGAGTGTTCACCAGTGACTGGGTGTCGATACCTGAAACCAATCCGGAAAGCTGTAACATGGCCGTACCTGGCGTTTATTGCTGTGAATGCTGCGTGCTGTTGTTTTGGAGAGATACGGCGTCCCCAAAAAAAGAATAGACGAGGAATGCACTTCCTCGTCTATTCATTATCAGCCTCAAACTGACAAAGGCTGACTTTTACTCAGAAGATATTATCTCAGGAGAGACAACACGTTCTGAGTGGTCTGATTTGCCTGAGCCAGAATCGCAGTACCAGCCTGCTGCAGTACCTGATACTTGGCCAGATTTGCAGTCTCCGCCGCAAAGTCAGCGTCCTGAATCCGGCTTCTGGAAGCGGATACGTTTTCGCTGATATTTGAGAGGTTGGAGATAGTGGAGGTTAAGCGGTTTTGGACAGCACCGAGGTCGGCACGTTGACCATCAATCGTCTTAAGTGCTGCATCAATGCTACTCACTGCATTTTGAGCCTCGGATTGAGTAGCAACTGTTACCCCTGTAACCGTAGTTGAACCTGCTGGTGTAATAGTTGCCGCCGTGCCACTTACAAATGCACCAGTTGTTCCATCAGCATTACTCACAACATCAAAAGAAGTCGTAGTTTCCGCATAAAATTCGATAGCACCGGTACCACTATTCTCTCTAGCGTACAACCCATCGGCATTTAACGCAGTATTAAAGGCCGTAAGGAACTCTTCATCTGAAGAGTTCTGCTTGATCAAAACTGAGGTTGTATTCCCTGAACCAAAGTCAAATGTTACTAATTCATCAATTCTCGCAGAGGCTGGAGCCGCGTTTGTAGCTTCACCAATATTGTCCCTTCTAAAGCTTGTAGTGAAATCAACACCAAACCCAGAGATACTCTCTTGGACTCCCAAGTCTACAGCTGATGCAGAAGACAACGTGATTGAGATTGTTTGATCTCGATCTGCACCGACTTGGAAGTCAGATGTACCGAAGCTGCCATCTAGTAACTTTCTTCCACCAAAAGTCGTTGTGTCTGCAATACGACTTAATTCTTCTTGAAGAGCACTCACCTCTTTCTGCAAAGCAGCACGCTCATCTGCTCCATTAGAACCATTAGCAGATTGCAAAGCCAACTCACGCATACGCTGCAAAATGTTAGTAGATTCCTGCAGTGCACCTTCAGCGGTTTGAGCCAGAGATATACCGTCGTTAGCGTTACGAACTGCAACTCCCAGACCACGAATCTGAGAAGTCAGACGGTTAGAAATCTGCAAACCCGCCGCATCATCCTTAGCACTGTTGATACGTGAACCAGAAGACAGACGCTGCATAGCTTCCTGAAGGCCTGAACCGGAGGTCATCAGGTTACGCTGAGCATTCAGCGAGAAGACGTTTGTGTTTACCGAAAAGGACATTTATTCACTCTCCATCCATGGATTGGGGCTTTTGATACCCCTTTGTGAGAATTCCGGCCCTGAACAAGACATCAAACGCTCCGAGCCCGACACTTTACTGTTCGGTGAATAGCCAAGGGCGCTTAATAGGTTTGCGGGGATTTATTTTGAGAAAAACGCTTTGAATATCCGTATTTTTTTGACCCTTCCCTGATTCCGGCTCACAACCTCTCTCTCCTCTGTTGCAGATTCTGACACCGGTTCTAGATTGATAATTGAAGGGAATTAAAACATTCATCAAGTGTTTCGATTTGAAATAAATATGACACCGGAAACCGTTGTAGATCTCCTGAGGGATGTGCTGACCGTGATTGTGATCGTGGTCTCGGTGATTATCGGGCCGGGCATGCTGCTGGGCCTGGTGGTGAGCATTATTCAGGCGGCCACACAGATCAATGAGCAGACCCTGAGTTTTCTGCCCAGGCTGCTGGCCACGCTGGTCACTATAGGTTTTGCAGGGCACTGGCTGATTCGGGAGTTTATGGAGCTGTTTCAGCGAATGTATGCCGCTATTCCCCTTCTTATTTATTAGGAGCCGTTTTTGGAACCGTTCTTATGGAATTAAGCACCGCACAGCTAACAGGATGGGTCGGGCAGCTGCTCTGGCCGCTGTTCCGTGTGGCCGGTTTGTTGATGACCATGCCGATTATTGGCTCTGCCATGGTTCCGGCTCAGATTCGCCTGCTGCTGGCTTTGGCCGTTACTTTTCTGATTGCTCCTCTTTTACCTCCCATGCCAGCGGTTGAGCCGTTTTCACCGGAAAGCCTGAGGATTACTCTTCAGCAGATTTTTATTGGTGGTATGGGCGGGCTGCTGCTTCATGTGTTTCTCGCTATTTTTGCCATGGCCGGACAGATGGTGTCTCTGCAGATGGGCTTGGGTATGGCGATGATGTTTGATCCGGTGAACGGAGTCAGCATTCCAATCATTGCCCAGATTTATCAGGTGATGGCGACTTTGATGTTTCTGGCGCTGGATGGTCATCTGGTGGTGATCAATGTGCTGGCGACAAGTTTTACTGCGCTTCCTATTGGGCCTGTTACCAGCACCACTATTGATCTTCATACATTAACCCTGCAGGTCAGCTGGGCGCTGGGTGCAGCCATTCTTATCGCTCTGCCTGCTATTACCACCATGCTGCTGGTGAATATCGCATTTGGTGTGATGAACCGGGCCGCGCCTCAGTTAAATGTGTTCTCCCTTGGTTTTCCTATGAGCATGATGGCGGGTTTGGTGGTGCTGGCGGTGTCTGTCTCTGGCTTGCCGGGGTTGTTTACGGAGCTGACCAATGAGGCGCTCTCAAAGCTTACGGTGATGATTGCCGATGGCTGACGAGCAGAGTAGCGCCCAGGAGCGTACAGAGGAACCCAGTCAACGAAGGCTGGAGAAGGCAAAAAAGGATGGCGAGGTTCCCCGATCACGGGAACTGGTGACAACCTGTATGTTTCTCGGCGGCGTATCGGCGATGATGGCGTTTAGCCCGTTTATGTCGGGGCAGTTTCAGCAGTTGTTTACTCAGAATTTGCAGCTGCGGCCTGAGATTATTCTGGATACCTCCCAAATGGCGCGGCATTTGGGGGAGAGTGTTTTAACCGGTATCACAGCGCTTCTTCCGGTGTTTGCGGTGATTCTGTTTTGCGTGCTTGTGGGGAGTTTGGTGATGGGTGGCTGGGCATTTTCCCATAAGCAGTATCAGCCGAAGCTTTCTCGCCTCAGCCCGATTCAGGGAATTAAGCGGATTTTCTCGGTGCGTTCTCTGGTTGAGCTGGTGAAATCTATTTTAAAGGTGTCGTTAATTGTTGGTACTTTGGTTTTAGTGATTACCAATCAGTGGCCGGAGTTGATTGCACTTAATCAGCAGTCTGTTCGCCCGGCGCTTTTGCAGGCTTTGCTGTTGGCAGGTGGCGGCATTCTGATGTATGCCTTTGCGCTGGCGTTTATTGCGGCTATCGATATTCCATTTCAGAAGTGGCAGCACATTAAGAAGCTGCGGATGACCAAGCAGGAGTTGAAGGATGAGCAGAAAGATACTGATGGCCGGCCTGAGTTAAAAAGCCGTATTCGTGATTTGCAGCGGGAACAGGCGAATCGCCGGATGATGCAGGAGGTTCCCAAGGCGGATGTGGTTATCCGGAACCCAACCCATTATGCGGTGGCATTGAAGTACGACACAGGTCGAGCAAAAGCGCCCTTTGTGATTGCCCGGGGTGTGGATGAGGTGGCGATGAAGATTATTGAGGTGGCTGATGCCCATGAGCGGCCGGTTGTGCGCTCTCCGGCTTTGACTCGGGCGATTTATTATTCCACCAAGTTGAATCAGGAAGTGGCGGCGGATTTGTATATGGCGATTGCTCAGATTCTGGCTTATGTGTATCGGTTGCGGCAGTTTAGTGCTGGGCTAGGGCCGGAGCCTTCGCCCTTGCCGGAGGAGTTTGAGATTCCTCCGCATTTGCGTAGGTAGCCTGTTGATTGTGAGTACGCATTGTGGGGTGTTCAGGCGGACACTCGGTGTGCTTTGTCCGCTCAATCAGACCATCCTTGGTCTGGTTCGCTCTCAGGCCATCCATGGCCTTTGACAAAGCACACCGAGTGTCCACCTCCACTGGCATCGACGGGTACGCAGTTGAAAAGAGTTATTGATACGCCGATGTCCGTAGGGGCTGACGTTTGGTGTGGTATTTCAAGGGACAGGATGTCCCGAGAGCGACCCAAACCAGGGATGGTTTGATGGAGCGGAAATACCACACCAAACTTCAGACCGAACTCCGAAAGCGCAGCAAAACAAAATAAGAAGTCTCAAGGACTGAGATAATGGCAGAAGCAACAAACACAGCAGACATGATGGGAAGACTGGGCAAGCTCCAGATCGGCATTCCAATTATGGTGCTGATTCTGATGGCAATGATGACATTGCCGGTACCGCCATTGCTGCTGGATATGTTCTTCACCTTTAACATCGCACTTTCATTGCTGGTGCTGTTGGTGAGCATCTACGCCAAACGCCCTCTCGATTTTGCTGTGTTCCCAACTCTTCTTCTGGTCGCAACTCTCCTCCGACTGGCATTGAACGTTGCCTCAACCCGTGTGGTGTTGCTGCAAGGTTACAACGGCAGTGACGCCGCCGGTAAAGTGATTCAGGCATTCGGTGAAGTAGTTGTGGGCAACAGCTACGTAGTGGGTATTGTTGTGTTCGCCATTCTGGTAATTATCAACTTTGTGGTTGTAACGAAAGGCGCTGGTCGTATTTCTGAAGTGTCTGCCCGTTTCACTTTGGATGCCTTACCCGGCAAGCAGATGGCGATTGATGCGGATTTGAACGCCGGCTTAATCAATCAGGAACAGGCGTTGGAGCGTCGTAAACAGGTGACCAGTGAAGCAGACTTTTACGGTGCTATGGATGGTGCCAGTAAGTTTGTTCGTGGTGATGCCATTGCCGGTTTGCTGATTCTGGGTATTAACATTATTGGTGGTTTGCTGATAGGCACCATCAAGTACGGTATGACCTTTGGGGATGCGTTTAATGTTTTCTCCCTGCTGACTATTGGTGATGGTCTGGTTGCACAGATTCCTTCACTGCTGCTTTCCACCGCTGCAGCAATCATTGTTACCCGCGTTTCTGAAACTGCTGAGATGGGTGATCAGATTGCCTCTCAGCTGTTTTCCTCTCCCCGCGCACTCTCCGTAACCGCAGGCATCATTTTGATTATGGGTGTTGTGCCTGGCATGCCTCACCTTGCTTTTCTCAGTTTGGGAAGTGCACTGGCAGGCAGTGCCTGGTTGATTTATCGCAAAGGGAAGAGTAAAGAGGATGAACCTGAGATTACTCCCGCTGCAACACAACCTTCCAGTGATGCTCCGCTTACCTGGGAAGATGTTCCTACCATTGATCCTCTTGGTTTGGAAGTCGGCTTCCGGCTGATTCCTCTTGTAGATAAAAATCAGGGCGGGCAAATGCTTGGGCAAATTAAAGGCATTCGTAAAAACCTCTCGGCCCGTCTGGGTTTTCTGATACCCAGTGTGCGTATTCGGGACAACCTTTCCCTCGCCGCTAATGGTTACAGCATCACTCTTCAGGGGGTAAGTGTTGCGGAAGGTCAGATTGAGGCGGATAAATTTCTCGCAATCAATCCCGGTCAGGTTTATGGCGCTGTAGAAGGTATTGCAACAACCGATCCTGCCTATGGCCTGGAAGCTGTGTGGGTCACGGAAGAGTTGCAGGAGCAAGCCACCAGTTTGGGTTATACCGTTGTGGACGCGGCAACCGTAATTGCTACCCACGTGAGTAAAGTGATTGAAGAAAGTGCCTGCGAGTTACTTGGTCACGATGAAGTGCAACAGCTTTTGGAAAACCTTGGCAAACAGTCTCCCAAAATGTCGGAAGAGTTAGTGCCAAAGCGTTTATCGGTCAGTCAGTTGCAACAAGTGTTGCGGGAGTTATTAACAGATCGGGTTTCTATTTCTGATATTCGCACTATTGCTAACACCCTGCTCGCTACCGATGAAAACATCAAAGACCCCATTTTATTATCCGGCAGAATTCGCGAAGCCCTGCGCCGCAGTATTGTGCAAAACCTGATTGGTTCACAAACCGATATGCCTGTTGTCACTCTGGATGAAAAGCTCGAAGCGATTCTACTAAAAGCCCAACAGCAGGCACAACAAGCTGGGCACACAGCACCAGACAATATTGCGTTGGAACCAAATATTTCAAACCAGCTGCAAACCAACCTTCCTAATATTACTCAGCAAATGCAGGCCGATGGCAAACAACCCATTATTATTGTTTCACCTCTACTGCGACCGTTACTGGCACGTTATGCACGTTTATGCACCGATGGTTTACAGGTTCTGTCGTTTAATGAAATTCCCGACAATCGAAATGTGCAAATCATTGGCAAGGTTGGGTAACAAAATTACGCTTATAAAAACTGGCAGGAATTGTGTTGGGTTTTATAGTCAATAAAATATTTTATTTCACCAATACAATAGCGATTATGTGGAATTGCTTACTACCAAAGGGATTGCAGGTAAGTGGACACAAACACAATAGGGAGAATATTTTTATCGGTGACCGTTTCGGTGCTCGTTTCCCAAAAATGCTGCCACCATCAAAACCACTAAAGACGTGACCCGGTTGGTATTATTGGTATCACCCTAGTATTTCTGGTTTTATCGGAGTCCAAGCATTAAAGCCATTTTTATGATTTACTGGTATTGGTCTAGTTTTCACGGTATCGACAGGCACACCCCAGATACAGAAACCCCCGCCAAAAGGCAGGGGTGAACCCGTTGAGTATGGGGAGGTTGTTCCCTTGCTCAATGTTCAGTGTAGCAGGCTGGTATCAGGAAAAGATGGGCACCAGCTTCTCAGCAATGGAGCTCAGGCGGCCTGCAAGCTCCCTGCTTTCGTCTGCGTGAGCACGGTCTTCTTCCCGCTCAAACTCACTATAGGCAAGGTCAAAGTGGCGGACATTCAATCTCAGGCGGGCTGCAATGTCTTTCAGCTCTTCAACATATGGGAGTTCTGACAAAGGGTTGCTGCTGGTCATGGTGATACCTGGCTGTTAATTGATGGGGGAAGTTATACCACCAACAACGCAGTTTATGACATTAGTCAAAGTAACCTGATAGATGTTACATATCACTACACGCACAGTACTCCTAAAAATCACACCATCACCCACCCTCAGGAACAACTACTGGATCCCTGACGTTAAACACCACCGTCATAGGCGTGGCCTCCTGCTCATCCCTGCCGGTTCCTAACATACGATTCATTTCTGCCACTGCTGACACTACCGCAGACAGATTGGGAGGGCGCACCGTATCGCCAACTACAATAGGCTCAAGCCCTTTGTCAGCAACCGATTTGAGATACCTGAGACGCTTCTCAATGGTCATATCAAGGCCTTTCTCAAGCTCCTGCCGATGTTCCTCCAATTCAGACAGAACTTCATCATTTCTCATCAACCTGTCTGCCTGCGAATATGCCGAACGACTGCTGTAACCGGAGCTGATAGCGGCCTGTGTAGCATTCCCACCATTAGCCATGAACTCCTTAACAAAACGTCTCTGCCTTGCGTTTAATCCTTTTGCCATTGCCTTTCCCCATATGCAGGAAAGGCTGCCCCACCGTTAAGCAGACCAGCCTTTCATCAAGCCATTAACCGTTAATGAGTGTCGGCTTCAATTGGAGCCACGACAAAGGCCAGCGGCACGTGACGGCGGTTGTACTTGCGCTCCCAGTTGGTAGCAAGCTCAAGGTCGGCCAGTGTTGGGCTGACATCGGACTCAGTGGTTCCCTTCCAGTTGAACCCCAGCGGGTGAATAACAACAGAGCGGCGGGATACGAGAATCTCCTGACCACCACCCTTGCCAGCCAGGGGGATTCGGTCAACCTCTTCAGATACCCGAGGGTTACCGTTTCCGTACCCGATACTGCCCCCACCGAGAAGGCAGCTCACGTACCGGTCTTTCTTGCCGTTCTCCTTGATTACTGGCATGCCATCGTCGGTGATTACGGCCATGCCACGGAACACGCCAATAACGCCGCCAGAGCTGTCAGGGATGTACTGTATCAGGTCATTGAGCTGCATCTTCTTTCGTACAGCAGAGTGAACCAAGATTGCCGTGAACTCATCAGACCGGTCTCCCATTGTACTGGCCCCCTCGATAGCTGCAGTTGCATCAAAGGGGGTGTCAGTGATGAAGGCCATGTCTCCGTTGTCATTGGCTGCGTTGGCGTTGTATACGCCCTTGATTGTTGCGACAAGCCGGGACTGCAACTGGCGGATCCACCAGTCAGCAATTCTGCTTCGGATTCTTGCAATTGGATCAGAACCAGCAAGCTCTGCCGCCAGATCCATTGCACTCCAGGCATTGTTAAGCTGGGCAGTTCTCACCACCTGCTTACCTGCCCCAATCTTATCCGGTGTGGCCATGTCCGCCGGGTCATCGTTGGAGTAGTTAGGCTCACCATCTGGAAGGTCTTTCCAGTACGGAATGGAATATGTGTCACCGCCGCCTGCTGCTGCAGTGTTCATCAACTCATTGGATACCATTACGCCAGAGTTCCAGATAGCCTGCTTTACAGTGCTATCTTCAGTTGTGTATTCGTTCCAGCGTTCCGGCTTAATTACATCTGAGAGGCGTGTAGCTGTTGTAGCCATTACTTCAACCCGAATTCAGTACTCTTTGGTTTAAGCCCTGTGTTGGCAATAACCGGATCAGGCGCACCGCCGCCGCTTGCTCTGGTTCCAATAATCACACTTTGGAAGTCAGCACAGCCAGTGAACAGCTTTTCCCAATCTTCATAGGGCAGTTCTTTTTCATCCTCGGGATTGAAACAAACAACGCGATAGTCGCCCTGTTCGTCTTTTTGGACTCGCAAAGTCCTGACAAGATGCGGCCTGATGAGTGCTTCACCACCCTTGATAACGTGCTTTGCTGAGAATGCGGCCACTTGGTTGTTAATCAACATATTCTCAACAGACTTGAACTGTTCGGCACTGTCTGCCCGCAAGGCTTCCAGTTCAGACTCCAGCTCTGAGCGGCGCAACCGCTCTGCCTTCAATTCAGAAAGCAATTCTTTGTTTTTGGTAATAAGGCCTGAGTTTGCTGCCAGCACCTCATTAGCTTCTTTGGATTCGATTTTGTTAGTCATGATTAACCCTGTTAGAAAGATTGGCAGTTGCCGAACAGGGGAAACAGCTTATGGGGACTACCGGCTCCCATCCGCGAGTTTGGGCGCATGCTCAACGCCCACAGGTATTATATCAAATCACTGTACAGGTATTCAGTAAAAAGGCGCTAAAAAACAGTGCCGGTAATCAAGTTTACCGGTACTAAATCGAAAATATGCCCACAAAATGCTTAAAGTTTGGCCGATTCTCGCACCTGCTTAATTTCTTCCATCACCTGATTTTTGTACCTGGACTCAAGCGCCTGCCACTCTTCCTCAGACAGCTCCGGCATTTTCTTCAAATGGTCGTTTGCCTCACGGGTAGCAATCAAGCGTGCATAGTCTTCTAATGCTCCTCCCAACTCCTCCCAGTCATCCTGAACACGCTCCTGAGCAGTCAGGCCTATGTCACCCATAATGACCTCGGCAAGCTCCTGAGCGGCTTTGCTAGCCTTTTTCTCTCTTATGGTTGTCGTAACATCATCCACTTCATACAGCGGGTTAGAAACAACACTTTGAACCTTTGCCACGTCATCGCCAGTTACACGCGGGCTGGTGAAATGGTCGTAGTAATATTCAGCAAGGCGTTTGTATTTTGCCACCCTACCCTTGCTAACAATGTGGATCTCGAGAACATCATCTATCACCGCCGACTTGTTAGGAGTGTTATCGCCAGCGTACTTGAATATTCTCTTTACCGTGTTGTAGATTTTCATCTCGTCTTTGTCTTCTGGCTTTGCCGCCGTTTCGACATCTTCCAGACTTCGGACGTCAAGATATCGGGATTCTAATTTTTTGATAGCTTCCAAACCTCGACCGTCATCCAGTGCGGCCAATACATTTCCCAAAGTGTTTTCCTCGTTATCCCTGAGCACACCATACTCAACCAGCTTTTTCGTAGTGCGCATAGTTATTTCTACACGCTGCAAGCTATGGCCTTCCCTAACATAGTCTGACTCTTTCAGAAATGCAGCCTTGAAGTCATTGCTCTGGGTATCAAGCTCAAGCTCTTTCCCGTAAACCTTGAAGTATGGGTGTGTTCCACTGCTGTGAGTGCTCACGTGAAGCTGGTGTTTTTTGGTGTTGGCCGATGTGGTGGCCTTGCTCAGATTGGCAAACTCAGGCCTGACCATTTTTTTTATTTGGCCAGCTACCTTTTGCGAAGGGATATCAACATAAACGTCTTGCTTGAAATCACAGTCGGCAACTTTTGCACTCAGGAACTGGTCAACTGGCACGTCAATAACACACTGATCCTGAATGTATTTGTGTGCCTGGGCAACATTAGCCGCAGTGATTCCCTGCAGGTAATCGCCCTCAAGCTGCTTTGAAAAAACTGTGACGGATATGTATTCAGTTGTGCCGCCGCCTTTGCCCCTGCTCTGCCTGGTCTTACGGTATGACGTGGAAACACCGCCAGCGCCTTCTACGGTCACCGTGTTGGTGCTCTCGTCTATTTTCCCGGCCAGTTCTCCAGTCTCAAGGTATATTGGGGCGACAGTCATCCCAAGGCGCTTATCCGCCTTTGAGATTTTATTGATTGGGATTAGTAGGTTCATGCTATCAATGGCCGTCTGGCCTGATAGAGAACCCTGCTCAATGATTGAGCGAGGTTTGGAGCTATCCATGATATGACTTCCGGTGCTGTGTTCCCGGTGCTGTGTGATGCGTCGGGAAGGGCGCACCGGGTGCCCTTGTCGGCAGGTTAGCTACTCCCCGCCTATCCCGACCACGGGAGTATATTTTCAGCGCCTTCATTTGGCCACTTTTTCCCGATAGGTAGTAATACATACAATTTCCTAATGTGGGTCGAACCTGGCTCACCTCGCAAACCTGAGACATTCCCGAAAACGGGATTTTTTCCATGTGTCACACACATGGGTTTGCCCACAAAATCAGCAGCTGTTTTTTTCATATGTACTTTTACGTATGCGACAGAGCAAAAAGTCAGTTTTGGAGTGTTCGGCGAGTTCTTAAAAGCGGGTTTAACAGGAGGTGCGTCTCTGCTCAGGTTTCCGTCTGGTAGGCATAACGCACTTCTATCACCTGCGCCCTATGCCCTATCCCGTTAAAAGCCTGTAACCATGCCTGACGGCATCTCCGGCACCGCTTCGCTAATGCCTGCGCCTCCCGTTGGTCGTTACCAGCTAAACCTTCAGCTCCATCTGAGGGCTTTCGTCGTCTGTGAGCCAGTCGAACCTGTAGATGTATGGTGTATCACCTTTTTTGTATTCTTTGCGCCTGACAGACCTCAGAGTGACCCCGTGCTCTTTAAGCCTGAGCTTGAGGCATTGGGCAAAATGGAATTGCTGTGTGACACTGCCCTCTCTGGCGAGCATCTTGGTGGTGAACCCTTCTCCTGCATATTTGATTGCAATCTTAAGTCCACGGTGAAAATCATTGGTGGTCTTTTTCAGAAGGCCTTTCATAACTGGCAGTGCGATACTCTCGGGCGATTTTGTGCTACCGTACGCCGCAACAACTTTTGTATTTTTCGATGCTGCCTTCTTGGTGGCATTTTTTTTCATTATTGCGCACCCTCCGGCTTCCACTCCCCCCTGATCCACGCCTGAACCTCAGACAGCAGCCAGCGGTTATTCCTGCCAACTCCAATCTTTCTAGGCTCTGGTGAGCGCCCGTGGATGCGGTCGCGGTATTCAGTTGAGCGACTGCGGCCTGTGATTTCCAGATACTCGTGTAAATCAATAAGACGGTCATTCATAAAAAAGCCCCTTGGCTTGATTGCTTCGGGGCTACCTTATTCCGTGTTGTGTCACGCGGGCAGAGGGCATTAGTTAATACCCCCACCCCTTCAATCTCCAGATTCGATGCGCTTAATCAATTTTCGCAAATCCTTTCTATCCATATCTAATCTTCTCGCCATTTCACTCTTTGAAATCCCTGGCTCATCCTGCAGGGACTTCCTGACCTGCTCCAACCTCGTGCTATGCCTTTTTCTCTTCTGCCTGTATACCGGCTCGCCATTCTCAAGCCCAAGCTTAAAGTTATCGGGAGTTGCCTTGTCGGCAATCTCAACGCCTTTCAGTGCGGCCTCATGCGCAGCCCTTACGAATCCCCTGAAATCACCGACATTCATACCCAACCCAAACGCCTCGAAGATGGCCAGCCCTGTGTCACCACTGGCAACAAGTTCGCGGATCCTCTTAACACGCTGAGCAGACCAGTTTCGCACTCCGCCCATATCATTGTCGGGATTCTCCCTCTCAAGTCGTTCAATGGTCATGCAGATGAATGCCTCCACCCCATCAGCACCACTCATCAAGCAGCCCTCATGTCATCTTTACAGGGGTTGAGCAGGTATGTTTCCCATCCCTCAATAACTTCCCGCTTTGCGTCAAGATGCTGTGACTTGTCATAGTGGACAGCGCCCACCTTGGAGCCTACTACGTGGCTTTGCACCAGCTCGCGCCCAATAATATTTAGGCGTGCGTCTGCGCAGCCTGTAGACCACCCTGAGCGGATCAGCTTGAGCTTTTGAACTTCTATGCCGTGGTAGTTAGTGTGTTGCTTAAACCGTCCGCTGAGGTGTGACATTGAGGCAGGCTTTCCCCCGCCATTCAGTGAGAAAATGTACTCGCCGTCACTGGTGCGAAATTCCTTTAGTGTGTCGAATATCCCAGCCATCAGGCCAGTGACAGGTATGACGTGCTCTTTCATGCTCCTGCCCTTGCCGTTAAACATTTTCAGAGTGTGGCGAGTCTCATCATAATCAGACCACTTGAGCCTTATTACCTGCTCGGGGCGCTGGCCTGTTAGACAGAGCAGCTGCACCATAGCAGCGTGTACTGCTCCCATTGGCCGCGAGTCCTTTTTCGTTGGCTTTGCTGGTGCTTGGTTATTGCACGAATCAAAAAGCTGTCTGAGCTGCTCTATGGTGGCGTATTCGTCATTGGCTCTCACCCACTCCCTGACCTGCTTTATGTGCTGCGCAGGATTCGACTGTATCCCAAAACGAACGACAGCCCCCTTAATTGCAAACTCGGCCTGTAGTGCAGAATTGAAGGCGGCCTTTAGGTATGCGATTAAGATGTTACATCCGGCTTCAATGCCGCTCTGATTCGATGCCCGGGCAATTTGAAGACACTGGTGTGGAGTTATGTCCCTGGCTGGCAACTTGACCATCTCAGGCCACCTCTCGAACACGTGAATCTTGAAAAGAGACTTAACCGTGACGTAAGCGGTTCGCCCTTCCAGTGAGTCCCTGTACCTCTCCAGCAGGTCGCCAAATGTTGCGGTCACCGGATCACCATCCTCAGTAGCAAGATGCTGTTTAACATCCGTCCCGCTCAAGTGAAGAGCAGACAACTCATCCGCCCGGATCCGTGCCTCTCTCAATGTTGTTGATGGGTACTGCCCAAACTTTGTATAGATGCGCCTGCCTTCACGGGTGTATTTGAAATACCACACACCGTTTCCTGCTGGCGTTCCTCGGAACAGTAGTACACCTGCCCCACGTCCTGCCAACTTTTCTGCCAGCTCCTTCTGAGCGCCTGACGCTTTGGCCTTCTTAATAACGCTCTGCAGTTTCTTATCGTTCAATGTAACACCCCTATTTGAACGGTCGATGTTCTGTTACTGGTGACCAATTCGGTGACCGTTTCCCGAGACTTACTGAAACAACAAAAAAAACATCCGGGGACGGTTTTCCTTTGATACCAAGGGTTTTATTGTGTCATTGAATCAATATGAGACAGCATGATTTATGTCATTGGTTTATAGTCAATTAGATGTGTTGTTTTTTATTGGAGACACACAGTGAACAATGAGCAGATTGAAACACTGCTAAACAGAAGCCGCAAAAACGAACGGATTCATATCGGGGATCAGTTCGACAAACTACAGCGCTTCGACCTGACCAATCCAGATTACAAAATCCACGATTTGGTACCGACGCTTTCTGTGCTTTATAAGCGTTATGCCCAGCTTTTGCGTTTCAGTCTTTACAACCAGTTTCGCAACAATCCTGAGGTTGAGTTTACTGGCGTGGATTCTGTGAAGTTTGTGAACTTCAACACCGAGTCTCCTGATCACAGTTTACATATTTTCAAAGTGAACTCTTTAAAGTCTGTTGGCTTTGTGACGGTGAGCAACCAACTGATTGGCGCACTGATTGATTTGTTCTTTGGTGGCAGCGGTAAAACGGAAGTCACTCCCGATAGGGAAATGTCGACAACCGAAACTCGCATGCTAAACAAATTTCTCAGTGCTGCAATGGAAAATCTCAAGGAAACCTGGGAAACCATCCTGCCTTTTGATGTAGAGCTACAGGATGGACAATCCAGTCCTATCTCTACGCTCTTTTCCAACGACAATGAATTGATACTGGTAAGCCATTTCAGTATCAAAATGGCCGACACCGAAGGTTCGTTAGATATCGTACTGCCTTACCGTGCCCTGGAGCCGATTCGTGAGCGTATCCAGGCTTACCGCCACACAGATCAAGATCCCCACTGGGAAGATAATTTACGGGATAATGTTTTACTGGCACCCGTCGAGATAAGCGCCACTATGTGTCAGGTGGAGTTGGTGTTAAGGGATATTCTCAATCTTAAGGCTGGCGACATCATTCAAACTAATATTCCTGGGCAGGTAACAGTGAAAGTTTCAGGTTTGCCTTGTTTGAAAGCCACTGTCTGCACGATTGATGAAAGTCTTGCACTGAAAATCGTACGCAAGCTGAAACCTGGAAATCAAGGTCATAAATACAACTCAAGGATGAGGACTGACAATGAGTGACGAAGAAAACACTCCCTCCTCAGAGAGCGAAGGCTCTCAACCCAAAAATGGTGGGGAGCAAATAAGAGACGTTGGTGTTGAAGAGCTGGCTAAAGCCCATGGCGGAGGTGATGCCGTCAAAGCTGAGGGTGATGCCAGCACCAGCCCAGATCTTGGCTTGTTGCTGGATATTCCTGTCACCCTATCTCTAGAGCTGGGCAGTACCCGCATTAACCTCGGTGATTTATTGCGACTGAACAAGGGCGCGATTGTTGAGCTGGAGAAGGAAGCCTCCGAACCTCTGGAAGTTAAAGTAAACGGCACCCTGATTGCCTATGCCGATGTAGTTGTAGTGAATGATCGTTACGGAATTCGCATGATTGATGTGATCAGCGAGTCAGAGCGCCTGAGGAAGCTGTCCTGATATGACAAACTATCTCATTCAAATTGGCTTGCCTCTGGTGGGCATTGTTGGATTAATTCTTGCCTTGGGTTTGCTGGGTAAGCGATTTAACCTGAATCGGGTGCAAGCCAATACTCCAATTAAGGCAATTACCAGTTCACCCCTTTCCGCTCAGGTAAAGCTTTGTTTGGTGGAAGTGGGCGGGCAACAATTATTGTTGAGTGTGTCTGGCCAGCAAACCACCTGCCTTCACACGCTGAAAGAGCGCTTGCCTGAAAAAAAATTAGGTAATGCAGAGTTTTCTGATTACCTCAATAACTTGCTGAACCGGAACAGTGCATGACACGCCCTGCGTTATGGCTGGCAGTGATGACTGCTGGCAGCCTTCTTCCTGACATTGCTATCTCTGCACCTCAGGGTATGGATATTCTCACCGTTACAGATTCCGGAGATAGCCAGCAGTACAGCGTGACGCTGCAAGTTCTGCTGTTAATGACAGCCTTGAGCTTCTTGCCTGCCGCACTGCTTATGCTCACCAGTTTCACTCGCATTATTATTGTTCTTGCGATCCTCCGTCAGGCTCTTGGTCTTCAGCAAACGCCGCCTAACCAGGTATTAATCGGTATGGCTTTGGCACTGACGCTACTGATTATGATGCCGGTTTTTGAATCTATTTACGGCGCGGCGGTTACGCCTTATCTCAATGAAGAGTTGGGTTTGCTGGATACTTTGAAGATAGCTGCGGAACCTATAAAAGGTTTTATGTTATCGAATACTCGAGAAACGGACCTTGCCCAGTTTCTTGGCATTGCCAATATGACGCCGCCGGATAAGCCGGAAGATGTTTCTTTTTCTATATTGATTCCAGCCTTTGTGACCAGTGAATTAAAAACAGCGTTTCAGATTGGCTTTATTATTTATCTACCCTTTTTGGTGATCGATCTGGTTGTAGCCAGTGTTTTAATGGCCATGGGTATGATTATGTTGTCCCCCCAGATGATCTCTTTACCCTTTAAGCTGATGCTGTTTGTTTTGGTGGATGGCTGGGCGCTGACTATGGGTACTCTTGCCAGTAGCTTCTTCTAGCTTGCAGGGCTGCCAGCAACTCCATCTGCTGTCAGAAACTACCTGACCTAGCGAGCGATCAGTTCTTTGAGCATTGCTTTGATTTCGATGTTGTCGGCTTTGAGTCCTGCAACATCCTCCTTTAGGCCA
>NZ_SMME01000379.1 GCF_009711465.1 Parendozoicomonas verongulae | reverse complement strand
CAGGGAAAACGCACGAAACCCCTTGATACCAGAGGGCTCAAGCCTTTTCCGATTTTGGTGTTTGCAATGGTGAACCGTCCAAAATTTGCTCCAAGTAGTCAGTACTCATCATCGCACACTTCATTTTGCGCTCAATGCCACCATCAAACGTTTTTTCATTCTTCAATAAATTGAGAGCAATGTGCCTGAAACCGGATAGGATTTCTGCAGCATCTCCACGTCGTATCTGGCAGTCATCTTCGTCCATCGCCACATCCAGAACGTAGTGCAACGAATTTTCGATGGCCCAGTGACTACGTACGCTTGTGGCTAGCTTTTTGGCTGTGAGTTCTGCAGAACTGATGTAATAACGGATGCTGACATCTTCAATTTTTTGTGGCGTATCACCAACCTGACGAAAAGCAATAACAGCTCCCAGTGTACGCATACCAGCCCAGTCAAAAGAGAAGTTCACAAACTCGTCGAAAATGTCGCTGACAACGTGTACACGAAGCTCCTGGCGGCCGCGATTTTTCTCTTCTGTTTTGTAAACAGAATCAAAGTCACCTGCCAGAATTTTACTCATGGGGAAGTGTTTTTCGAACGCCTCATGAAGCTTTGGCTGGTTCCCCTTTACGGCCAGAATATAGTCAGCTTTCTTGTCTGTGATTTTCTTGGCAATGTCTCGCTGACAGCCCATAGCGTCAATGGTG
>NZ_SMME01000243.1 GCF_009711465.1 Parendozoicomonas verongulae | reverse complement strand
AATGGTGACAAGGCATCCCTTGATCGAGAGAAGCTCTAACAGTTCTGGGATGGCGGTTATCTCATTGCTTTTGGCATTGGTTTTAACTTGGCCCAGAACAACGCTGTTGGCGGTGCAAAATGCACTGACCATGTGAATCGGATCGAGTTGGTTTTTCTTGTCTCCAGAACTCCGAACCGTTTTCCCATCAATGGCAACAACAGCACCTTTTGTTGCTTTGTGGCAATCCTGCATCCAGGCAGAAAAGTGCTTATGAAATTGCTTCGGATTCACCATGCAGACAACACGTTCAATCGTGTCGTGTGAAGGAACTAAGCCATCGGGAAAAGCGCCCATCTTATTGAGCCAGCTTTTACGCATCCTTCCGAAGTCTTCGATCTCCTTCCAGCCTTTTGCCCCCGTTATCATGGC
>NZ_SMME01000152.1 GCF_009711465.1 Parendozoicomonas verongulae | reverse complement strand
GGAGAGAAGTTCTTCCATCCTGATCGCGCCCTCCTCCTTGCAAAAGAGTGGCGGCTTGCTGCTCTAATGGCGGTGCAGAAGGCTCAACAGATACCTCTCTAACAAGCTGGACACTTTCCAGTGCTTCTTTAACCCATCCAAGCTGAGGTGATGCAATTTCGCGTGCTGCAGCCAGATATAACAGTTCTGGCCATTCCATGGCAGGATTGGTATTGAGCAGAGTATTGAATGCCCTCCTGTGCTCCGGGTTCCCCTGATGCAGCCATACGACAGCTGTTGCAGGGGTGCTGTTTCGTA
>NZ_SMME01000144.1 GCF_009711465.1 Parendozoicomonas verongulae | reverse complement strand
ATATCACATCTAATGGCCGTAACGGAATAATATGAAGAGGTCTGCTCTTGTCTCCTGAAGCATAGGTAGCCGATGCTGACAGGCCGATCACTATACAGAGACTGCTAACAACAAACTTCAGCCTGAAGACCATTCCTACCCTTTCCATAAAAAGAACAAAGAAGATAGCAACGTAACTGACGGCCTCTTGTGATGTTGGTGTTTACGGCACTGAATTTTCTCCTGCCAGTGACGCTATGGATTGTGCTGGGTGTGCTTGTATTTGTGTCTGGTGAGATTGCCGGATGTGGT
>NZ_SMME01000679.1 GCF_009711465.1 Parendozoicomonas verongulae | reverse complement strand
GCCTTCACAATACAAAACCATTACAAAACTCTAATTACAAAAACTCTGCCTCACCCAGCCACCAACCAAGAGAACAAATATGAACGCTGCTAACCTTCCGCAATTCAGTGATTACAAGGTCGCCGATATCTCTTTGGCTGACTGGGGAAGAAAAGAAATTCTGATTGCTGAGTCGGAAATGCCGGCACTCATGGCGATTCGGAACCGCTATAAAGGAGCCCAGCCTCTCAAGGGCGCCCGGATTATGGGCTGTATTCATATGACCATTCAAACCGCCGTTCTGATTGAAACTCTGGTGGCTTTGGGGGCAGAGGTGCGGTGGTCGTCCTGTAACATCTTTTCCACTCAAGATCATGCAGCCGCAGCCATTGCCGCACAAGGCATACCAGTCTTCGCCTGGAAGGGAGAAACGGAAGATGAGTATGAGTGGTGCCTCGAGCAAACTGTTGGCGTCGATGTAGTCCACTGGCAACCCAATATGATTCTGGATGATGGTGGCGATCTCACTCTTCTGCTCCATAACAGTTACCCTGAGATTCTGGATAGCTGCCACGGCATTTCTGAAGAAACCACCACCGGCGTTCATCGTCTGCTGGAAATGCTGGAAGAGGGCACTCTGAAAGTGCCCGCGATCAACGTGAACGATGTCGTCACCAAAAGTAAGAACGATAACAAATACGGTTGCCGCCATTCTCTGAACGATGCAATCAAGCGTGCGACCGACCACCTGCTGGCCGGGAAGAAAGCACTGGTTATCGGTTATGGTGATGTGGGCAAAGGCTCTGCTGCGTCTCTACGTCAGGAAGGCATGATTGTTCGTGTGACAGAAGTTGACCCTATCTGTGCCATGCAGGCCTGCATGGATGGCTTTGAGGTTGTCTCTCCGTACATTGATGGCCTGAACACTGGCGATGATGCCAGCATTAATAAAGATGTACTGGGCACCACAGATCTGATTGTAACCACTACCGGGAATATGCTTGTATGCGACAGCGCCATGCTTCGCCATTTAAAAAATGGCTGTGTGGTGAGCAACATCGGCCACTTTGATACAGAGATTGATACAGCCTACATGCGTGAGCACTGGCAATGGGATGAGGTTAAACCACAGGTGCACAAAGTCTACCGCAGTCACGATGAAGCGGACTACCTGCTGCTTCTTTCTGAAGGCCGTCTTGTAAACCTTGGCAACGCCACCGGTCACCCCTCTCGGATTATGGATGGCTCTTTTGCTAATCAGGTGCTGGCACAGATTCATCTGTTCGAAAATAAGTTTGCAAATCTGTCTGCAGAAGAGAAAGCGGCGGCAGTAACCGTTGAAGTGCTGCCCAAACACCTGGATGAAGAAGTAGCTCGTTATATGGTGGAAGGCTTCAGTGGTGTGCTGACACGCTTGACCCAAGAGCAGGCAGACTATATTCATGTGCCTGTGGATGGGCCATTTAAATCTGACGATTATAAATACTAGAAACGTCAACACGGCTCATAGAGATAAAAATATAACTCTCTCAACAACAATCATTAAAGGAGTGAGGGGCTGGCTGAATTCTTGCCGCCCCTGCCATCATGACAGCTATCAGTTTCGAGTTTTTCCCCACCCAGACAGAAGCCGGTGCGGATAAACTGCAAGTTCAGGCTCAACAGTTGGCAACCAGTCATCCTGAGTTTTTCTCGGTCACCTATGGAGCCGGAGGCTCAACCCGCAATCGTACCCGTGGAACTCTTCTGGCAACCCGGGACGCAACCGGCCTGCCGGTTATGCCTCATATGGCCTGTCTTGGCCATACCAAAGAAGAAGTTCGTACCATTCTGCAGGATTACCAATCTCTGGGCATTGATCGCATTATTGCCCTGCGTGGCGACCTGCCTTCCGGTATGGGGCGCCTGGAAAATGTCGAGTTTCAGTATGCCAGCGAGCTGATCAGTTTTATCCGTGAGGAAACAGACGACCACTTTCATATAGAAATGGCAGCGTATCCAGAGGTTCACCCTCAGGCACGCTCTATGGAATCGGATTTAGACAATTTCCGTCGTAAGGTGGAAGCAGGTGCAAACTCGGCCATCACACAGTACTTCTTTAACACCGACGCTTACTTCTATTTTCTGGATCGTGTTCAGGCAATGGGGATCAATATTCCCGTTGTGCCCGGCATTATGCCCATCACAAACTATATGAAGCTGGCACGCTTCTCTGATGCCTGTGGTGCAGAGTTGCCCCGCTGGATTCGCAAACAGCTGGAAGCTTACTGGGATGACAGCGCCAGTATTCGCCAGTTTGGAGAAGAGATGGTGTCCAGAATGTGCGAAAAGCTGGTCGCCAATGGCGTACCAGCCCTCCACTTTTATACACTGAACCAGTCTGCACCATCACTGGCGATTATTAAGAATCTTGGACTGTACCCTGAGAATTAAGTACCCAAACCATTGTTTTCGCATAGCCTGACACCAACTAACTACCTTGTCAGGAATCCTGCATATCGGGAACACCCCCCTCCTGAAAAATGTCTTATACCTTTACCAATAGAAAGGTTAGGGAGAACCAGGTTATGCAATCAAATATACAAACAATATCCATTAACGGTACTCGCTGGGGGGTGCCCGACACAGTCACTGAATGTCCAATCTGCCAGGATAATGCGGCTAGTGTAATAATTTGCAAAAGGGGGCATAAAATCTGCGTGCCCTGTTTTGATAGTCAATTCGACAGGCTCGAAAATTGCCTTGTGTGCCGTAAAGAACTGGGAGACAGAAAAACAGCCCAATTCACAAGAGAAGGAGGGTTGTTAACCCTCAGAAATGCCCACTTTAACTGCATGAATAAAGGGTGTGGATGGTCTGGAGGCTACCACGAGTTGGATAAACACAACTTATTCTGTTCAAAAAAACCTGTAGATTGCGATTATGGCTGCGGTACGAGTGTACCAAAGTCAGAACTCGAAACACATAAGCAACAGTGTAGAAAACGCCCCTATAGGGAGGGGAACCTTGCCGCGGACTATGAAACAGTGATGGAAGCCAGGCAGCTTAAAACTGAATGCCTCGAGGCAGCAGGCCATCAACTAACAGCTAAAAGTAAGCAAGAGTTGGCTGATCGTCTCATCAGGCTCTACCCTCTGGTTCATTACGCCGCTTTAAAAGAGGTTTCTGAAGCAAATCAGGCAATGTCGGCAGGCACCATAAAAAGAAACCCATTGTTTTCTCACCAATGTGGTTTTATAACCAGTGACCCCGAGGAATTTTTCTCTCACTTCTTTGATTGTGCCAATAAACCCCTTTCGTGCCGTCATTGCACATCGCTAGTACCGAGGAGAGACTTATTCGATCACGAAGCGAAGTGTGAGCAGCGCCCACTAAATTGTCTTTACTGTGATAGTTTCGTACCACAGGAAAGCATGATGCAGCATTTTCTGGACTGTTATCCGGTAGACTGTGAGTCATGCAACAATGATCCGAATCGGTCAGAGCTTCTAGCACCCTTTACCACAGTCACCAGAGGGCCGTAATCGCTGGACATTACAGCTTCTTGCTGACCGCATGGTTGAGCTGGAGTATGTTGACTCAATTTCACACCAAACCATTCATCGAGAGTTAAAAAAAGAGTTAAAAAAAGAGTTAAAACTCTGGCAGAAAAATGTATGAAGTTTTGATGAGTTTTCGGGCTGTCACCAACTAACTATATTGTCAGAAAACCTGACTATTGGAGAAACAACCTCTCCTGAAAATGTCTTATACCTTACCAATAGAAAGGTTAGGGAGAACCAGGTTATGCAATCAAA
>NZ_SMME01000823.1 GCF_009711465.1 Parendozoicomonas verongulae | reverse complement strand
TGCAAACAACCAGAAAGGGCAACTTAGCCGAAGAAGCCAAAGCGTGGCAAGCAGGGGAAGACATAAAGAAGCCTCAACGTGAGATGACAGCTGCTGAGAAGGCTCAAGACCGCCTAACCAATCCAGAGATTCACGCTAAGTATCTTGGTCAACCATGCAATCACTGTGGCTCACCTGTGGAATCTACTTTATCGCTATATTGCTGGAGTTGCCTAAATAGCAAGAAAAGAAACGGGACATATAGCAAGCCACTTCCATTAAACGCAATTCCTCATACCTTCTATATCCTGAAAGCTGCACGAAAGATGTACAAGAAGATGGGGAGTCAAAACCCATTGGTTGAGCGATTAGACAAGAAGCTTCAGAACAACTATCAGTTCTGCAGAGACATGGGTCATTTCCCCAAGTCATGTAAAGACACTCCCGCTAAGAGAGTTGAACTGCAATGGCAATGGATGGCCTACCTTTATATGCGTGAAGAACGAGCCTCAAGAACTAACGTAAAGCCCACTGCTGAAGAAATGGCAGGCACCATCATAGGTACTCACATCTGTCTTAACGAATACCCCCGCATCATTCAATGGAAACAACAAGCCTTTGAATCCTATGTAGGCCGTGTGGTCATTGGTAGGTATGGGACATGCCCAGGCTTAAAGCATCGCATGTGGTCAGCTGTAGAAAGAACTACGTTACTCCGCCCACTACTCCCTGCTATTGAGCATGAAGTAAGGCGTTACTCTGCTGATATTCTTGAACTTTCAGCTGAGTTACAGAATAAAGGTAATGAACGCAGACGGAAGGTATGGACACCTGAACGACGATTAGCTGCTTCTGGCCATTTCAGCAAGGGAAGAGGCAAGAGGCTTGACGTTCATAAGATGGAGATAGTTGTTATTAATGCTTTTGGGAAGATAACCAAGGCCAGCCAGCAAGACATACGTGAGCTTCTGCATACCGCAGGCTATCAGACAAGGAAAGCATTAGGCTTGGTTTAGATGCAGGAAGGTGAGACTGATTTCTGAGGTACAATTGAAGGTACACTTTAGTCTGTAAACTGTTGCAAAATAAAGCGAACGTACATATAGTCTACTCGTCTGTAACCCTTGGTACAGCTACGCTCAATGCGTTGTCCCCATAGTTTAACCGGATAAAACTGCCGCCTCCTAAGCGGCTGCTCCAGGTTCGAGTCCTGGTGGGGACGCCACTTTTCACATGCCTTCAATTACCTTCCCGTACATCCGTCGCTAATCCACTCCCTTATTCCCTGCATATTTATCAGAAAACACTCTGTGTATTGATAAAAAGAAAGCCGGCAAAAGCCAGCTTCCCTCATCAGTAACGAATAGCAAAAACTATCAGGCCAAACTCATAGCCAGCAAAGTAACAGGATGCAACACCTTCTTGGAGGTACTCATCTCAACCTGCCACTTGCACGTCTCACAATCGGTCACAACATAGTCACAACCGCTGGCTTCAATTTGCTTGAACAGTTTGTCACCAACACTCTGGGATGTTTCGTAGTTCTCTTTCTTGAAACCATACGTTCCCGCAATGCCACAGCAGTTAGAATCCAGCTGTGTCAGCTCCAGTCCGGGGATTTCCCAGAGAGTTTTCAGGGTGTGAATCACACCACCAGCGCGAATCAGGTGGCAAGGGCTGTGATAAGCCACCTTCAGGTTCACTGGTTTCATGGCAGGAATGTTGCCGGACTTGAACTCGTTTGCCAGAAAACGGGTGATAAAACTGATCCTGGACTGCACATTCTCGTTGCTCACACCAAGAATATGAGGGTACTCATCTTTCAGCATCCATGCGCAGCTGGAAGATGTTGCAACAACGCGCTCACTGCCTCCATTTAAACTTTCTTCAAAAGAAGCCATATTGAGTTCACCGTTGGCACGGGCTTTTTTGTGAAAGCCGTTTGCCACCAGCGGTACGCCACAGCACTTCTCTTTCTTCATCAGCCGCACGCCGATATTCATGGCATTCAACACCTTGATCAGATCCATGCCTAATTCAGGTTCATTGTTGTTCACTGAACAGCCATGGAAGTACGACACCTTGCGTACAAAGTTCTCTTGCCTGGCGGCCACTGACTTGTACTGGGAGCGGAAGCTCTTTCGCGCATAAGCTGGGAAGGTGCGGCGCTGGTCAATGCCCAGCCCCTTATCCATCAGCATTTTCACAGGCTTAATGCTGGTCAGCTTATTCACCAGAGGCGCAGTGCCTCGCGTCAGCGTTCCCATCATGTCTGTATGACTGAGTACAAAGTCACGAACCTTGAAGCTGTTATTGCCATACTTGTCTTTTGCCAGCGCAATAATGTCGGCAATACGTACATCGGAAGGGCAGGCCACTTCACAACGCTTACAGCCGGTGCAGTACTTCAGCGCGTCATCAAGAAAATCCGGGCTTTTCAGGCGCAGGCGCTCACCATCCGGTCCACACTGTTTCGGGCCAGGAAAGTCCGGGCGAGCCAAAGCCACCGGGCATTGAGAGGTACAAGCTGTACACTTCAGGCACTGGTCGAAGGAGCGATCACTGGTAAAGCCACCGCTGTTGATATTAAACAGGTTCACTGAGCACTTTCCTTCTTCACCTGATTGATCACCTGTTGAGCCGCTTCCCAACCTGTACTGATGGCCACGCCACCACCAGAGCATTCCTGCACCGGGTCGTAACCACCCAGCACGGCTCCGGCCACATGCAGGTTTTTTAGCGCCAGTCCATTCATAGATGGATTGCCCTGTTCATTCAATGCAACACCACAACGAGTGAAGCTCTGCCCTTCAGCGGCAAGGAATCGGCGACTGCTGAAATCCAGATTATTTTCTGGCAGGCCATAAAGATCGAGTCCAAACACCGGCTCTTTCACTTCACAAGGCTGGCTGGGTTCATGCTTTTTGGAATCCAGACCACGGCTAAAAAAACTGCCGCTGGCAAGAATGAAATGATCGGCAAAAAGTAAATCTTCACCCGTGCTGACACTTATCACACGATTACCCTTCACCATGCCATGCCCAGCTTGAGTGCCGGGAACCAGAAAGCCACCCAGTGCACGAAAACGGTTACGTAACGCCTGGTGCATACGCAGACCATGTACAGAAGGCGGCAGTGCAGCCACATCAATAATATTCAGGCCAGTGCGCATACGCAGCTGCTGCAGACGAGTACTGCCCTGCTCCTCACTGCCAAGATCAGGATCAAAGCAGGCAGGCAAAACAACCAGATCAGCCTGCTGGATACGCTCCGCCATGACACGGGAAAGAATATCCATATCTTTATTTCCCATTGCATAGGCCAGCTGAGGTGCACGCATGGTATCTGCTGTCGCGCCATGACCATGCTCGAGAGGCAGGGTAATGTTCATGTGCTCAACCGTCGCTTCTTTTAACGACGGATGTTGTTTAAGGTTGCGAGCCGCCAGCTCTGGCATAAAGTCCAGAAAACCGGTGATATTCACAAAAACAATTTTCTTCGGTGCCATGTCTGGAGATTGGAACATCTCCCAGCCCAGAGGTTGCACCGCAGGCTGGCTGTAGTAGGTTGGACGCAGGGCACCGGCGGCGGTCATGCGCCACTGGTTTTCACCTTGCTCCTCTGCACGGCCAAGAGCCAGACCGGCCTCGGCCATCTGGCCATGGAACCAGCCCATAGCCTGAGCCACAGCTTCACCTCCCAAACGGCTGTATGGGTGTTCAGGACGTTCCGCTGCCAAAGTATCTATCGCTTCAAATGGACGGCGAACAGCACCCTGGCCGGGCACACGCCCTAATACATCAAGGCTGCCGGAGGCAAACGTCAGGGCACATTCACCGGCGGAAATCACGGCCACTTTCAGGCCGGCTTCTGCACAACGGATACCAGCGGTTAAACCAGCAAGGCCTCCACCAATCACAAGGCAATCATGTTTCATGGGTTGGCCTCTACTTCACTCTTTTCCAAACTTGTTTTCTCTTTCGTCGTCTCGTCAGGTTTATTCCCTTCAGAGCCGCCAAGCCCAAGCAAACCTTCCTGCACCCAGTAACTGAACTCGGCTTCCCGCAGGCCATCTCCCCAGAGCACAGGGCGAACGCCTTTCCAGCGCTCATCAATAAAGTCGCGCAGAGTGTCCAGAGCTTCAATCTGGTTGTTGCGGGTTTCTGCCAGCAGACCGGCCGTACGACAGGCACACATTTCCCCCTGACAAGGGCCCATACCTACACGGGTTCGACGACGAAGGTCAGACAGGCTGCGTGCGTTCAGCTTATCCACGGCGTACAGAATCTCGCCACGGGTCACCACTTCACACTCACACACGACAGCGTTATTCCACTTACTGTCTTCCTTTACGAAATCTTTGGCACGCTCGCCATGACGGTAAACCGCGGAGCCTGCAACAGACTTGGGCAGGGAAGAGTCCGCGAGACTGTAACCGCCCACCTGGGCTTTCTTGCCCGTGCGCTTGTCGTCATCAGACAACAGAGCACCAGGCAGAGGTCGGCTGGCTGTTGTACAAGGCGTGGAAATATCGAGATGTTTCGCTGCCATATCCGTGGCCACTTCTGCCATAAGACGGTAAGTCATCAGCTTGCCACCTGTTATGGTGATAAGGCCAGGCAGTGCGTCGGTTTCAGCATGATCAAGGGCAACCAGGCCGCGACTGATCGTACGGTCAGAACCGCCACTAGACAGGGACACCAGAGGACGGACACCGGCATAGGCGCGGAGAATACGGGTACTGGCCATAGATGGCGCCAGTTTAGAGCCTTCTTTCAGAAGCACACGCACTTCGTCGTCGGTGACTTCCATAGTTTCCAGCTCATCGCGGCTCACATGGGTAGATGTTGTACCGATAACAGAGACGGTATCACCGGGAACCAGAATGTCAGAATCCCCCGGACGACGGCAGCGATTGATCACCATATTATTCATGCGGTGCCCCAGAATCAGGAGCGCGCCACGGGAGTGATACATATCCACAGACAGGTCTGCGTATTCCATCACTTCATGACACCAGGCACCTGTCGCATTGATCACCTGACGGCTGCGAATCTCGAAGTGTTCACCGGTGCGCTGGTCAATGCAGTTCACACCACGCACATGGCCCATATGAATAATCAGGCCAGTGACTTTAGTGTCACTAAGCAGCGTGCCGCCCTGTTCACGACCATCGAGAATGTTAGATGAGGTAATACGGAATGGGTCGATAGTGCCATCAGGAATGCGTACCGCACCAATCAGACTGGGGTTAATGGACGGCTCCAGAATCAACGCCTGTTCCGGGGTAAGCACTTCTGTCTCAATGCCCGCTCGTTTACAACCGTCCAGAAAGTCTTTTTGATACTCGAGGCCATCTTCCGGCAGGGATATGAAAAGGCCATCGGTCCTTTCAATGCAGTGCCCGGCAATATGCTTCAGGGTTCGATTCTCACGGATACACTCTGCCGCCGAGTGGCTATCAGTTACCGCATAGCGCGCGCCCGAGTGAAGAAGACCATGATTTCGACCTGTTGTACCGCTGGCGATATCACCGCGCTCCACCAGAATTGTGCGCATTCCCCGCAGACAACAGTCACGGAATACACCTGCCCCGGTTGCGCCGCCACCAATGATGACTACGTCTGTTTCCAGCCGTCTCATAATAATAATGTTTACCAATGTTCGATGCTGACAAAAAGATTACAATTTGCATAGAAGTTTTGTTTTGATATGAAGCAATCGTTTGTTTAGAAACTAAACGAGTGCTGAGAAAAAAACACCAACAAACGAAATACCCCCAACAAATAACAAAACTGAACGTCTTTTTTTTGATTTCGGTCAGAATTCAAACATTTCCTATCTGAAACAATAACCTTCTTATTCCACCGCCCTCAGGTAGGACTTATGTTTAAGAGAGAAACATTGCCTGGCGAATGCATCGCAGAAATGATCGGAACTGCAATGCTGATTACTTTTGGTGCCGGCGTCGTTGCCGCCCTTGTTTTAACTGGTGCAAGCTTTGGTCAGTGGGAAATCAGCATTGTCTGGGGTATGGGGGTGGCACTGGCTATATACGTCACAGGTGGTGTTTCTGGCGCCCATCTCAACCCGGCCGTAACAATTGCCCTCATGCTATTCAAAGGTTTTGAACGCAAAAAAGTCATTCCTTACATAGCCTCTCAGGTAGCTGGTGCCTTTATTGGCGCAGCGTTGGTTTACATCATGTACCTGCCTGTTTTCACACACTACAATATTGCTCACAACATTACCCCCGGTTCCGTTGAATCCCTTGCAACGGCAGGTATTTTCTCCACCTACCCCATGGCTGCGCTGAGTAACGCCCATGCCTTTATGGTGGAAGTGTTTATCACTGCCGTTCTCATGTGCACCATTCTCGCTTTAGGTGACGACAAAAACGGTGCCCCGAATGGCGCACTGACAGCCACACTGATCGGTGTTCTGATTGCTGTCATCGGCTGTTCTTTCGGTCCACTCACCGGTTTCGCCATGAACCCAGCCCGTGATTTTGGTCCCAAGCTGTTTGCTTTCTTCTCTGAGTGGGGCTCCGTTGCCCTCACTGGTGGACGCAGCAACCCTTATTTCTGGGTTCCTATTCTTGGCCCCATTATTGGTGCCAGCCTTGGAGCTCTCTTCTACACCCGCGTTATTGAAAAGCAGCTGGATCTTCAAAAGGAATGTTCAACGGCTGGATGTGAAATCCGACCAACCACAACTGTTGAAAGCCTCCTGAGAGATCAATAAGTTTTTATAAACAACGAATACCCAAGAAAATACAGCTCTGGGAACAGAGCAATTAAGGACGATGCCATGAGTACTTCTAAGAAATATATTCTTTCTCTGGATCAGGGAACCACCAGCAGCCGCGCCATCCTGTTTAATCACAATGGTAAAATTGTGAACACCGCCCAACAGGAATTCACTCAGCATTACCCACAGGCTGGCTGGGTGGAACATGACCCCATGGAAATCTGGGCTACCCAGCGTGGCGTAATGACAGAAGTTATCGCCAAGACCGACATCAAACATAATGAAATCGCAGCAATTGGTATTACCAACCAGCGTGAAACCACCGTAGTCTGGGACAAAAACACCGGCCAGCCTGTTTACAATGCCATTGTCTGGCAATGCCGTCGTACCGCAAGCATCTGCGAACAGCTGAAGCGCGATGGTTTGGAAGA
This sequence comes from Parendozoicomonas verongulae, assembly GCF_009711465.1. Lineage (GTDB taxonomy): Bacteria > Pseudomonadota > Gammaproteobacteria > Pseudomonadales > Endozoicomonadaceae > Sansalvadorimonas > Sansalvadorimonas verongulae. The sequence continues at coordinate 19,680 of NZ_SMME01000823.1, read as the reverse complement.
ATATGTCCATGAGAACACCGGTCTGGTTCTGGATGCCTACTTCTCCGGCACCAAGATTGCCTGGATTCTGGACAATGTGAAAGGCGCCCGGGAAAAGGCTGAGAATGGCGAACTGCTGTTTGGCACCATCGACACCTGGCTGACCTGGAAGCTCACTGGCGGCGAGTCCCACGTGACCGACGTGACCAACGCGTCCCGCACCATGCTCTTCAACATCAAAACCCTTGAGTGGGATGAGAAGATGCTGAGCGCTCTGAACATCCCTCGCACCATGCTGCCTGAAGTGAAATCCAGCTCCGAAATTTATGGCCAGGCTGCCATGGGCAACAACACCACGGTTCCTATCGCAGGTATTGCAGGTGACCAACAGGCTGCCTTGTTCGGTCAGCTGGCTCTGGAAAAAGGTATGGCCAAGAACACCTACGGTACTGGCTGCTTCCTGTTGATGAACACCGGTGAAGAGCCTGTTCGCTCTGACAACGGCCTGTTGACCACCATCGCTTATGGTCTGGACGGCAAAGTTAACTACGCTCTGGAAGGCTCTGTGTTCGTAGCGGGTGCCAGCATCCAGTGGCTCCGTGATGAACTGGGCCTGATTCGTGACGCAGCTGACTCTGAATACTTTGCCGGCAAGGTAAAGGACACAAATGGTGTCTATGTCGTACCAGCCTTCGTAGGCATGGGCGCACCTTACTGGGATGCCTATGCCCGCGGCACCATTGTTGGCCTGACCCGTGGCGCCAACCGCAACCATATCGTACGCGCCACTCTGGAAGCACTGGCTTATCAGTCCCGTGACGTTCTTGATGCCATGCAGAAAGACTCCGGCCTTGACCTGAACCAGCTCAGCGTAGATGGCGGAGCCGTTGCCAATAATTTCCTGATGCAGTTCCAGGCAGACGTTCTGGGTTCCAACGTTGTACGTCCAACTGTGATTGAAACCACAGCGGCGGGTGCTGCTTATCTGGCAGGTCTGGCTGTCGGCTTCTGGGAAAACACCGATGATCTGCGCAGAAATGTAGGCGTTGATCGTGTATTCAAATCAGAGATGGAAGAAGAACACCGCGAGAGGGTTTACGCTGGCTGGAAGCGTGCTGTTAAGCGTTCTCTGAAGTGGGCAGAAGAAGAGGAGTAATATCTCTTAACACTGTCGATTGCACAGACTCATGGGCGGCACCATCAGGTTCCGCCTTTTTTCTATCGGATTATTTAACACCTATGGCCCGAAACCAACACTTTCACTTCAAGCAATTTTCCGTTTATCAGAAAGATTGCGCCATGAAGGTATCCACCGATGCCTGCCTGTTTGGTGCCATAGTGGATATCGCATACAGTACCCAGATTCTCGATATTGGGACAGGAACAGGCTTACTGGCACTGATGGCAGCACAACGCTCCCAAGCCACCATTGATGCTGTGGAGCTTGATCCCAGCGCTGCAGAACAAGCCACAAAAAATGTCAGCGAGAGCCCGTGGAAAGATCGTATCTCCGTCATCACTCAATCCATTCAGAATTTCACCACCACGGCGTTGAAGCGTTATGATGGTATTCTCTGTAACCCACCTTTCTTCACCGGTCACATGGCCTCAGCCTGTGCACTCAGACATCAGGCAAGGCACAATGACGCCCTGGCTTTTGAAGAGCTGGCCCGCTGCGCCAAAACGCTGCTCACAGAAGAAGGAGAGTTTCATGTGCTTTTGCCAACCTCAGAGCTGGAGCGCTTTATCATAGCGAACAAACAGGCAGGGCTTTTTCTGACTAAGAATATCTCGGTGCGCCCGACACTGCGCAAAGAAGTATCGCGGCAGATTATGACCTTTCGCCACCAACCAGCACTGCTTACGGAACACGAGATCTGCATTCATGGAAAGGATGGCTACACCGAAGCATTTACTGAACGACTCAAGCCGTTTTACTTAAAGTTGTAACACAGAAAAACGGCGACTTTATAGTCGCCGTTTTTCTATCAACAGCACTTATTTATGACTGCGATTCATCTTCCGCTGAAGAAGGTTTTTGCTGTGAACTTAACATCTGCTCAAGCTGTTCCACCCTCGCTGTAAAGGCATCCGGCGTACTGGCACTACTCAACACAGGGCGAATACTGTCTGTACCGTGGAACTCTTTTCTGTACACAAGCATCAAGTGCTCACGGGCATCTTTACTTTCAAGACACTTTTTGGTGTATTCAATCGCATCGTGGGCGGCATAACGCTTCAAGGTACTTAAGCGCTGTGGAGAAATCGGCTTACCATCCTTCGCGCTCTTATAACGCATCTCAAGCTCCTTATCGAGAGACAGCTGATAGAAGTCCAGCTCCCGCAAATTCGCTTCTAGTGCGTCACGCATAGCCTGATCACGCATTTCTAAAGAGATGTCTTTCTGCTTGCCATCTTCTTCGGTGGAGAGGTTATTTAATGCCTTTGCAAAGTGATAGGCCGCACCATTCACAGAAGCTCCGGTTCGCTTACTGCCAAAAACAGTGAGTTTGGTTTGCCAATCCTGACGCCATGTCGCATGTTTTTCGTCCTCAGCAAACTGCTGATCAGCTTTGAGTACATCCAGACCATCCTGCATCCCAGCCTTGCGGTTCTGCTCTGCCAGTTCGGCACGGCGCTCATCCTCAACCTGACCAAGTTCAACAGCTTTTTGATATCCAGCCTTCAGGGCTGCAATATTGTCCGGATCCTCCATAAACTCGAGAATCATCCCAAAGTCTTTCGCCCGCATTTTGGCGTCACCTTGACCGGCCATTGTTTCCAATTGCTCGGCTGAGAGCTTACCACCACTCCAGATTTCCTTATGGAGCTGAATATCCCGCTTGTCCAGCTTCATAACATGGACGGGGGTATCCTCTGCGTTAGTTCTAAAGGTTCTTAAAGCGTTCACAACGGTTACTTTCAAACCCCGCCACAAGAACCTGAGCTTTCCCAGAAGCCCGTTATGTTGAGTTTTGGCTTCCAGTGTTCCCCACGCATTTTTCAGGTTAGGTAAACGATCACCTATATACTCTCCCAGTTTACTCATCGGATACCTCTCCCTGGTTTATCCCTATTGAGTGAGAGCTGACTAAGCAGCCCGGACTACTCAGACCATAGATAGCTTCTAAAGAGCGGGCAAATTTCGGGAAAAATACGACAAAAGCCGAATCAAAACCCAGGAGAGGAGCACTTTTTAAAGAAAAAGCGTCAGCTTTTTTCAGGCAAAAAACTGACGTACAGGAAGAAGTGCCCTAATAAATCATGCACCTGTGTCAAATTGAACGATTGCGATAAACCGGCTGAAAACTGCCTGAAAGCGTCGCACCATAGACAGTAAACCCCTGACCTTTCGCCAGTTCTTCACAATGGCCAAAAGCGTCCTCTATAAGAGGACGATATTTCAGGAAGCTGTTCGCCACAATGCGCAGTTGACCTCCCTTGCACAGGTGATTTTTGCAATCTTTCAGAAATTGCTCGGTGACATCGTAGCGGGTCTTCACACCTTCATGAAACGGAGGATTAGAGATAATCCAGTCGTAGCGGCCCTTCAGTTCAGATAAACCGTGGCTGGCAATGACCTTGCCTCCTTCAATATTGTTTGCCTCAAGGGTGCGGCGGGCGGATTCCAAAGCCATGGCATCGGTATCCAGCAGCGTTGAACGACAGCGGTTATGGCGCATTGCCAGCCAGCTGCCAATAACACCGGCACCACAGCCAAAGTCCAGTATCTGACCGCGAATATTTTCCTTTGCCAGGGTTTCCAACAGAAGTCTGCTTCCCACATCTAAACGACCGTGGCTAAATACCCCAGGCAAAGTACGTACAGTAATCTCTGTGCCTGCAACGCCAACGGAGAAAGCGGTTTCTTTCAGGGCTGGAGCAGGAGAGCGGACAGTGTCGTCCGGCAACAGAGCCAACAGGCCAGAATGACAACCATTGAAAGCAATATCAATGTCACCCCACTGACCCAGACGCTTCTTCCAGGACTTTATACCTGTGCCATTCTCACCCACCAGCCACAACATGCCACCTTCTGCCAACTTCGGGCACAGCTGCCCAAGCATGGCATCCATAAGCGGCTTACTTTTTTGCAGGAACACGACAATTGCCTCAAATGCACCTTGCAACTGCGCTACATCGTGGGTGTAGACTACTTTGTTGCCGGGAAGGCTTCTGCCAGCGGTTTGCGCACTTTCGCACACTGTTGTGAATACTGAAATATCAGTAGAAGGTAGCTCACTCCCCAAATCTGCAACCACACTGTCGGCCGGAGGCATCACAAGGAGAAGACGTTTTACGTCCAGCTCACTGCTGTTACGCAGCAATAATCGAGAAGGGTTGGTCTGGCTGCTCATTGTGCATACCGTAAAAAAGCTGTGTTATACCTTAAGGCTTGTAAACCGTCTACTCATGAAGCCTCAAAGCTCTGTGGTTCTTATGTATAATGCCCTATCCACTTCCCAGCAGCCTGTATCTATAATTTCTTACAATTTCAATAATGTCAGGACAGATGATCCTATGTCTCAGAAAACAATTCTGGTTGGTATTGCCGGCGCATCCGCATCCGGAAAAAGCCTGCTGGCTGAAACTCTGGTAAAAGAGTTTCCACGAGAGCATCTGTGCGTAATTTCTGAAGATTCCTACTATAAAGATCAGAGCCATATGGCGATGAGTGAGCGGGTAAAAACCAACTACGATCACCCAGAGTCCATGGATCACGATCTGCTGCTCAAGCATTTGAAAATGCTCAAGAACGGTGAATCCATCGAAGTTCCAAAATACGATTACGCAGAGCACAATCGTACTCGCGACACCCGTCGTATTGAGCCTGCCAAGGTTGTGATTTTTGAAGGTATTCTGCTGTTCGTAAACCCAGCTATCCGAGAAGCTTTTGATCTGCGCTTCTACATGGATACTCCGCTGGATATCTGTTTCACCCGTCGTCTGCAGCGAGACATCATCAGCCGCGGCCGCGATATGGAATCCGTAATTAATCAGTACATGGACACTGTACGCCCCATGTTCATGCAGTTTATCGAACCATCTCGTCAGCACGCCGACCTGATCATCCCTCGCGGCGGAAAGAATCAGATTGCCATCGACCTGATTAAAACCAAGATTCACTCCTTAGTGAACTGAGTTGAACTAAGTACCCGCTTATCCGGCACCTGAGTCCCCTTCAGATGCCGGTATCCCTGCCCGTATTAACCACATATTTACACTTACACAGAATTACCGGATACTTACTCGGTATAAGCGCCCTCGCCTGCCATTACTCAAATGGCTTGCTGGCTGTAGCCACAGCCGCTTGTACACTTTCTTTTTATTTATTCAGGCCAAACAGGCTTAAGCATCATCATGCGCATAGAAAGTGATATCAAACTCGGCTTCAAAGACGTCCTGTTCCGTCCAAAGCGCTCCACCCTGCGCAGCCGTTCTCAGGTAGACCTTCAGCGTACCTTCCGTTTCATGCACTCCGGCCGCGAGTGGACAGGTGTTCCTGTTATCGCTGCCAACATGGACACAGTGGGTACTTTTGAAATCGCCAAAGCTCTGGCCGAACACGGCATGCTGACCGCTCTTCACAAGCACTATACCCTCGAAGAGTGGGATGGCTTCCTGAAAGATGCCGACGAAGACATCTACAACCGTATTATGGTGAGTTCCGGCACGTCCGATAACGACTTTGCCAAGCTGACTGCCCTTCTCGAGCGCCATCCCAAGCTGTACTTCATCTGTATTGATGTGGCAAACGGCTACTCTGAACACTTCGTAAGCTTTGTATCCAAAGTGCGCGAAAGCTTCCCCGACAAAGTCATCATTGCCGGTAACGTCGTGACGGGTGAAATGGTTGAAGAACTGCTGCTCGGTGGCGCCGACGTAGTGAAAGTAGGCATCGGCCCTGGTTCTGTATGCACCACCCGCGTGAAAACCGGTGTGGGCTACCCACAACTGTCTGCCATCATTGAATGTGCTGACGCTGCTCACGGCCTCAGCGGTCAGATCATAGGTGACGGTGGCTGCACCTGCGCTGGCGATGTTGCCAAAGGCTTTGGCGGCGGCGCTGACTTCATGATGCTGGGCGGCATGCTGGCTGGTCACGATGAGTCCGGCGGTGAGATCGTTAAAGAGGGTGATGAAACCTTCAAGCTGTTCTACGGTATGAGCTCTTCCACAGCTATGGATAAGCACGCCGGCGGTGTTGCCGAATACCGTGCTTCCGAAGGCAAGACCGTTAAGGTTCCCTATCGCGGCCCGGTGATCAACACTATTCAGGATATCCTGGGCGGCGTTCGCTCGACCTGCACTTACGTAGGCGCAGCTCAACTGAAAGAGCTGACTAAGCGCACCACCTTTATTCGTGTGCAGGAGCAGGAAAACCGCGTTTTTAACGGTTAATCTCTCCCACGGATACAGAAAAGGCCGCAATGGGAGTTGCGGCCTTTTCTTTTGTCTCGAGAAATGCTGACGTTAATAGGTCGCGTTCACTCCACGTTCCAGGAAAATATTCTGCAGCGCTTTCATAACGTCATCAGACGGTGGCTTCACATCCACCAGCTCGTATTCGTCTTTCATCACATCCCACTTATGCTTGCCCAGGGAGTGATAAGGCAGTAGCTCGACCTTCTCGACATTTTTCATGTCTTTCACAAAGTCTGCCAGCTGAACCGCGTACTCTTCCTTGGTCGTATAACCATCAACAACCACATAACGAATCCACGTAGGCTTGTTGACCTTTTCCAGATACTGAGCAAAACGTAACACACGCTCATTCTTGGTATAGGTCAGCTTCTGGTGAAGGTCGTTGTCCATGTGCTTGATATCCAGCAGCACGAGATCAGTTTCATCAATCAGATCTGCAATAGCGGGGCTGATGCTTTTCACATAACCGTTGGTATCCAGACAGGTATGAATGCCTTCCTTACGCAGTTCCTTGAACAGCTCGGTGACAAATTCAGGCTGCAGAGTTGGCTGACCGCCGGATACAGTCACACCACCGGTGAGAAAGTGACGTACAGGCATGATCTTTTTCATCAGATCATCCACCGTGACCATTTCACCCTCTTTCATGCTCCAGGTATCACGGTTGTGGCAGTAACGGCATCGCATTACGCAGCCTTGTGTGAAAACAATAAAGCGGATACCTGGCCCGTCAACCGTGCCAAAAGAATCGGTGGAATGAATACGCCCCAGCATGACTACTCCAAACAAGATGGGTGCTGATCGAGCCTTTCGGCAATTTCAACAGAAAGATGAAAAGCTCAACAAATGGTAAGTGGCCGCAATGCTACTCCCGCTTGCTGTCCATAACAAGCCTTCATTGTGTTCACAAATACAGGAATTCGCTGCAAGTAAAGTGCTATGCAATACCGTTGTTTGATAGAGAAAAAAAATGGTAGAAGACGGCATTTGGCTAATAATTACGCATTCTCTGCACGGGAGCTGACAGTTATGTCACTGTGGGAATCACGACCGCCCTTCGCCTTCTGAGCTTTAAGTAGTGTTACCTATGTTTGCCCTGCAAGGCATTGTCTAGTATTCGGCGCCATAAACACTTCACCATAAACATTCGAATGTTACAGGACGTCATCCTCCGGAGGACGAAATGAGCAAGTACCTCTACGCGACCGTATATGAGGAATTCACTGGTTTGAAACCCCCTGAGCCTACCGATAATAAGCAGCGTCGAAAGCGTGGTTATGGACACCCCTATCGTATGCGCCTGAATATGCAGGAAGAAACGGAAACCAAGCAGAAAAAGCCCGAGCGCCGTAACCAGTTTGGTCAACCTATTAACAATTCCCGCAAGAATCGAGATGAACAGCCACAAAAAAGCCGTGAGCTGCCTCCTCAATTCAATGCTATGCGCAATCAGCGCGAACAACGTTCCGGCAACGATTATGAGCAACGCTCTGAACAGCGTGCTGATTTTCGCTCTGATAAGCGTAACGAACGTCGTGAACCGCGTCAGAAATTTTCTGCGAACCACAGCCCTATGGGCCGAGCCATGGACAACCGCATAGACATGATGGCTATGCCAGCTGAGCCAAAGCCCCGTCAGGCCGCCAATGCACCGAAGGTGACGTATAAAAAACGGAGAACCTTCTCGATGGATAACATCGACAACTCTTCCGGAGAATAATATCTCAACAAAAAGCCCCGCTCAGACAACCAAGCAGGGCTTTTTGGTGTTTAGCACCCTTTAAAGCTACAGCGCAGATACATACTTAATCATCACACCTGCTGCAACTGCCGAACCGATAACACCGGCCACATTTGGCCCCATGGCATGCATCAGCAGGAAGTTATGGGGGTTTGATTCCAGACCCACCTTATTGGATACCCGCGCAGCCATAGGCACTGCCGATACACCGGCTGAACCAATCAGCGGGTTGATCTTCTGCTTGCTGAACAGGTTCATCATCTTCGCCATCAGAACACCTGCCGCCGTGCCGATACCAAAAGCCACGATTCCCAGAGACAGAATACCCAGTGTCTCAGCACTCAGGAACTTATCTGCCACCAGTTTGGAACCAACAGACAGGCCAAGGAATATAGTGACGGTGTTGATCAAAGCGTTCTGAGCCGTATCCGACAAACGATCCACCACACCACACTCACGCATCAGGTTACCGAAGCAGAACATACCCAGCAGCGGCGCAGCATCCGGCAGCAGAAGAGCTACCAGCACCAGCAGCACCAAGGGGAACATGATCTTTTCCAGCTTGGACACATGGCGCAGCTGAACCATCTCGATAGCACGCTCTTTCTCAGTGGTCAGCGCCTTCATAATGGGTGGTTGAATCATAGGAACCAGCGCCATGTAGGAGTAGGCCGAGACCGCAATCGCACCCAGCAGTTCAGGAGCCAGCACACTGGACACATAGATGGCTGTTGGACCATCAGCACCACCGATAATACCGATAGCTGCAGCCTGAGCAACGGAGAAATCCATAATGCCCAGAGAGGTCAAACCTACCGCACCCAGTACCGTAGCAAAGATACCGAACTGCGCCGCTGCACCGAGGAACAGTGTGCGAGGGTTCGCCAGCAGTGGACCAAAGTCCGTCATCGCTCCTACACCCATAAAAATCAACAGCGGTGCCACCGTACTGCCAATGGCAATGGAGTAGAAGTTATACATCATGCCGTTGGCGTAGTTCAGATCTGCCGCCAACTCCTGAGCAGCTCCCTGAACAGCGGCAGGTGCCGTGTAATAGGCATCGAGAACCTGTTTGTAATTCTCAACCTGCACACCCAGCACAGCCGCCAGCTGATTCAGCTGTTCCACTGTGCCGACATGGGCCATCTGCTCAACGGCGCTGTAAGCCAAACCTGCCGCAGGAATGTTGGCAAGAATGCCACCAAAACCAATAGGCACCAGCAGAAGTGGTTCGAAGTTTTTGTGAATGGCCAGATACAGCAGCAAGAAGCCGATTGCGATCATAATTAACGCATTCAGTTCCAGGTTGTACAGGCCGGACCCTTCCCAGAGGGCTATTACCTTATCCATAACAGCCTCCTTACGCCAAAGCGATCAGCTCATCGCCGACTACAACAGAATCGCCTTCCTTCACGCTGACACTGGCAACAGTACCGGCTTTGGAAGCACGCACTTCAGTTTCCATCTTCATGGCTTCAAGAATGATCACTACGTCACCTTCCTGAACCTGCTGACCCGCCTGCACATTCACTTTCCAGATATTACCGGCCAGTGGTGCTGGCAGAGGCTCACCGCCACCAACAGGAACGGTTGTTGCCACTGTTGGTGCAAGGGCTCCGGCAGAAACCGCCTTAATGCCAGATACATCGCCACCGTCGCTCACTTCAACAACGTATTCAGCACCATTGACGTTTACGGTGTAAGCCTCAGGTTCGCCGCTGTCCATAGCCACCAGCTCCTGACCGGTTGGTACAGGTTCAAAGGCATCGGGGTCGCCACGATTTTCGAGGAACCTGTAACCGATCTGTGGGAACAGGGCGACTGTCAGTACATCATCAATGGCGTTCTCAGCCAGTGTGATGCCCTTGGCTTTAGCTTCGGCAGTGACTTCTGCTTCCAGCTTGTCCATTTCCGGTTCCAGCAGATCTGCTGGACGACAGGTAATGGCTTCTGCGCCATCCAGAACTCGCGCCTGCAGCTCAGCGTTCATGGCAGAAGGAGCCGCGCCGTACTCACCCTTGAGGATACCCTGGGTTTCTTTAGAGATACTCTTGTAGCGCTCGCCAGTCAGTACGTTCAGCACAGACTGGGTACCAACAATCTGAGACGTTGGCGTAACCAGAGGGATAAAGCCGAGGTCTTCCCGTACCCGGGGGATTTCCTTCAGCACTTCATCAAACTTGTCGGCCGCACCCTGCTCTTTCAGCTGACTCTCCATATTGGTGAGCATGCCGCCGGGCACCTGTGCCACCAGAATACGGGAGTCTACCCCCCGCAGGGCACCTTCGAATTTGGCGTACTTCTTCCGCACTTCACGGAAGTAGGCGGCCACTTCTTCAATCTTTTCGATGTTCAGGCCAGTATCACGCTCAGTGCCCTGCAGAGCAGCCACAATGGATTCTGTGGGAGAGTGCCCGTAAGTCATAGACATAGAGGAGATCGCCGTGTCCACACGATCCACACCCGCTTCCACAGCCTTCAGCAGGGTCATGGACGACAGACCTGCCGTAGCGTGACAGTGGAGGTGAACTTCCAGACTGGTTTCCTGCTTCAGGCGGGACACCAGTTCATAGGCATCGTAAGGTGTGAGGATACCGGCCATATCCTTAATGCAGAGAGAATCGGCTTCGAGTTCTTCAATCTGCTTAGCCAGCTCAATCCAGTTATCCATGGTATGCACGGGGCTGGTTGTAAACGACAGCGTACCCTGTGCATGAGCCCCCTGCTTTTTTACAGCCTTCATAGCCTGTTGCAGATTACGTGGGTCGTTCATGGCGTCGAATACGCGGAATACATCCATACCATTGGCAACGGCACGTTCCACAAAACGATCAACGACATCGTCCGCATAATGGCGGTAACCCAGCAGGTTCTGGCCACGAAGCAACATCTGCTGCCTGGTCTTGGGCATGGCTTTTTTCAGTTCACGCAGACGCTCCCATGGATCTTCCCCCAGAAAGCGGATGCAGCTGTCGAAGGTGGCTCCACCCCAGCTTTCCAGAGACCAGTAACCAATTTCATCCAGTTTCTCAGCAATAGGAAGCATATCGTCCAGGCGGAGGCGGGTGGCAAACAGTGACTGGTGCGCATCTCGCAACACGACATCTGTAATTCCCAGCGGCGCTTTATTCACGGTCATTTTTCATTTCCCCCAGAAATAAGACTCAAGACTTTCGACGTGCGCGATGCTGGCTAATAGCATCATTGATGACTGCGAGCAGTACGGGGTCGGCAGCAGGATCGGCGGCTCCAGTGATGGATGCAGCAGCTTTGCGAGGAGCTGGAGCGGCGTCCTCGGGCGCGATGGTCTGTACGACTTTTGACATCAGGCCGGTTGCAAAAACCAGCAGGGTCAGAAAGATAAATACGAAGCCCATACCGAACACCATCAGCGACAGGCCTTCATTTATGAGTTCTGCTTGGGACATGGCACACCCTGTTATGTTTTTTTACTGTCTGACAAACCAGGGCCAGACCCTAATCGACAGCTTATTTTTTGGAATTATTGGGTTATAAGTCCGGTGGCTATTTTACCCAATCAGCTATAACGCGCAATCCTCTAGGTACAAACCACCAGCCAAAAACAGTACTTTAGGCACGATTTCTCAGAAAAAAGTCAGATGACGTGTACATTTCTTTACATAAAACCAGTGCTCACCGCTGCCAGCAAAGGTTTTTGAATGGACCGTATTCTTGGATTTTTTTAAGGGGTAAGTACCCGGATCATTGCTTTCGCATAATGATGGCGAGTGGATGTTTTTGCTCGTCAAGGAACAACGTCCGTAGCGTAGCCCGCTACAAAGCAAGAAACTATATATTCAGCTGGTGGAAGAATATTTTATTGCGCATGGTGGCATCTTTGAGCACTTTATCCCAGCTAATCACCTCTGTGTAGAGGTTGAGGTTGTCGTGCCAGTGGAAATATCCCTGCTGATCTGGCATTGGCTTAAAGTTTTTCTCCTCTTCCAGCCATACTTTCACCTTCTTATTCAGGTCACATACCACATAGCCATAAAACGGGGTGTTGCTACCAATCTGGATCTCCCGCCCTCTGGGCGTTTTAAACACCCCATCCCGAATTTTTCGAACGTATCGAATAACCTGCTGCACAGGGTCTTCATTTGAGGAGGGATTTATAAAATCATCCCGCTGCGGACGCTTAAATTCAAAGACCGTTACCGGGTTACTTGGTTCATTCTCACCACGAAAGACAACGCTATGATCAAAAGCCAGTAAATCAGGCCTGTCGGAATTGCCCCGCAGGGGAATATCGGAAGCAAGATATTCTGTAAAGTTCAAACGTTCGTCGATAAGCCACAAATTGTGAGCATCAAAGGGAGTCTCATCGGTATTACCTTTTCTGGGAAAGATAATGTCATGCACCACACCTTCTGATGAATACTGGCCGTCACTCCCCATTTGAAGGCTCTTTTCGAAGATATCAATAACACTTCGGCGCATAGCAATATAGTGAACAAGGTCATTCTTGCTTGTATCCGATACCATTTGGACAATCTCTGACGCCTTGCTCTTCAAGTCATCAACGCCCTCACTGGAAAGGAGCTTCTTTACCGCCCTACGGGCCTTTACCTCCTGATGAAATTTTGCACTTTGCAGTTTACTCTCAAGCTGTTCCTCTGTGGCATTGTATGCTAGATCTGCCACGTTGATGTTTTTTAGGAGGCCTTTATGCCAAGGTGCCCGGCTTTCAACATAATCTTTTAGACGACGAGCCTTTTTTTCCTTCCGCGCCTCAACATCTTCACTCACAGCCTTTACTGCATAGGCTGCAGCAGCCTTCTCAATATCTGTCTGAGCAATACCAAAATTAAGATCACTGTCTTTCTGAAACTCAAAGCCTCCCCGTTCGAGAGAAACATGTTCATCCATATAGCAGCCAGAAACATAGACCTTGATAATAAAATTCTTCCCTACTTCGCTGATCTCATCCCTCTCACCCTCACAAAATTCATCGACAAACTCAGGGATAAACTTATGAAGTGAAGTTGAGGTCACCTCACGCCGGTGAGCCACAAGACTCACCTTGCTTGTTTTTTCACGTGGAGAATAAAACTTAAACACCTTCACAAAAAACTGGTGCTCACAGTCAACAGCTGTCAGTTGAAAGTCGCCTGTGGCCTTGAAGACCTCCTGAATCAGCTCTCCACCTTGCCCCTGCAAATAGCTATTAAGGGTTATAACCTCTGATTCATCCTCTTCCCTCAGTACTACCTTTGGCAGACCCTCACCATTATCAAAGAAATAGGGCAGCAGGCGCTCAACCAAAACCCGAGCGATGGTAAAGAGCTGCTTATCTATGAACCTTGTATATCGAAGCGTAGAGATTCTTACCGTAGAGCCAGATAACTGCCGATCAGTAACAGTATTCGACTCGTTGATGATAATGTCTTTTTGCCGTCCCATTTGAAAACAACGACAAAAATACTGGCCACCTTCTTCGTAGATGCTCTCAACGGTATAGGTATCGAAATATTTGAGGCAGGTGAAGCGACCAAAGCCTTTCCCACCCTGAGATATCTTATGATCAGAGTACAGCGTATCGAATGAGTTACGGTTAGAGGTGTTAAAGCCAATACCATTATCGCTTACTGTAAAGCCACAGACCTCACCAGCACTGCCATCAAGGTCACCTTGTTTCTCTCGATTGACGACAATCTCGACCAAACCATCTTTGACATTTGCAATTTCTATAGCCTGAATAGCATTCACAATAATCTCAACAACTGGCGTGTATATGTTGACACCAGAACCTGCGCGAATATTATCAATCGCCCTCTGGATGTTGACATTACTCATAAAGTTCCCCCGACCATCCCTGTATTCCTCTAAGCTGTGATGTTATCTTACCGTGATGCGCTATCCCCCTATAGGGACCAAAGGAGTCATGATAGCCATTGATGACAGCTTTGCTGGCATTTTTCTCACGCCCGACATAGCATTGCCCGCTGTTTTTACCTGACAGTCTTTACATTCGTGAAAATTATCCTGGCCCCCATGGAGGGCGTTGCTGATTACATGACCCGCCAGATGATCACCGCAACCGGCGGTTACGATCTGTGCGTGACGGAATTTATCCGCATTACCGATACGGTATACCCCAAGAGCGTGTTTTATCGCCTGTGTCCGGAGCTTCGCCACGGCAGCCAGACTGCGGGAGGAACCCCTGTTCACGCCCAACTGCTGGGCAACCACATCACACTGATGGCAGAAAATGCCTGCAAGGCGGTGCAGCTGGGGGCGCGAGGCATCGATATAAATTTCGGATGCCCGAAAGGGATTAGTTCTACACACACTATATACGATAACTGGCAGGCATGATTATGAAGCAGGATTTCAAGCGCGTTTTTGCTGATCGTCTGGGTTTTCTGATGAGGGAGAGGGGCGTTACAGAGGAAGGGTTGGCAAGGAAGGTGAACAGGCCAGTCCATATTGTGGCGGCCTGGTGTAACGGCTCAGACTTACCACGCTTAAAAGACACCAAGCTCCTTTCTCAGGTGCTTGGTGTCTCTTTGGACTGGCTATGCGGAAATGATGATTACGTCGGCTGGAAACCAAGTGGCAAAGCTGAAAAGTAAAAGCTAATCCTTTCTGCTATTGCATATCCAAGGCCATTACAAATAATAAGATTTCTACAAAGGGGGAAATGATGAAGAAATCACAAAAATGGATGGTAGGCATAGCTGCGCTTTTTGTTTTGAGCGGGATTGGTTCGCTTCTGCCAGAATCTGAACCAGCGCCAAAAGCAGCACCAACCGATGCAGACATTGTGCGCACAGCACGGGTTAACTGTCGTATGGAAGTGCGCAGTGTCGCTAAATACCCTGACACCATCAAATACTCATCCGTGAATACAGGTAACGTGGTTGACGGGAATGTGTCTGTTCAGCTGAATCTCACAGCCAAGAATGCCCAGGGCATGGACACTCCCCACAAGGTGCTGTGTGTGTCATCAATGGATGATGTGCTTTTCCTGTCAGTAGACGGGAATATCATCTTTGATGAGACGGGTCGATCTCAACAGCAGTCAGGCTAAAAGTAAACCCACTCCCGGAGAGGCTCAGGCTCTGAGTCTGAACTCTCCACGCTCCATTCGCCTCTTTTCGCAGGCCGGTTACGTTCAGCGGTGTTTCCACCAGCATCAGCCCACCCACTGGTACATGTCCGGAGAGGTTCAGCACCTGCCCTGTGGATTTCGATTTCTTGAATCTGGCTCTGGCCGCTTCGTTTGCGGTATTCGCACTGGGGTACACTTTCGGCAACCTGAGAACCGGCTCACCTTCACCAGCACTCTCTTCAAAGTGCATCCCCTTTCGCACGTCGTACCAGCGGGCAATCACCGTGTTGAACTTGTCGGCGCTGGGGCCTTGCAGGCTCCATTGCTTGATGTCGGTTCGGTGGATATCCACGGCAGAGAGCTTTTTGCCTTCGCTATTAGTACCGGTGTTGCGCTGGGTGAATACCAGGGTGTCGCCCACCAGCTTGCCTACGGCATCGTTATCCCTTGCCAGGCGGGTGATCAGGTTCAGGTCACTCTCGTTGGTCTGATCCAGTTGATCAATAGCCACGCTTTGGAAGGCATCGGCTATGCGGGGCGTGAGTTTGTGCTCTGATGCGATGGTTTCCAGCACACCGGGCAGGGTGATGTTTTTGAAGCTGCGGGTTTTGCGGTCTTTTATTGCGCTGTCGGTGTCGGCCCCGTTGGCTGTGATTGTGATGATATCGCCACTGGGGCCACCGGATGGCGTCACTTCATCAACAACCCACCGGCCTGCAGGGTATACGCTCACTTTGTCGGCTATGCGATAGCCCAGTGCTACTTCCAGCAGTACGCCTTTTGCTGGCAGCTCAATGTACTGGCCGTGTTCGTCCGGCTGGTCATGGAGTACCAGCGTCATCTGATCCGATTCGTAGCCCTCGGCATCGGAAATATCCAGCGATTCAAACCGGTCTTTGATGGCGTCTGTTACGGATTCTTTGTTAGCGGTGATTTCAAAAACAGGAATCATGGGCTTACCAGAGCGTTACAGTTTCAGGTTCCGGGGCGGGTACGTTGGGCAGAAGAATCTCCAGCCCGGCTGGCAGCAAAGTGGGCTGTTCCCGGAGCCAGTAATTGCGGCGGATGACTGCCGTCACAACCTCACTGTCTGAGCGGTTGTAATACCGCAGACACACAAGATCCAGACAGTCGCCTTCTTTGGTGATGTATTTAGCGGACGCCATAGCGGTCACCGTAATAACTGAGGCCGATGGTGAAATCTATCTGCCGTGCCTGCATAAAGGCATCGAGCTGTGAGGAGGTTTGTTGGCAGCGGGTGACGCTCCAGTACCCCAACACCTTGCCCACGCCATTAACATTGGTCACCAATAACAGTGGGTGGCCGCTGTCGGCTTCGGCAGCAATGCGCTCTATGTAATCCGCCTCGCCATACTCCCCCGGAATGATAATGCCGGGCAGGCTGATGGTCTGATCACCGATACCGCCGAATTGTTTCACGGGTCTGTTGCCCAGCCGGTTCTGATTAGCCCACTGCCATGCCCAGCTGCGGCTGAGGCTGTCGATGCTGGCGGTGGTCAAGCCAAACACGTAGTTACCGAGTTTTGCGGATGGTTGCATGTTATCCCTCAGATGGCCATGGCGCTGCGGTCGTACATGCCGCCACGCTGTCGTCTGCGTTTGCGCTCTTCGATTTCTTCCATCTTGGCCGCGACTTTCTCTGCCAGTGCTTCCCCGTCTTCGCCAGGCTGCTGAACAATGGTGAAACTGTTGTTGGTGTCACCTTCTGAGCTGGCATTGTTGACGGTTTGCGCCATAGGTACCTGACCGTAGGATTGCGGCTGCATCGGCTTGAATGCCTGCTCTGCCGGTTGCGGCTGCATCGGCTTGGGAAGATTCTCTTCGCTGACTGTGACGGTTTCGGGGTCGTCACCACCTCCAAAGCCAAAGAACCCGGCAATCTTGCCTATCGCGGAATCACGGATTCTCACTATCGCGTCAATCACATCCAGCAGCTTCTCCACCAGCGTGCCCACGATACTGAGCACAGGTGAAACAACTGCGCCTATGAGTTTGAAGGCTGGTGCCAGTACTTTGAAAATCGTCTCCCCTACTCGCCAGACTACGGAGAAAAACCGGCCCAGACCTTTACTAAAAGCGTCGATGGTGTCTTTATTGGCCGCAATCCATTCACGAATATTTGTCATCTGATCGGTAAACCATGGGAGTGCAGGACTCATAAATGAAGCGAACGTGCTATATGCCTGTCCTTTCAGTTTGCCAAGCTCGTCGTTAAAGTTGGCAGATGCTTCTATAACCTCTTTTGGAATTACGCTGGTTTGTTTGCGCATCTCCTTTAGGGCTTCAGAGCCACCATTGACAACATTGATCAACGCCACCCCTTCACTGTCCCACAACTTCATAGACAGTCTGGTTTTATCATTCGCATTCTTTACCTGGCTCATGGCATCAGCGATCTTCATCATCTGTTCGTCAGGGGAAAGTTTATTAAGCTCTTCCGCACTAAGCCCAAGCTCCTCAAGTGCATTTACAGCCTCACCTGTACCCTGAGCTGCTTCTGCGATTCTTCGGCTCTGCCTTTGCAATGCCATATTCATAGTTTCCGCCGATACTCCCGACAGTTCAGCCGCAAACTGCATCTCCTGCAGAGCATCTGTTGTCATGCCCAGCTTCGACGCCTGCTTTCCGATCACATCAAGCTTGTCAGCCAGCCGTGCTGTTGCTGCAAACGCTGCCGTGGCTCCTGCTGCCGCCGCAGCACCTGCCGCCGTTACTCCTGCCGCTGCCAGCCCTGCCCCAGCAGCCAGACGGGAACTGCCACCCATAGCGGTTACGCCACGGCCAACCCTGGTGCCACGTCCATATTCTGCTGCACGGCCTACGGTGGCTTTTTTCAGGGATTCAATACGCTGGGCTTTCTGGAGAGAGGTGTTCAGCTCATCCTGCTTGCGGCGGGCAACATCGGCACGGTGAGCATAACCCCGAATCTCATCCCCAAGGTGTTTCACATTCACCCCGGCATTTTTGGCAGCGCGCTGGCTTTGCTTGAGCTTTTTCTCAAGCTTGGCCTGTACCGCTTCCATGTTTTTGGTGTCGCCACGGCCGCTGGCCATGCGTTTGTTCAGTGCCGCCAGCTGGCGCTCGTACTTCTGCACCTCTTTTGCCCGGGAGAGCTTGCGGTTCAGGTGGTCGAAGTCCTTGCCGAGGCCGTCTGCTTCCTTTTTCACCTGCTCCATGGATTTGCCCATAGAGCTGTTCACACTGGCACCTATGCCAATGTTGATGGCCATGCGCTTTGCCATTACTTTTTATCCTCTTTCTTGGGCAGGCCGTCGTACCACCAGTACAGGCGTGAGATGGGCATATCCAGCAGTTCAGATTCGTTCCAGTGGGTCCAGCTGCACAGGGTGAGCATGATGTCTCGCAGGTAGTCCGGGTCGGGCAGGTTTTTGGCGGCTATTCCGGGATTGTATCCTGTGGCAGCTCGGCCTGTGGCTTTCCCAGTGCGGTTTGTTCCTCAACGGACTGAGGCAGGGCGAAACCCTTTCGCATTTTTTCGCGCTGGTCAGGGTCGGTGCGCAGCAGCATCAGGGTCAGGGCCATGCGCTCGTAATCGCAGTCGTGGAGGGTGTCCAGATCATCCGGTGTCAGGTCTGTGCAGTTGGCGCAGATAAAGCGCTCTTTTTCGTAATCCCGCAGCTCTTTGTCGTGGGAGACTTTGGTGGTGGCTTTGAGGGCGTTGATCTGGTCCCGGCTTGTGGGTTCGCGCATTTCTACGCTCTGAACCTTGCCGGTGCTCAGCTGATAGGGGCGGGTGAACACGACTGTTTCAGTGTAATCGTTCACGGCGGGTCATCCATGTGAAGAAAGAGAGAAAAGCCAGCCCCGGGCGGAGCTGGCAGTGATGGTGCGGGTTAGCCGATACCAAGGTTCTTGCGGTACTGCTCCCAGGTATCGGTTTTGCCATCGGGCTTGAGGGAAACCGCCTTGATATCCACGGAGAACACCGGCACACCGTTAATGCTCTTGGTGTATTTGGTGATGTGCTGACGGTAGGTGATGGTGTGCTCACCATCGCCGCCACTCATCTCCGCTTCTTCAATACGGGTGACACGGCCACGGTATTCATACATCACCGCAATATCGTTGCCGTCTTCGTCCTTCAGGTTGCCCCGCACCTTCTGGGAGACATCCCCACGGCCCAGCACAGACGAAAGCTTTTCGTCATGGGTTTTGATGACCGTGGTGGCTTCCATGCTCGCCACCTTGTTCATAAGAATCTCATCGGTACCCGCAAGGCCACCAGCGGTGTGCTCCTGCACTACCATCTCAACGGCCGGGGGCGTGTGGGACTGGACGGTTCCGGCATAACCATAACCGTCCAGTGAGACGGTGAAGCCGGTGAGTGTGTTATTAGACATTCGGAATCACCTGCGTCAGGTAGTCGGTGTTTTGGGGGTGGGCGGTGAAGTTCATGGTTTCCGCAGGGGGCGGCACC
>NZ_SMME01000136.1 GCF_009711465.1 Parendozoicomonas verongulae | reverse complement strand
AATTGGACAACACGGGCATATTGCTGTGAGCCTCCCTCATATTTTTTTAATAGCGCCTCGGCCTCCCCTAATGCTCTTTGGGGGTTGGTTTTCAGAAGGCAGAAAGCATGATCTATGTCGCGATATGTCTGGACACGAGAGTAAGCCGGATAGCGCTGAGAACGCCTTTGTGAAAGTTGGCTGTGCTCAGAGTGACCTGTCCGTTCTGAATATCGAGAACCATGTGTACTGGAGTTATAAGGCCTATACCTCCCGCTTTGCCTGCGAGGAGGAGGCGCCTGC
>NZ_SMME01000486.1 GCF_009711465.1 Parendozoicomonas verongulae | reverse complement strand
TACGCCCCTTGTTGGATTCTGGAAGAAAGTCATCACGGCACCGTATCAACTGTTCAAGCAAAGGCAGATGCTGATCAGATAGAGCGGACAGCTCCTTGTAAGCCTTCCGGTTGGCCCAGTGACAGTACTCGTGCAAAACCTCATGGCAAAATGGCTCATTAAAGCCATTTATTTCCGAAACATCTGTAACCTTTGCCCCCTTCAAGATGGCAGTAGCAATTTTCACTTCGATGGCGTGCATAAAATACTTCTCGATTTTATATGCATGGATGGGAAATGATGCCGCTTAACTCGCTGAGCTGGCCTGCTCCTGGTCAAAGCCCATGACCGCAAGCCGTACCCTTGCTCTGCGCAGCTGGTATTCCAATCGGCTCACAACAGCAGCCTGAACAGAAAGGTTGTGTCTCTCAGAAGGGTCATGGCTTACCAGAAACTCTTCCGCAAAATTGCGCAGCTGGCTGAGTGTTGGGCTACCTACGCCCCGCACGGCTGCTTCTACAGCCAGCTCCTCATAAACATCACGGTTCACCCTACGGCAATACTTGTGCAGGTATTCACGACACCGGTGAACACACATGCCCTGAGTCTTAGCGACATCAGAAAGACTTGCCCCCTTGAAAACAGGAATAGCGCTTTGCCTGATACTGTTCATATCCTGACTACTCATAGTCCAACCTCCCACCAATCACCTTCAAGAATCGCACTTCCACCGGCAGGGATACCGCTCTGGCCCTGCTCATGCCCATACTTTTGAAGCCAGTCCCGGTATAAACCCTCCTCCGTCATCACAGACTCATCATCGGAGAACGGGTAAGAAGACAGCGCCCAACCATGCTCTGCCCGATACCACTCCCATGATCCGGGTTCATGTTGAGCCTCAGGTTTGTTTCTGGCTGCAGCGTTTTGAAGCTTTTCCCTGGTGACCTTCGCGTACTGATCCCGAGCCGTGGCAATTTGAGCCGAGCGGCGCTCAAACTCAGATAGCCGACCACCTTCCAAGCGTTCAAGCTCACTGATAACGGTT
>NZ_SMME01000751.1 GCF_009711465.1 Parendozoicomonas verongulae | reverse complement strand
GTGCAAACAACCAGAAAGGGCAACTTAGCCCTAAAGGTCTATGTCATGGATAAAAAAAATGGAAAAGACACAAGCCTCCTGAAGAAAAAGAAAGAGGAAATATGCTCAAAACAGCACCCAACAGTTTGGGCAGAAATGAAAAGACAGAAAACTCTACACAAAGAAATCAATGAGCTTTTTGCTGACGCTCCAGAGCTGCTATAAGGCCAGACAACAATACAGGGAAGGATCGCGGGAGTCGCGATCTTATTCCGTTACTGGAAAAATCTAACCCTACTGATGCCAGCAACCTCAGCAGCAATATACCTGACCGCCCCCTCTAACAGAACTCTGACCTAACCTTAATGCTTGGCCCAAAAAATTAATCCAACGTACCCTCCAGCCGGGTGAGCCAGTTATCAAAAAGAGGGCACCGTTCCCTCATTCGTGAAATTCCTATGCGCTCCGCAACAGTAATACCAACAGTAGTTTTGGCAAACTTACCATAGGGTGACCAGTCATCCAGCCGCTTCGACGGAGCTGTCATAGGGCTATTATTAATAGCCTCTGGCCCACTACATCCCTGAACAACAGCATCAACATCTCCCTTATCAATATTCAGCTCATTGGCCAGAATAGCACTGTCACTGAACAGCAGCGCCTCAAACTCATGTACAGCAAAAAAAGGGATAAAACGCTCATTAGACCGCTGCGCTAAGAACTGCTTATCAACTGCCTGCCTGGTAGCCTCATACAACCTTTCAGCAATCTGTACAGGGGACAGAGCACCAGCCAAACCGTCCAAACCCGGCCATTCTCTTGTGCCGTAGTAATCAATGAGTGTCGTTACATAGGTATCTTTTCGCTGCTTCAAGTGATTACCCAAGTCTTTACTTACTCGAGAAAAACGTACATCTCCCCCCTTTCTGCCCGGGTTTTGTGACTTGAGTGGCCTGGATAAATACATTTTTTTCTGCAAGATAGGGAGCCAAAACCCTTTCAACAAATATTTGCTCTGTTTTTCCCTCAACGATAGCCACAACCTCACTGTAATGACTACTCATACTGTGGGCCTCCAGCTATAACATTTTTCGTCCACAGCTCACCAACCGAGTAATTTTCCAGCCATTGAGAAAAATCACTTTGACTCAGCCGATGGAAAGTAGAAGCTCCCCCCTTACGGTTAACAACTACAACATCTTCAATAGAAAACTGATCGATAAGTATCGGTGACTGGGAGGCCACTATAACCTGCGTACGCTGAGATGCTTGCTGAATTAACTCCGCTAATATAACGATCGCGGCTGGATGAAGCCCTAATTCTGGCTCATCAATGATAATTGTCGATGGCGGATTCGGCTGCAAAAGCGCTGTTGCCAAACATATAAAACGGATAGAGCCATCAGAAAGGTGATAAGGCTGTAAGGGGTAGTCAGAGCCCTTCTGCATCCAACTGATATTGACTTCTTCTTTGGAGCCGCTAGTTCTTGGTTCCAAAATAAAGTCATCAAAGAACGGCGTTACCAAACGAATAGCACCAACAATTCTTGTGTATTCTGCAAGGTGATCTTGCTTCAGCTTTAGAAGAAACGCCCCCAAGTTTGACGCATCGGCACGTAAGACCTTGCTGTCCTGAACAATCTCATATTTGCGCATACCTGCTGAAGGGCTTGTATCATGGAAGTGGTAGATCTGCCATGATGCTATAGCATCGAAGACAGGCTTTGAATAACGCGCATCCGCCGCACCCGTTACAACCTCGGCAACCATTTGAGATCGGCCATCATCACTGTCGCCCAGCGACCGCCAACCACTCGTTCCTCCAGCGTAGAAGAGAGCCTCATCCTCTATAGCACAGCGATCGGCAGGTGTTGGTACGAGATAGAATCGAAAGCCTCGGCCTCCGAAATGTGTTTCGAAGGTCATCCTTGGCGTTACTTTATAACCATTAAATAGAAGGTCACTAGCACCACCACTATCACGCACATAACGGTTCAGGTTGCCATCCACTAGTGCCCGGAGCATTTTGAAAAAAGATATCAGGTTACTCTTACCAGCCCCATTCGCCCCTACAATGACATTCAGCGCTTTCAGCTCAAAGCCTTGCAAGTCCTTTATAGACTTGAAGCCTTGGATGGTGATTTTATCCAGGGAGGCTCCCATAGTTACCTCTCTTCCATTGTTTGTAAAAAGTCCATATTCCCCCCCACTATGTAGGCAAACACTATAGGGGAAAAAGCCCCGATAGCCAAAACCTGAACAACAATCAACAGTTGAGTTTACCACCACACAAAGAAGCTTACAGGACGTTCGCGCACTTCCAATAACCAGTAAGACGACCAGCCTATTGCTATGAACCAAGGTTGCCAGACTACGATGATCTGCTACATTTGACGGACGACAGAAGGCAAACACAAGACACGAAAAGCCTCTTGATAATAACTCAAAGTTATAAAAAATGTTTGGCACGCAAATGGCACGTAACAGGGATTGCAAACACTTTCTCTTTACTTATCAAAGGCTTAGAAGCGAAAATCTGGGGTTTCAAATCCCCCCGCCTCCACCACTCCCTTTCTAGCCCAATCCCATCACTCTACACACTCCCACAGATCACCACAGACCCAAAACCCTATAGAAATAGAACTTTCAGGCCACTATTAGAAGTCAGCAGTATGTTCTGTGAAGGTCTGCTACAACCTGTGAGCCCGGCCCAGATTTAGCCCAGATCAGTAAAAAAACAGCCCAGATGAGAATTGAGCAGCCCAGAAACGGCCCAGATTCAGCCCAGAAACAGCCCAGATGAGCCGCCTGAAAAGGTGTAAATTCAGAAAATGATGAGCTTCAGCGAAGGGAAAAAGAAGGAAGAGGTCTTACCTATCCAGTCTTTTTTTCACTCTTGGTTCGACCTATATCGAAGCGATTCTTAGGCGCGTAATTTTCAGCTGCCTTTTCAAGCCAGCCGCCATAGTGACGGTTAAGCATTTCGATTCCCTTGTGTCCCATCTGGTTCGCGATCCACCAGAGGTTCTCATTATCCCGGATCATCATATGTGCATAGGTGTGGCGTGTCTGGTAAGGGTTTCTATACCGTATGCCCGACTTTTTAATACCGTGAGTCCAGCCATACTTTCTGAGCTGAGCATCATCCTTCCAATGGGTATCGTGTAGTGGATTGTGGAAAACAAACTCACCTCGCATGAATGTGTGCTTTTTCTGCCTCTCAAGCGCATCATAAGCACGATCCAGTAGTAACACAGTCCTGCTCTTCACTCCTTTGGTGCCGGTTTTCAGCATCCCCATCTCTCCAGCGACCATAGCCTCATCAACCAGCACCTCTCGCTTGACCCAGTCTATTTTTTCCCATTTCAGCCCTATCAGTTCATTGGTGCGAAGGCCTGTGTAGAAAGCAAATTCAAAGATATTTCTTATTTGGTCAGGAAAGCAAGGCAACAGCGTATCAATCTCATCCTCGGTGAACGGATCAGGCTCAAATTCACTCTGCCTCGATTCAACTGTGATGATCTTGTCGAGGTTGATTTGGCGTACAGGATTAATCTGAATGACTCCATCCATGACTGCATCATCCAGGGCGTGCTTGAACGGAGCCAGATAATTGCTGAGCGTCTTCCTTTTCGCAGTGTGACTACGAAGGTGAACCCAGTCACGAACCATGCCGGGAGTAAGTTCAGTAACATAAACATCGCCAAAGTTTGGTTTGATGACTGTTCTGAGCTTTTTGTCGTAGTTACTGTAAGTGGACGGACGAACTGTTGACTTGGCCCGCTTCAGGTACGAGTCGATGTAATCACCAACCGTCCACTCATTACGATCACTCTCTTTAGCAACACCGAATTTAGAAGCTTTCTTTGAATGCGGAAAATGATAAGCGTAATCGAAAGTCTCCTCTTCTATCTCATCAACAATCCGATTCCTTTTCTCAGAAGCCTGACGTAACAATGAACGGATTTTTTGTTCGAATTTCGAACGTTCGCTTGCACTCCGAATGTCAGGAATGTCTTTTGTGATAACCGTTTCCCGACAATCTTCACCCCTGTAACGGAACTGTATCCGTATAGATATCTGATGCACGAGCTGCCGAAAGGTCACTCCTTTCGGCGGCTTAATGTGAGATAGATCCATATTGCACCTCTTATTTTATTTCGTTTTTCTTCTTCCTTTTCTACCCTCGGCCCACCGGTTCACGGCTTCCAAGTTGATCCATACGCAAGAGTCATCGGCCACCCTGAACTCCTGCCCCTCCAACCATAGACCAGCGGCCCTCTTGTGATTAACAGACCCCTTTGTCTCCCCAGACAGTTCACAATACTTTTTTAGCCTGACCCACTGAAGCATACCCACATCCTTGTGTTTATTAACCTTGAAGCACCCCAAGCAGCAAAAATATCTTACAAACTCATTGCTATCGCTTGCCTGCATGGGACATATCCCGGCTCACCACCTTGTAGCCATCCGCGCAATCCCGACGACTCATAACACCCAGAGATAAACCTCTCCGGATGACCTTTACAGCATCACTGCGCGACAGCTCATTGGTTTTTTGTAATAAAGAGGGCGAAAAAAATCCTGTGTTTGCACCCAACTTACGGATAAATTTCACAAGCTCTGCATCCAGTGAGAGAAGGTATTCCCTACGGTTATTAATGTTCTGCACAGTGAGATTCCTTTCCTACTTTTTCTGATGTACACACTTTTTTTATTCCACCTCATGCCCGTCAGGCATCGGCTTTCTCCGGCTCCACGCGTTCAAGCGGATGGGGATACTGCATGCGAAGACAGCTCTCACAGCAAAAGTGCTGCCCTTCCCCCCGAACAAAGCCCTCGGGCCGCCCCACAAAGTGCCAATCCCGGTCTTCCAGAAAACCCACCCGGCCACATTCATCGCACCTCAGATGACTCACGTTGTTTTCGTTCACCTCAACAGCCATGCGCTGCCTCCTCGCCATCAGTTGATTTTCTCTTTCTTGATGGACTCCATGTCGAGCTTCATCATGCAGTTGTCGTTGATGAAGCCCCGGTTAAAATTCAGCACCTCATTGATCAAGCCCAAGCGCTGTTCGGCGCTCATATTCTTGCCTTCTGAAGCGGCACTGATCCAAGCCAACGCTGTGACTGCACGGTCAAAATGCTCGGTGCGGACATACTCCCCGTCCACTCCCTGATCCACCAAAGCATCCGGGCCGCATGGCTCATAAGTTGTTACCCGCTCGCTCATCTTGCTCTTCCTTTTATAAGACATTGTTCAGGTCACTGGCATTGCGCACATCGCCAAGGATTTCACCCGTGTTTTCATCAATGACGACAGACTCTTCATCGCCCTGTATGACTACTCCGTTGTTCTGGGACTCTCCCAGCTCCACCTGCTCATCCATGTGCGCGGCCTTCTGCGCTTCAATGGACACCGGCAGGTACTTGAACATGCGACGGATGACGGTCTTGCGCCCCATCTCCTCGTAGTCGGTCTGCCAAGGTCCGGACTCACCGGCCTTGGAGCGTTTGCGGATGGCCTCGATCTTATCCCGTGGCAGCCACTCGATGTGGTAGCCACCACCCGCGAGGTGCGAGACCCCGTAGAAACCCATCAGCTGGCCCCGGTCGGCCCCCAGGGCCGGGACGTGGCGAATGTGGGCCTCGGTGCCGTACTGGATATGGAAGTCGTCGTTTTCGTAAACGGTGCGGGCCTCAATGTTGGTGATATCCCCGGAGCGGCGAGCCAGCGCCAGCATGCCCCGGTAACCCAGCATGAACTGGCATTCCAGCTGGCGGGTCTTGCCGTCCCAGAAAGGAATCAGGTAGCAGTAACCGAGCACGTTCCCCGGCTCCAGTCCCAGCTGGGCCGCCTGTACCACCGAGCCGAGAATGGAGACATGGCTGCACTCCTGTAGCTTGGGCGTCCTGCGTATCTCGGTCATCACCACAGAAAGCAGTCGCTCCGGTGTGAGAGGCGTATCGGTCAGGGCCTGCGCGATGGTGTTCTTCTTGTCACGAAACAGGCTCTTGATGGACTGCGCTGGTGGAGCGGCTTGAGCCTGCGTTGGTTGTTCCTTCTTCTTGGCTGGCATATCAGGCCCCCTTCTGCAGCAGCGGTTTGTTCTGCGCCCAAGGGGGCAGGTCGATAGTGACAAAGTCGTCGGAGTAGGAAGGCCAGAAGTTAGCCTCCTTACAGGCGGCAAAGGTGCTCAGGTAATCGCGGAAGTCATTGTCCCCGGCCACCAGCATTTCGGGGGAGGCCATGTACAGGCCGATGGCATAAGGAGGCTCTTTCTCGATGGCCAGCCATGCAAAGGCAGTCGCCTTCAGGCCCCGTTGACGGCACCCCTCCAGATACATAGCAGCACTGATGTGATAACCGTACTTGAACACGTCGCGCTGGAAGGCATCGAGCCGGGCATCGGTGGTGGTTTTGAGGTCGAAGACAACCCCGAGGTCTTCCCGGTAATAATCCAGCCGTGCTCGGCAAGCCTGCCCCGTGGCCGGGTCGTCCCAGAACAGGGAGCGTTCGGCGACACCGTCGGAGAACACCTTGCTCGCTTTGCTGTGTTGATTCACCGAAGCCATCACCCCGGCGCAGATCTCAAAGTCAGCCTGCGATATCAACTCCCGGCCCTTGGCATGCTGCTCAAGGAGGTCATCCCAAAAAACAGCGTCACTGGCCGCCTCCTGTATCCGCTCTTTCAACACCGCCTTGGTGCCGGAGACAGGCAGCCCCAATGTCTTGCAGCAGGCTTTGTAGTTTTCCTGCGACACCAGCGCATCGGGATAAGTAGCCGGGTCGAGCGGTGGGGCATAGTCCTTTTTGAAACGCTCCGGCTCCAGTACACAGGCGTGCAGCAAGCGGCCAAGGGTTAATGATTGGGTGGTTTTCCCCCGCTCCTGCTGGATGCGGGAATAGGCGTGGCGTGGCGAGCGTCGCAGCTCTTTCAGAACCGTTGAGGAAAGCGCTTCATCGCTATGGTAAACCTCTTCGTCGAGATTGTCGTAAATACCGTTGTCCATAATTATTCTCCTGTTTATATTTCTGGTCGATCGTTGCAGCCTCTGTTTTGACCGCAATCTCGAACGCATGAGCCAAAAAAAAGACAGCCCCCCTGTCTGGGAAGCTGCCCGTGTTATTCAATCCAACTTGTATGCGGTCGAGACAATGCAACCTAAAACTCTGTGCAGTGGTATGCCCACGTGATAGGTACACAGTGTTGATGGTTCAGAGCCGTCGGCCAACAGGAGAACAGGCTGACCGTAGACTGGTGCCCTATTGAGGCAAAGGCGAAAAATTTTGCTTTGGAACTGAACCCAAAGACTTCTTTGATCGCATTCTAATTTTCCTTCTGCATGCATCCTTTGCACCTCACATCATTGTAAGGGCACTACAAACTACGCCACTGGGTTATTCAGAATATTTCTTCGCGCATAATGACCCGGCCAATCAACTCAACGTCCATTTTGCTTTCAGACGTGGTCGGAAATAAAACCTGTGCCTCCTTTCCTACCTTCACGTTCACAGATAAGAGGCGAGCGCTTTCAATCAGGTTTTCATTATCAGATTTTAAATACGTGTGGGTGCCATCAGTAACCAGCTGTCGCAACTCACACTGACCACAAACAAGAGCAACAGTGAAGTCACTGTTGTTATAGCGGCAAGCAGGATCAACAAATATTATCTCCCCCACCCTGAACCTATCCATAGCCTGAAGACTGGTAACAGGCAGACAAAAAGCATTATCCGAATGCGGGACAGGACATTTATAGGCAACGTCAATAGCCCCTAAATGCTCTGTACGGCTAGTTGTGTAATCTGCCAACCCTTTCCAATCGTACATAGGCAGTGGCGATCCCTGATTCAGAATCTTGACCCCTTCCGCAGCGGGAGACCCCAGACCATCGATGAGCCAGCGAACATCAACGTCCAGAACATCGGCCAGACGTACCAGATAACTACTGGTTTTTATCCTGCCCGATTCAAGGTCATGGACTGTAGATTGTGAGGTCGGAATCGTCTTAGCGAGTTGTTTTTGTGACAAACCTCTCAGAGTCCGAGCGTATTTCAGGCGATCTTTTAATTGTTCCATACATCCATCTTCAAGAGTGAAATTGTTGTTATTCGATGTGTCCAGCGCTGTTTTCACTCAAGCTATCACTATTAAACATCAACGCAAACACAAACCTCGTATTTGACTATCACCCATCTTGTAAAATAGAACCATACCACCAGCTTTTTTTGAAATGCAAACGTTATTTCGGACGTATTGATCGTTAGCTGCTTTAATGACATTGTTTATTAAACATTGACACAGTGTGTCACATCAAACCGAGATGGATATCACGCGGCAAGGAGGCTGCATGTATATATCAAGGAACAAGCTACTGAGGACAAGTATCTTACTGAACGTGACACCACGAGCCCGTCACCTCTTGCAGGTATTGATACTCAGGTGTCGTATAAACGGAGAGGTGAAAGTCGACAGACGTGAGATGGCCCAAGTCTTAGATGTCTCCATAACAACACTTGGGCTACTCATTAAAGACCTCACTATTTCAGGCTTCGTAACTGCATTGAAGGGGCAAAAAATCTACACCCTGAACATTGCCAGGTTAAACCCTGAACACAACAGGTCTGAAGATGAATACATCCTCGTCGATTAGCATTCGTGACGTTGTGAATCAAATACTAGGGCTCCCTGCTCTCAGTAATGCCCAGCGAGTCTTATTGGTAGCCATGGCGAGCAATGCCGGATCGAATGGCACCTGTTACATGGACTTGTCGGGCATCTCTTATCTGTTGGGAGCCAACAAGAGCACTGTCAGTCGCGATATTAAAAGACTGAAGACCCAAGGTTTTATTGATGTAAAAAGGCGTGGTTTCTATTGGGTAAACTTTGCGCTCATTCTTAACTATTCGGACAGTCGCGCCTTTTCCCCTATCAGCCGTGAGGCTAATTCAATTAGCCGTGGAACTAATTCAGAAACAGGGGAGCAGGAAACGCCTATTAGCCGTGAGGCTAATTCAATTAGCTGTGAGGCGGCTTACGACAGTGGAAGACGAATTAGCCGTAAAGCTAATTCAATTAGCCGTGGAGCTAATTC
>NZ_SMME01000736.1:2247-8161 GCF_009711465.1 Parendozoicomonas verongulae | reverse complement strand
TTAGACATGGAAAGTCACACATCGGGTTAGTAGAGGTATTTTATATACACACGCTCTTGATCAAGATTATCAAGAGCCATCGCATTACCATTGATATATGACTTGGGCACCGAAATATGAACATTGCCGCATGTAGCCCCTCTACATGTAATCATGAGAGTTGGGTTTTCGTGGGTATATTCAGAGTAATAACCAATTTGGCCATTAGCACCATACACCGGAAAACCACTATCGATTAGTTTCGAGGAGGCTATCGTCTTCCACTGCTTTGGCCGACATATTTCACTGAGCTTCACCAAAGGCCAACTCACAACATCCCCTCCAGCTCACCCAGCTCCTTCTGAATCTCAGCCTCCAGATCCTTCAACCGCCCCAGAATCACCTTCGGCGGATCATACACTTCTTCCTCGTACACCACTTCTTTATAGCGGTTAATGGACAGGTCGTATTTATTGGTTTTCAAGTCCGCCTTGGGTACGACAAATGCCTTCTGAGTTTTATCCTGCCAGTTGGTTTCCGCAGGTTGCTCTGTAAGCTGTTCCTGAAGCTTGTGCCCCATAAACGCGTCCACCGGCAGATTACGGCTCTGGCGATACTGCTTCCAGCTTGCAACCAAATGGGGCAGATCATTCTTGTCGATAGGGTTGCGCTTGTCATCCAGACTGTAACCGTCGTTTTCCAGATCGTAGAACCAGACGTTTTCAGTCTCACCGCCTTTGGTGAACATCAGAATGGCCGTCGCCACACCAGCATAGGGTTTAAAGACACCGGACGGTAAGTTGATCACCGCTTCCAACTGGTTATCTTCCACCAGTGTTTTGCGCAGGCTCTGGTGCGCCTTGCTGGAACCAAAGAGTACCCCCTGAGGCACAACCGTGGCACTGCGACCACCGACTTTCAGCATTTGCAGAATACGGGTGCAGAACAGTAACTCAGTCTTTTTGGTTTTCACCTGTTTGAGGAGGCTTGGATCAACATCTTCCTCATCAAGGGTGCCCGTAAAAGGAGGATTGGCCAGAACCAAATGAAAGCCATTACGAGAGGATTCTGGGTAATGGTCGGAGAATCCCTGACTCAGGGTATCCTGATAATGAATACTCGGCTTATCCACACCATGCATAATCAGGTTCATGGCGGCAATGCGCAGCATAGTGGAGTCGAAGTCATAACCATGGAACATATCGGTGTCCACATGGTTTCTGTATTCACTCAGCAAATCTCCAGAGAAAATATGCTGCTGTTCCAGCTCACCCTTTTCATTGGGAACATTTTCGGTATAGATGCTTTCCAGAGAGCTGTACTTCTCCAGCAGGTATTCGTAACTGGTAGCGAGGAAACCACCTGTACCACAGGCTGGATCACAAATACGTTCACCACGGGCAGGGTTGGGCTCCATCATCTCCACCATGGCGCGGATAATATGGCGCGGGGTACGGAACTGGCCGTTAATACCGGCGGTGGTGAGTTTGCTGAGCAGGTATTCGTAGAGGTCGCCCTTGGTGTCGCCTCTGTCCAGCGGCAGCGCCTTGATCATCTCAACGGCTTTGACCAGCAGGCTGGGCTTGACGATTTCCAGACGGGCATCCTTCATAAACTCTGCCAGCAGACCATCATCGTTGCGCTCATCAGAGAGAATGCGGAAGTGGCGGAACACTTCATCCCGCACAGTTTCCATCATTTCATCAGCACTCAGGTTGCTGTACTGACTGAACCGGCAGGCCTGCTGCAGCGGGGTAAAGCGAGGATGAAAATCGACATTGGCGAGCATCTTACGCTGCTCGTCCTTGGTTTCCTGCATATCCAGCATGCGGGAGTACATCAGGAAGGTGATCTGTTCGATAACCGTCAGTGGGTTGGTAATACCACCCACCCAGAACTCTTCCCAGAGTTTGTCGATTTTGCTTTTTAGGTCGCCTGTGATCATGGATTATCCAGAGAAGAAAAATGTTCCGTATTATATCCACCAACATCGGAAGCAATACATAAGATTGTTCCCAGAAATTGGTCATAACTGAACAGAAGATTACTTTAGGGAAAACTGGCATTTTTTAATGCGAAATAGGCGCTCAACCTTCGCTTATTGGTGTGAGCCAACACTTTTCTGCCCCCTAACTGGTACGATCAAACCTCTGGTTTTGAGGTTTCCATGAGCAAGGCTGACGGTCTAAAATTTCCCATGAAGTTAGAGAAACTATCCGAGTAGAAGCCATTCAGAAGCAGCTTAACGGAGCTAAAGTGAAGCGCTTTTCTGAGGAGTATGGCACCAACGAATCCTGCATTTACCGTTGGATTGGTCGTTACCGGAAGGGAGGCATGGAGGCACTGAAAACACACCCCATTGCTCACAGTAAAAACGCCAAACTTTCACCCGATCATCAGGATGCCCTTGTTCATATCATTCTCACTAAAGATCCGATCCACTATGAGTACTATAAAGCCCCATAGTCACGAGCCATTGTCGCAGATGTGATAAAAACAGAGTTCAGCATATCTATGCATCCCGCTGCAGTTAGCAAGGTGCTCAAGAGAATCGGACTCACACCTTAGCGACAAGTGCGGAAGCCTTGGCAGCAAAGCGAAAAAAGTACAGGAATTTCTGGATACGCGCTATCCTGCCCTGCGTAAGCTGGCGGAAGAAAAGAAGGCTATTGTCTACGTTATTGACGAGGCCACTGTACGCTCCGACCACCACAGTAGCACAATGTGGAGTCCAAAAGGCCAGTGGCAAAACCGGTGCGCGCTTTGGTATCAATATGGTTGCTGCTGTCAGTGGTGAAGGTCGTATGCGCTACATGACTATTCCAAGGCGCTTCAATACTGATACCTCCATCAAATTCCTGAAGCAAATAGTCCGTTCCTACGATTGCCCTGTCACGATTGTGACAGATGATCATTAAAGGTCATGAAATACCTTCAGGTTAAAAACAGCTTTTGGATATACACCTCCTGCCGCCTTACCCCCCGGAGCTAAATCCGGTTGAGCTGGTTTGGAGCGCCCTGAAAACAGGGCGGATTGGGCGCATGGCACTGAAAACAAAGGATCAGTTTCTCAATGCTGTTAGCTCAGAGTTGAGGTCATTACAGAGCCAGAAGAAGAAAGTCCTTGTTTTTTTCAGAGCTGAGCATACGGCGTATGCATGCTTGGAAATCCTTCATGCATAGAGTGTGCGCACATCAAAAAAATCGTCACCAAGGAATTTCTCTTTTCTTGCTTATCTACATTTCTAAATGAATTCATTATCGAAAAAACTGAGCCGCTTACCTATGACTCCCCCTACCTGCATGGTGCCTATCCATATAGTGACCTCAAAAACTGGATAACTGGATAAATTTTCCGACTGCAAGATGCCCTTTCAAATGTAAAAAATGCCATATATTTTTGAAATCACATGACGCATTACTAGAGAGTTTTATGGATAAGGTCAATATTCTTTTAGTTGGAGCTACTGGTAGTGGTAAAAGTTCTACTATAAACGCCCTTTTAGGAACAGAAGCCGCCACTATTGGCCATGGTGTCGCACCAGAAACAATGTCTATAAACCGTTATGAATGCGAAAATAAAATCTTGTGGGACTCTCCTGGCTTGGGAGATGGTAAGGAAGCAGACCAGCGACACTCTACGAACATAATCAATAAACTTTTAGAGATCGACGACAATGGTTATTACTTAATTGACCAAGTTGTTGTAGTTATTGATGGCAGCACTCGCGACTTAGGAACAACATACAAACTACTTGAAACCGTAGTCATCCCTAACATTGGGAAAAACAGTGAACGATTGTTAATAGCCATAAATCAAGCAGATCGAGTACAACAGGGGCGACAATGGAATTACGAAGAAAATAAACCAGAACCAGAGTTGGAAAAAATCCTCGAGAAAAAGGTTGCATCAGTCAAACGCAGACTGAGAGAGTCGACCGGAATTAACGCAAAAGTTGTCTATTACTCATCTACAAGCTACTAGGAAGGAAATCAGCATGTTGTTAGAAGAACACCTAGCCAAGGCCAAAACCAATTGCAAGCCAGAAGACATTGAAATATATACAGTTCAGGATCTCGAAATAGCACAAGCCGAGTGCGCAAGAGCAAGAAGTGAGGCATGGCGAATAATAAATGAAGAAAGAGCCGCTGCACAAAAGTATATTGACGAAATATCAAAAATATCAAAAAAAATAATCAATGCGTACGTTTGGACAAACACAGAGAAGTTACAAAGAAAAATGGATGACCTCCAAGAAAAAGATAGGATTTACAGAGAACGTTCAGATAGAAAATATGATGAAGCAAGTCAAAAATGGGGACAGCTTGAGGATCGCATTAAAATTGTCAAAGACAGTTTATCTCGTAGGGGGTTACTGTAAATACCTGCTCATCTTTCCACTCTCACGTTAATGCACCCATTAGGCTACTTTATGAACTCGATCATGTCAGACAAAATCAAAAACCTCATTTCTGATTTTGATCTTTCCGATGAAGAACAACGCTCAATAGTACAAAGAATATACAATTTAAAAGAAGCAACGATTAACATTCTAGTAACCGGAGCAACAGGCTGCGGAAAGAGCTCAACAATAAATGCAATTTTTCAAAGTTCTAAAGCCAAAGTTGGGATCGGTGTAGATCCCGAAACAATGAATATACAGAAGTATGAATTTGAGAACCTCATACTCTGGGACAGCCCTGGGTTAGGAGATGGAAAAGAAGCGGATACACGACATGCAAAGAACATAATAGCTAAGCTCACAGAGGTGGATGACCAAGGCCATGCTTTAGTAGATGTGGTACTGGTTATTTTGGACGGAAGCACAAGGGATCTAGGCACATCTTACGAGCTTATCAACAGTGTAATCATCCCCAATCTAGGGCCAGATAAAAGTCGTTTGCTAGTGGCTATCAACCAAGCGGACCAAGCAATGAAAGGAAAAGGATGGGATGAATCTAACAATTGCCCAACAGATAGACTCGAGTCATTCTTAAAAAACAAAGTAGATTCAACCAAACGTAGAATAAAAGAAGCTACTGACGTGGATGTCCAACCGATCTATTACTGCGCTGGTTATAGTGATGAGTTTGAGCAAGCTCCACCATATAATCTCGGCAAACTCTACAGTTACATCTTAGCTAAAACGCCTGTTCATAAAAGGATTCTGTTCGCTGATAAAGTTTCTGACGATCCCCAACTATGGAAGGACAATGACGACCTCAAGGATTATGCTAAAGAAATAAAGAAGAGCTACCTTGAGTCCATTTATGCTGTCTTTGAAGGAGCTAAAAATGGAGCAGTTGTTGGGGGGGGGATTGGAGCCAAGATAGCAGGCCCATTAGGAGCCAAATTCGGCACCGCTATTGGAGGAGTATTAGGCGCAGGTAAGGCGCTACTTGAAGAAATCTTCTAATCCTCCCCAATATTAAGGTGCTCAACCAGTATTGGGCTGGTAGTGTGGTTACCGAGGAAAGCTGACTGGATAATTACCGAAGGACTTTGTTGCCTCAGCATAAGAGCCTGCTTTTTCTTGGTAATCACATTTCCATAATTGAGCCCCTTGTCAACGACAGCTTTTATTCTGCAGCCACCACCGCTGGTACTCTGAGCGACTCAACAATCTCCTTAATCGCCATAGCCTGCACCACATCCGGGAACACCCCGGTAATACCTTCTCCATGAATATGGGTAAACGGCTGCTCAAACAGCTTACTCATCTCCACAGTACCGTAATCACGGATATGGTTTTTCAGCATATCGAGGAAACGGATTTGCTGGCTGTTGAGATTATGGGCGGCCGCAAAGCCTGCGAACTTCTCAGCTACGGCCTGTCCATCCATACCCACGATTGTACGCAGTATCTGATCCAGGCTGGCGGATGCCTCCGGGTAAAACTCTTTCAGGGTGCGAATATCAACATTAGGATTCTGC
>NZ_SMME01000736.1:2083-2237 GCF_009711465.1 Parendozoicomonas verongulae | reverse complement strand
CCTGTCCCGAACGTCCCACTTTTCCCGTACGGCAATGGAGTTGGCATCCAGTGCCTGTAGCTGGTCTTCCAGTTGTTTGGCGACTGTTTTTACGGTGTCCTGATTGAAATCCTTCTGGGCGGCTTTCGCCAGCTCTACCCAGGCTTCCATGCGT
>NZ_SMME01000736.1:1577-2073 GCF_009711465.1 Parendozoicomonas verongulae | reverse complement strand
TACCAGTGCCGGGTTGGTGGTGAACAATGGTTCCAGTGCACCCTGCACCTGCTGGCGATAGATCTTGAAGTCCACCGATTTGATATTGGCTTCATGGGTGCTGACCTGGTACTTGGCAGTATCTTCTTTAATATCGGTTTCCATCGGGCCTGACGGGGGCGGTGTCACCTCCCCTTCCATCAAGTGCATAATGCCCCGCAGGCGGGTACGCACATGCTCCAGCTCGGCGAAGTTGGCGTTCTGCCACCAGTCCAGATCTCTTACCTGATTGATCAAATCGCCCTGCTGCTGCACCTGTGACAGGTGGGGTGGCAGCATATCGACCTTTTGCACGACGGTGGCCCACAGCTTCTGCAGTTTGTCTTTGTTGGTGTAAAGGGCCGTTTGTGCGGCAATCATGTCCATATCGAAGCGCAGGGCATTGCCCTGACCTCGCACATCCACCCACTGCATCAAGGGGCCAATTTCATCCACAAGCTGCTGACGGGTTTGTGGA
>NZ_SMME01000736.1:0-1325 GCF_009711465.1 Parendozoicomonas verongulae | reverse complement strand
CCGTTGATACAGGAGCCTCTTCCTGCTCCATAGCGTGATACTCAAAGTTGCCCCAGTGATCAAAAATCACAAACTTCCGCTTGTGCTGACCGGGGCCAAACAGGTTCTCACACAGGCGGGTTCCCCGGCCGATCATCTGCCAGAACTTCACCTTGGATTTCACCGGTTTGGCAAAAACCAGATTCACCACTTCTGGTACATCAATACCGGTGTCCAGCATATCTACGGAGATGGCGATGGTGATTTCACTGTCGCTTACCTGACTGCCTGCGGCTTTTTTATCACCTTTGAAGTCATCAATAAGCTGCTCTGCCCGAGGGTCGTAGTTATCAATCACCTTACAGAAGCTGCCGCCAAACTGGGGATACATCTCATCGAACACCTCCTGCAGCATCACCGCATGTTTATGGTTACGGGCAAAGACGATGGTTTTGCCCGGTAGCTGTTCGTCCCGGTCTCTCAGGCCGTTTTCCATCAGGTTGCGGATAATGGCGCGATTGGTGTCGCGGTTGAAAATGGCCTTGTCGATGGACTTGGCATCAAAGTCCAGCTCGTTAGGGTCTATGCCCTGCTCTTCCAGTTGGGCGATCTGCTCGTCAGACAGGTTGTCCTTTTTAATCCCTTCCCGCAGAAACTGAGTGGTATGGGTGATGACTTCATAAGGCGTAAGGAAGTCGTCATTGATGGCGGCTTCCAGCGAGTACTCAGCGGTGGGGATACGCCCTTCACACCCAAACAGGCCGTAGGTGGTATGGCCGATCATATCCACAGGGGTGGCCGTTAAGCCGACCTGCAGAGCATCGAAATATTTGAACAGGTCACCGTAGACGTTATAGATAGAGCGGTGGGATTCGTCCGCAATAATCAGGTCGAAGTACCCCACGTCGTACTGATCCATGATCTTCATCATGCCGGGATAGGTGGCGATGAAGATGCGGGAGTTGGTCATGTACTTCTTATCGGTTTTACCCACTACATAAATGGGATCGTTCACGAACTCATTGAAGGCGTTACGTGCCTGCTTGCGCAGCTCCCGGCGGTCACACAAGAACAGCACCCGTTTGGCCCAGCGGGCATCCAGCAGCTTTTTGGTGAGGGCTATAGCTACACGGGTTTTGCCGGTACCTGTAGCCTGCACGATAAGAGATTTTCGGTGCTTATCGCTGAATCGCTCACTGACCCGGGTAATGGTCTCCAACTGGTAGAGTCGTCCGGTGATACTGGTATCAACCGGCACCTCTGAGAGGCCTGCGACTGCTGCGTTGCTGGATCAGGTATTCCAGACTTTCCGGGCTGTAAAAACCAAACAGCTTGCGGGGCGGATA
>NZ_SMME01000623.1 GCF_009711465.1 Parendozoicomonas verongulae | reverse complement strand
GCACCAGATGCTTGCTCCCTGAGCAGTAACCGCATATATACACAGTGCCAGTGACTTTTACAGGCAAGCCAAGACCCCTGTTTTCATAGGGTTTGGTGTGTGTGGGAGCGTGTGACTGCGTGTGGGGTGGTGTAACTGGCTGATGATAGAATTGGTGGAGGCGGCGGGATTTGAACCCGCGTCCGCATACCGCTAAGGGTTTGATTTATGTATAAGTTATTTTGTCAAAGCTCATAACGTGATCATTTCGTGTTTTTAGTGTACCTGTGCCGCCTGATTTTCAGCAGCCTGGCAGGGTTAAACCTGCGCGCTATAGACCGGGAGATCAGGCACTTCCCGCACAACTTCCCCGCCTTCGACAAACGCCTTCTGCCCCACACCGACGCCCCGCCCTTTGGCGGTCATTGTTGACCCATCCCGCAATGTTATGGTGCTTGTCCCGTTGCTGTTATGACTGGCGACCGTACCAATAATCCGGCTCGCTTTGGGGAGTAGTCCCTGAAATTGCTTCCATGGGTTTGTGGTGGCCATCTTCTGCTCCCCAGTAGTAGTTCTTAAAATCTCAATTCTTTAGTAACCTTAGCCCTTTGGAGCCTTGTTCAGGAAAGCGTGTCCGTGACCTTCGATCTCACGACTATCAACGATATCCACCAGTTAAGAGAGTCCTGCGACCTTGAGTGTAAACTCGCTCAGGGAAAGCATGGGGGCGGCTCTTTACCGCGAGACTTCTGGCCGACCTACAGTGCTTTTGCCAATACGCAGGGCGGTGATGTCCTGTTAGGTGTGAAAGAGAACTCTGACCATACATTTGAAATCGTAGGGGTAAGCAACCCCGTAAAGGTTATTGATGAGCTGTGGAATGGCGCAAATAACCCTCAACAGGTCAGCATCAATCTACTGCAGGAAAAGTACGTAAAAGAGATCGAGATTGAGGGTGTAACTCTCATTCATATTCACATCCCCCGTGCGACACGAAGACAACGACCTGTCTACCTGAAAAACAATCCTATAACTGGCACCTATCGACGGCTCAATAGTTCTGACACCCATGAAGACAGGGAAAACATACAGCGGATGATGGCTGAAGCTGGTGAGAACAGTCGCGATGGCGAAATTCTCAAAGGCTTTGGGCTGGATGATATTTCTCAGGATACCCTGAAGCGCTACCGGCAGATGTATACAAACCGTCATCCTGATCACCCTTGGAACCAGCTGGAAGATGAAGAGTTTCTTCGTACTATCGGAGGCTGGGGAAAGGATCGGGAAAAAGACATCAGCGGCTTGAGCCGTGCCGGACTTTTGATGTTTGGAAAACTGCCTTCTATCCACGAGGCTTTTTCCTATTACATGCTTGATTATCAGGAGCAAAGGGATGCGGAAGAGCGCTGGGCAGACCGCTTAACCCTGGATGGTCGCTGGTCAGGCAACTTATTTGATTTTTTCTTACAAGTCATAGGAAAGCTGACCGCAGATCTTAAAGTCCCCTTTGTTCTGAAAGGGGAGACCCGAGAAGATGATACACCCGTTCATAAGGCACTGCGCGAGGCTTTTGTGAACTGTCTGGTGCACGCTGACTACAGCAACCGTGCCTCTGTGTTAGTTATAAAGCGTCAGGACATGTTTTTCTTCCGAAACCCAGGGCTGATGCGTGTTCCACAAGAGATCGCTGTTCTCGGAGGAGAGAGTGACTGTCGGAACCGCAACCTGCATAAAATGTTTCGCTTCGTAGGATTGGGTGAACAAGCAGGCTCCGGAGTCCCTAAAATTTTTCAAGGATGGGATGACCTCCACTGGAGAAAGCCACTTATTCAGGAAAAGCTGGATCCCTCGGAGCAAACTGTGCTTGAGATGCATATGGTCAGTTTGCTTCCTGACTCTGCAGTCAATGAGCTACAAAGAGAGCTTGGTAACCGCTTTGACAAGCTAACCAGAGACGAAAGACTTGTGCTGGTGACGGCTTATGCAGACAGAACCATTGATCATGGGCGCATGATGCAGATCATGGATATTCATCCCCACGACCTGACACGGCTGTTTGCAAAACTGACAGAGCAAGGATTGTTGCTGCAAGAAGGGGTTGGTCGTGGAACTGTTTATTTCCTTGAACAAGCAAGACGGCAAGATGAACTGACAGAATTGCTAACTCCGGGCAAGGGTAGCTCTGGTAGTAACGGCCCGAGCTCTGGT
>NZ_SMME01000253.1 GCF_009711465.1 Parendozoicomonas verongulae | reverse complement strand
GACAAGGAGATCGAACTGGCTCTGGGTAGGTTACTTCAGATTATGGGGGACATGAAAAACCTGAGAGCGGCCCGGGACATTTTTACCCGGCTGCGCACTCAGTCGGCCAGAGGACAGGTGAACACTCCCTGTAATGACAAGGACATTGAACTGGCTCTGGGGAGACACCATCAGCTTATGGGAGGCTCGAACAACCTGAGAGCGGCACTGGAGATCTTTACCCAGCTGCGTACCCGAGCGGCGGGGGGACAGGCAAATACCCCCTGTGATGACAAGGATATCGAGCTGGCTCTGGGCAGGTTACTCCAGATTATGGGGGGCATGAACAACCTGAGAGCGGCACGGGACATTTTTATCCGGCTGCGCACTCGGGCGGCCAGAGGGCGGGCGAACACGCCTTGCGATGACAAGGAGATCGAA